>DAOMGC010000023.1:0-49640 GCA_035430125.1 Cyclobacteriaceae bacterium | reverse complement strand
CCCGCTAAGCGGGATTTTTAATTCGTCGCATGGCAGTAAGAATATTTTCAGGACGCGCAACAACCTACCTGGCCGACAAGATCGCCCAGGCCTATGGTGAATCGCTGGGGCAGGTTAACTACCAGCAATTCAGTGATGGAGAGATGTCGCCCTACCTGGCCGAGTCTGTTCGCGGCCACGACGTGTTTATCGTTCAGTCTACCTTCGCTCCTGCCGACAATTTTCTGGAACTTTTGCTCATGATCGATGCGGCCCGCCGGGCCAGTGCCGAGAACGTGAATGTCGTGATTCCCTATTTTGGTTATGCCCGCCAAGACCGCAAGGATAAGCCGAGGGTTGCCATCGCCGCCAAGATGATTGCCAACCTCATCTCTGCCGCCGGCGCACACCGCATCATGACCTGCGACCTGCACGCCGACCAGATTCAAGGGTTCTTTGATATTCCGGTAGACCATCTGGATGGTGCCTACATTTTTATACCATACCTCAAGAGTCTGGGTCTCGAAAACATCATGTTCGCTACCCCTGACGTGGGCGGCATCAAGCGGGCCCGCAGTTTTGCCAAGTACTTTAATGCCGACCTTGCCGTTTGCGACAAGTACCGCAAAGAGGCCAACAAAGTTGAGTCGATGCGACTGATCGGTGAAGTGGAAGGCAAGGATGTGGTCCTCGTAGATGACCTCGTAGACACGGCTGGCACGATATGCAAGGCTGCCCAATTGTTGAAAGACAACGGCGCGCGTTCCGTACGCGCGGTGTGTACGCACCCCGTGCTGAGTGGTAATGCCTATGAAAACATCGAAAAGTCTAACCTGGAGGAAATTGTGGTGACCGACACGATCCCGTTAAAGCAACAAACACCCAAGATCAAAGTATTGTCGGTATCCAACCTGTTTGCAAAAGCCATCCGGAAGATCCACGATCACGAGTCCATCAGCTCGTTGTTCATTAAGCTGTAATCAATTTTTATTTATAACCAACCAATTATTAATCATGAAAACTGTTGAGATTATAGGGTATCGAAGAGCAAATCTCGGCAAGACGGATGCTGAAAATATCCGCCAGTCCGGAAATGTCCCCTGCGTACTGTACGGCGGCGGCGAACAAATTCACTTTTATGCACCCGTGATTCTGTTCCGCGACATCATTTACACCAACGAAGCTCACTTCGTTCACCTGAACATTGAAGGTGATGAGTGTCAGGCCATCCTTCAGGAGGCTCAGTTTCACCCGGTGAGTGAAATTATCCTGCACGCCGACTTCCTGCGCATTGCAGAAGATCGCAAGATCAAAATGGAAATCCCCACCCGTCTGGTCGGCCAGGCTCCCGGCGTATCCAAAGGGGGTACGCTCGTGCGCAAGAAGGCTTCCCTGAAGGTAATGGGCTTGCCCAAGGATATGCCGGACCACATCGATGTTGACTGTTCTGAACTGGACTTCCACCACGCTGTGAAAGTGGGAGATATTAAGATGCCTGGCCTTACATTCATCGATGCGCCGAAAGCTTCCATCGCCGTTGTGGAAGTTCCTCGCGCCGCGAAACTGGCTGAAGAAACTGCCAAGCCCGCTGAAGGTGCTGCTGATGCCGCTGCCCCCGCAGCCGCTGCTGCCGCTGCTGCTCCGGCCGCCGATGCTAAAAAGGCAGAAGCTCCCAAGAAAGAAGAACCGAAGAAGAAGTAATTATTACTTCTCCTTGGATCAAATCCCGTCTGCTCCGCAGGCGGGATTTTTTGTTTTCATTGTACAAGCAAAACCCCTTTAGCAGGGTAAGGTTTATCCGATTAACTTTGACCATCACGGTATTCACATGAAGTTTCTGATCGCAGGTTTGGGAAATATTGGTCTGGAGTATGAACTCACCCGGCACAATATCGGCTTTCTCACCCTCGACCGGATGGCCGACAACCACGGCTTTGCTTTCACCACCAGTCGACTGGCCGACAAGGCCGAATTCAAGTACAAGGGCAAACAGCTTCACCTGATCAAACCCAATACCTACATGAACCTGAGTGGCAAAGCCATCGCGTACTGGCTGCAGGAATTAAAGATCCCGAAAGAAAACCTATTGGTTGTGGTGGATGAAATCGCCCTCCCTTTTGGGGTTCAGCGTTTGCGTGCGAAGGGAAGCTCGGCAGGACACAATGGATTGAAGAACATTGAGGCCACCCTCGGCGGACAAGATTATGCAAGACTGCGGATGGGGATCGGCAGTGAGTTCGCGAAGGGCAAGCAGGTTGATTATGTACTGAGCAACTTTGGACCGGAAGAGATTCAATCACTCCCTGCCATCATGGATACAGCCATTGAGACAGTGTTTTCGTTCTGCACAATCGGTGTAGAACGGGCGATGAATATTCACAACACGGAAAAAAATTGAGTCCCGGAAATTGGATGTCGCAAATTGCGACTTCCAATTATTTTAAAGGTGATACATCATTGCGCTTTCCCGACCTTCGGCTATTTAATGACTCACCCGGACACCCGCTGCCGGAAACCAATCTTTCTCATGGGTTTTACTGAAGGACTCAGCAAAGCTTTCATCACCCTAAATACTTCAAGAATATCCTTTTCATTTTTGGTTATCCGGCGCTCACTTTTGAGCATACTGCCTCTGATCCGCTCCAACTTCATCAATATATCCTTATTGCTGAGTTGTACTTCGCGTAACCGGGTGAACACGCGAACGATGGCAATATTCACTTCGATAGCAGTAGTGCTGTTTAACACACTGGAAAGCATGGCCACGCCCTGCTCCGTGAATGCATAAGGCAACTTACGCAAGCCCATTCGGATATTATTGGATGTCGCAATTTGCGACTTCCAAATCGCCAGTTCGCGTCGAGTTAGTTGGAACATAAAGTCCTCCGGAAATCGCCTGATGTTCCGTTTAACCTGCTCGTTCAGGCGCCTGGTGGGCACTCCATAGAGCACTGCCAGATCACGGTCGATCATTACGCTCCGGCCACGGATGTGATAAATCTGATTGACGATTGCCTCGTTGGTGATTCGTTTACTCATGTACCCGGCAAAAGTCTCCTCCCATGGGCAAAAAGCCTAAAGGCAAGGTTGCCGGAAAACAGGACTATCTTCTTAGTGAGGCTTTACCCGTCACGGTTGTTCTACACTCAACCATTGAGCCATGCAGTTTGACAAAATTGGAAGTCGCAAATTGCGACATCCAATTCCGCCTTTATCGCCAAGCGTTCAATATCTCTTATGTTGGATCCTTAAATCGATAAACCTCTTTCTCCTGAACCCGGGTCTGGGAAGTATACTTGTAAATTGAGTCCTTCCGAACAGTATGAAACAGGCCGAGGTAATTATCCGGCAATTTTTTACCCCAATTCCATCCATCCATTTTAAGCTTTCCGCCTGATTTGTCAATCCTTATCCACTGCCCATTACAGTCAACCAGGATATAGGCATCCTCAGCATCAAAAAGATATGCATCACAACCCGCTCCGGTGTCCGGGTAGATAAGTAATTCATCAATAATCTGATTGGCCTTATTGACAGTGATTAATTTCCTCTCATGATCCGATAAGAATGAATGCTGATTTACCTTTATGATTTTAACTGCACTTACCATTATCCGTTCAGGTTCTTCGCAATTATTCAGGAGGACAACGGTCAATATCACAATCAGTTTTCTCATCGCATGACATTGTATGAATTACCTAAAGTATACCCTTCTAATCAGGGAATCCAGTCTAATATTCATGCTGAGTATCCGGTCGTTTCCATCCAGCACACCAACATCTTGTTTCCTGGCCATACCCAGTGCATTTCTAAACTGGTTAATGTCATTTCTGTCATAGGAAAAAAGTCTAACATCATCAGGGTATCCAACTTTGCTCCATTCCAATTTATATTTCTTTGCCATCTGCTGATATTGATACACAATTGAAAAGTCAAACAACCTGGAGCTTGAATTCTGACTGAACTGAATGATGTTATTGTTCCAAAGACCTTCATTTGCAGTTTTCAGACCTATCACACTTTTTTCATAGTCAACTATAGCATCCGATACATTCTGATTTTCAATGATTCTGAATTTTCCCGAGTACTTCAATTGTGAAATAGTTCTGTCATGAAAGGGAATACTTATTCCTGTCGCAAAAAGTGCATAATAATGGTAGAGTGCCCTTTCCTTGCCTCGGAGGTCCTTTTGTGCCAATAAGTGAGTCAGTGAGTCATTGCCAAGAATGGTAATCTTTCCATATTCCGAATTATTCTTTAATTCTTCACGATCCTTTTCCAGGTCGATCAGGAGCGACTTCATATAGTCACTCAATTCTTTGCGTTCAGCCAGACTCTCCCTGAAATTGTCGGCCAGAAAGCCAAATACTATCGCGAAGAATATCATCATGAATTCAATCATGAATTCTTTCCAACCAGCAGGTTTAAGCTTCATATGAAATCAATTATTAGACGCTGGAAAAATTTTCATCGGTTTGTTGATCGCTACCCGCGTATTTACTTACTTGAAGTACCTGGTGAAAGTACCAAAAACCATCTACGGTCCGCCATGTTCCGATACAAAAAGGCAGTCAAAATTCCCCCCTTATCGGGACCTTACTCAGACCTTAACCAGACCTTACCGGGACCTTATCGGGACTTTTCTCCTATGAGTTAGCTATCATCCAGCAAAGAGGTTGCTACCGAATTGCTTGTTGCCAGCAGGTTTGACTAAGGTTTACTTCTGGTTTTGGGCCAGTTTCCGGCCAGTCTGGCGCTACCTTCCCTAAGTAAACGGGCTAAAAAACTCTCCACTAATGCACCTTCATCACCCACATATCCATATCTCCATGGTTGCCGGTGACGTCGCCGTCGTTGCTCAGGGTGCTGCCTGCCATGGCCAGGCCATTGTCGGAGGTAATGGAAAAGTTATAAAAGACATCGTTAGCCGTACCCCCAAAGGTCTGCTGCCAGATCAAGGTCCCAGTACTACCGGTAATGTCGATGAGCCAGGCATCGAGTTGCCCATGGTTGCCTTTCACGTTGCCATCGTTGCTGGTGGTTTGTCCCAGTACCAGGTAAGATCCATCAGCCGCGGTGATGATATCCGTAGGTCGATCCAGGCCTGATCCGCCGAATGTCTTTTGCCAAATCATTGTGCCAACGCCGTCTACCTTCACCACCCAAATATTATCCAAAGTAAGTGTGCTTCCAGCGACATCCCCGTCATTGGACGATGCATAGCCAGCTACGGTGATTGTACCATCCGATGCAGTGGTTACGGCCGTAGCAACATCTTCAGTGCTGCTGCCCAGGGCCTTTGACCAAACCTTGTTTCCGTTGGCATCCATGCGGATGATCAAATAGTCTTTTGAAGTACGTGAGCCGCCCACATCTCCATCGGAGCTGGAAGTCTCACCGGCCACCGCAAATCCACCGTCCAGCGCTAAGGCAATGTCGTTGGCAACATCGCGGAAGGTACCCCCAAAGGTTTTCTGCCAAAGAAGTTTTCCAGTCCCGTCCAGTTTGATCACCCAAATATCCTCGGCACCGTGATTACCACTCACATCGCCATCATTGCTAACCGTATATCCTGCGATAATGAAAGAACCATCCGACAGGATCAGGGCCGCATTGGCAAATTCATCGCCGCTGCCCCCTAAAGTCTTTTGCCATTGGATATCTCCACTGCCATTCAATCGTACAACCCAAATGTCGCGAAGACCGTGATTAGCGGTGACATCCCCATCGTTGCTGGTGGTACTGCCTACTGCGAGTACGCCACCATCGGTGATAGGGACGAGGGCCGTGAATTCATCTTGCCCCAGTCCCCCATAAGGTTTATTCCAGACCAATACCCCGCCGGCATCTATGCGAGCCAGCCAGGCATCGGTGCCACCATGACTGCTGGTCAGGTTGCCGTCTACACTGCGCGTAGTGCCTGCTGCAATCTGCGAGCCATCGGCAAAGGTGGCAATCCCGCGCCCCGTATCGGTTTGGGTTCCACCCAACACTTTTTGAAATAGCGTCACCACCGGTGTTTGTTCGATTGTCGGTAAAGTGGGATCTGTACAAGCGAAGGCCAACAGTAACACGAGAAGTCCAAAACGAATTTTCATAGTCATAGTGAGAATTTCAAACACACAATACCAACATCATAACGATCAAATCCTGATCTGATTTTCCGCAGTTCCTTTTTTATCAAGCCAGTAACAGACCACCAGCCCTACGGTATAACTGGCGATGTCCCAGGGATCAAAGGTACCTCTAAAAATTCCACGGGGCCAGTAGTACTGGCATACTTCGGAAATAACGCCCACGATCCAGATTCCAAAAAAGGAGCGTTCGGGAGTGTGGGCAAACCATTGTACAGAAGCGGGTATCTTGTGATTGTGCAGACCCCTCATGAAGATGTAGAAGTAGGGAGGAAATGTGATGTCCGACAAATAATTGGTGAGGAAACCACCATGAATACGAGCCATGTTGAGACCTGCGCCTAACACCCAAAGGGGGAGTAAAATCCAGTGAAGCACAACCCAGAATCGCTGACTCATAATTTTGTGATTGAAAGACGGTACCAAAATACGTGGTTACCAGAATGGTAGCTGAAACCATGACAAAAATCATAATTCTCCCTGACAATGCTCATGTGCCACCCTGATGCATCCCTGCATTTTTCGGGTTAAAGCACCCTAATGCTGTCTCGCCGACACCTTTGATCGGAGGAGCAGATGCCGTCATGGAGAACCCCATCATACTCGCTGAAGATACATTGATGTCTGAAACCGATCCCCAGGGACGCATCATTTTTGCCAATGATAATTTCTGCCGGGTATCCCAGTACGGGCTGAATGAGCTCCTGGGCCAGCCCCATAATATTGTCCGCCACCCGGACATGCCAAAGAAACTTTTCCAGCACCTGTGGGACGTCATCCGGCAAGGCGAAGTCTTTCGGGGCGTGATCAAGAACAGGGCCAAAGACGGATCTCATTACTGGGTGAATACAACCATCATACCCATTTATGAGGGGCCAAAAATTGTGAAACACCTGAGTGGCCGCTACCACATCAAAGACGAACAGGTAGCGCAACAGTTGTATGCCCAGCAAGCCAGGCAATTTGGCCTTTGACCCCTGGTCGCATTCGATAGAAATTCGGAACTTCGGGGATGGCCAAAAAACTCCTCCAGTTTCTCGCCTCCCGTAATCTCGAACGACAGGAATTGTCAGATGAAAAGATGGCGGACTTCCGTCGGGCTACCGTGGTGCAGGGCGGAATCATCTTGACCTTATTTCTTCTTCCTTTGTTCAGCCACCTGGGGTTCCCCTACCACATTCAGATTGCAGAAACAATCTTCTTTTTGGTTCTGGGCGTATATGTCTTCCTGTTGTGGGACATGCTGCGAAACTATACCGCCAACGAGCGCCTGATACGAATCAATTTTGTACTGATCATGGGCGTATTCCTGCTGGGGTTCGTAGCCGTGAATCCGTTTTTCCCCATGCCGGTAAATCCGGTGTATCGATCTGTACTGGCATTCATCCAGGGTAGCCTGCTGATCGTGGAAGGGTGCGTGATCTACTTCACCCTGCAGGAGTTCTTTCGCAAAGACCTGGGGCTCGGGATGCGGCTCTGGGGAGCGGCCTGTATTTATCTTATGATCGGTCTGGCGTTTGGCAGTGCCTATGAACTGGTGTGTATCCTCGACATACAGTGCCTGGGGGTGGATCTGCCTTTGCAGACCATGGCATTCATGAAACGAATCGAGTTCAGCTTTATCGTGCTCAGCGGCATGGACAATCCCTATGGAGCTGTTGCCGGCATGGTTACATCACTGGCCACCGTGGAAGCCCTTTTCGGTCAACTCTTTGTGGTGTTGATTGTGGGGAGGTTGCTCGTGAAATAAAAAAGATTATCTAACACTACTTCTCCTTCCCAAACTGTATCGGCAATACATACAATTGCCGCTGGGGTCGGCCGTACATCTTACCGGGTGTCCATCGCGGGGATGATGACACGAGGCGTATCGCCTCTTCATCGCAGCCGAAACCAACACCGTGGAGCACGTGGGCTCCGGTGAGGCGCCCGTCCCGTTCCACCACAAACTCCACGAACACCTGTCCCTGTATCTTCTTTTTCTTTGCCGCCTCCGGGTAACGCATATTGAGGGCTACCTGTTTATAAAACTCTGCCATGCCACCGCGTGGTGCCGCTGACTCGCCAATCATCTTAAACACCTGATCTGCATTTTCAATCCAGAGCACAACGCGGTACGGCGGACCCTGCATTCCTTTTAATGGAAAACGCGGCATGGTTGTTACCGCTTTGGTCATCAGTTCGGCCAACGTTTCTGAGGCGCCCTCTACCTCCACCGAGTGCACCATACCTGATGCACTCACCAGAAAACTCAAGCTCGCCTGGGTGCCAACAACCGCCGTAGGGTGACCGCTTACCTTCGCGGTAAAATACCGGAAGAACCCGGGCCATCCGCCAGGCATCTCGAGCTTAACATCATATTCGTACTCCGCGACGGCGACGGAGTCATAAAAAAGCAAACCGTGTGACTGATTATTTACCGTATCCACCACCTCATGCATGAGGCCGGGCAGATGCACTTCATTGGCCTGTGCCGATACGGGCAGGGCTCCGTTCGCCAGAACCACGCCCAATAGCAGGCTGCGAAACAGGAAGGTGCACATTCCCGAAAAATCGGAAGAATAATTGAACTATTGAATAGTCAGAAAGGGGTATCTGCCTTGCAAAGCCGAAGCAACAACCACTACTTTTTTGTTGTCTTTTCGATGTTCGCAAACACCATGCTGTGATACTTCCGGCATTCCTCTGCCGTGTACCGCTCCACCGGAAGCCGCGACCGGATCTCAACCACTTCATGCGTCACGGAATGATCGCCGCGATCCACGATATGAAAGCGCATGTCGAGCCTCGCAATGCCCAGTACCGTGGACTCATACCGGATGATGCTTTCCTTCGGATCGAGTGTCACCCGCACGGGGTAACTGAACCGGAATGAAATGGGTCCCAACGGCAATTTCTCATACAGCCGGTACGCCCCATCTCCATAGGTATCTACTTTGCAAATGATGGGATGTACCTCAGCAAACTTATTCAGGTCACTCAAATACGACCATACCACAGAAGCCGGCGCCTGAATGGTGTGATCGATTTGAATGGCAAGCATGATGAACGAATTAACTCACCGTCGCCCCGGGATTCACCTCCCCGCTCGGGTGCAATAGCTTCAGCTTGCCGTCTTTGTCCTCGGCCATCAGGATCATCCCCTGCGACTCAATGCCCATCATCTTGCGTGGCGCCAGGTTGGCAATAAAGGTCACTTGCTTGCCCACCATCTCCTCCGGGGTATAGTGCTTCGCAATACCACTCAGGATAGTGCGGGTATCGAGACCGCTGTTAACGGTAAGCTTCAACAGTTTGTCGCTCTTCTCCATCTTCGTTGCTGCCGTCACGGTGCCGATGCGGATGTCCAGCTTGCCAAAGTCATCGATGGTGACTTCCGACTTCAACGGCTTCACGGCTGCGGGGGCACTCCCTCCTGCTGCTTCCATATTGTTTGCGGTAAGTTTCTTTATCTGCGCGTCAATGACGGCATCTTCAATCTTTTCAAATAACAACGACGCCTCTCCCAACGCATGACCCGCTGCGAGCAGATCAACATGACCGGTCTGCTGCCAGGTGAGATCACCTAACGCCAGCATGCCTTTCAGCTTCCTCGACGAAAACGGCAGAAAAGGTTCGGCCACAATCGCGAGGTTGGCGGAAATCTGCAACGCGAGGTTCAGGATCGTTCCTACCCTGCCCATGTCGGTCTTGGCGAGCTTCCACGGCTCGGTCTCGGCGAGGTACTTGTTGCCGGTGCGGGCCAGGTCCATCAACAAGGCCGTTGCCTCGCGGAACTTGTACGCTTCAATGGCGGACGCAATTTTGCCGGGATATTCCTTCACAGCGGCAATCACGGCTTCATCCACCGGAGTCAGCGCACCACGCACGGGCACCTTGTTGTCAAAATACTTTTGCGTAAGCACCAGCGCCCGGTTCACAAAATTCCCGAAGATGGCCACCAGCTCATTGTTGTTCTTCGCCTGGAAGTCCTTCCAGGTAAACTCGCTGTCTTTCGTCTCCGGTAGGTTGGTGAGCAATGCGTAGCGCAACACATCCGGCTTGTCGGGGAAGTCGGCGATGTATTCATGCATCTCGATGGACCAGCCCCGGCTCGTAGACATCTTGTCGCCTTCGAGGTTCATGAACTCATTGGCGGGCACATTCTCCGGCAGGATGTATTCTCCCGCTGCATGGAGCATTACCGGGAAGATGATACAGTGAAATACAATGTTGTCCTTTCCTACAAAATGGATCAGCTGCGTGTCGTCGCTCTGCCAGTATTTCTTCCAATCGTCGGCCTGCACCTTGCCGAAGTCGGATTGCGGCGTGGCAAACTTCAACTTGCCGCTGCTCATCTCTTCGAAGAGGGCGCGGGTGGCGGAGATGTAGCCGATCGGCGCATCAAACCACACGTACAATACTTTTCCATCGGCATCGGGCAAGGGCACCTTGATACCCCAGTCGAGGTCGCGGGTCATGGCGCGCGGCTGAAGGCCGGCATCGATCCACGACTTGCATTGTCCATAGACGTTCGCCTTCCAGTCCTCGGCGTGCGACTTCAATATCCATTCACGCAGCCAGGGTTCATAGTCTTGTAAAGGCAAGTACCAGTGTTTGGTGGGCTTTAATATCGGCGCCGCACCCGACAAGGTCGAGCGGGGGTTGATAAGTTCACTCGGACTCAGCGTGGAGCCGCACTTCTCGCACTGATCCCCATAAGCATTGGGGTTGCCGCAACGCGGACATGTGCCCATGATGTAACGGTCGGCCAGAAACACCTGCACTTTCGGGTCGAAGTATTGTTCTGACGTTACTTCAGTGAGCAGCCCTTTGTTGAAGAGGTTAAGGAACATCTCCTGCGACGTGCTGTGGTGGATCGGTTCGCTGGTGCGGTGATAGATGTCGAATGAGATACCGAGTGCATGCAGACAATCGCGGATCAACCCATGGTATTTGTCGATGATGGCCTGCGACGTGGTGCCCTCCTTCAGGGCCTGATTGGGGATGGCTGTACCATGTTCGTCACTTCCGCACACGAACACGACATTTTTCTGCAAAAGGCGCAGAAATCTTACATAGACATCGGCCGGGATATAGGCCCCCGCCAGGTGGCCAATATGCTTGGGTCCGTTGGCATACGGCAGGGCTGAGGTGACAGTATAACGCTTGATCGATCGGGGATCCGGCATGGGGTATAATTAACCCACAAAACTAACATTCTCCGGCGCGTGTTCGTCATGGGTGCTGGGGGTAAATATCTGGGCTTCTTGCCGCGGAGGCGCAAAGGCGCGAAGTGGAATGCTGGTTGGTCCGAAGCTTGCGATCCCAATCAGTATTGCTTAGGCTTGTCCCACCTGCCACCCCGACGTCCATTGTGCAGGGAATCGATAAGGGGTTGTTAGGATGCTCACAATTTTAATGAGTCCCCTGGAGAATTGATCCGGGTGTCGCGCACCTGAATGCGGTCGGCATCGTGTTTGATCTGCTCGGCCATGCGCCGCCCGATCACATCGTCGAGGTTTACGGGGAAGTGAACGATGAACTCGGTGTAGTTCTCCGGCGTGAAGTTGAGCCGGATCTCTCCGCCCAGTTTTTCGGAGGCGATCTTCGCCAGGTAGAGTCCGAGGCCGCCGGTTTCGGAGCGCTCGCTGGCACGCACAAACATCTGGAAGATGGTGTTGCGGTTGGCCTCGGCGATGCCCACCCCGTTATCCACCACGCGGGCGACCACCTGATTATTTTCTATGGTTACTCGGATGTCCACGAACGATTCCACCCGCGGTGAGTCATTGTGAAACTTGATGGCATTGTCGATCAGGTTTTCGAGGATGATGCGCACCATCTCCCGGTCGGAATACACACGCACCAATTGGTCTACGTGGTACTCCACCTTCACTTTTTCAGGCACCCCCTTCTTCACCTCGAGCAACAGCACCTCCTGGATGATGGGCTCGATGTCGATGGGTTCGGGTTTGAGTTCGGCGTGGTTGATACGGTTCACGATGAGCAGGCGCGTGAGCACCATGTTGAGCTTCTCGGCGGTGATGTCAAGTTTGGCGAGGTAGCCTTGTGCCTTCTCATCCTGAATGTCCATCTTGGCGAGGTTCACCATGCCCTTGAGGCTGGCCAGCGGACCGCGGATGTCGTGGGAGGTCTTATAGATAAAGTGGTCCAGTTCACCGTTCACCTTCACCAGTTCCTCGTTGGTGCTCACCAGCTCTTTCGTCTTTTCCTGCACCTGCTGGTCGAGGAGTTTGTTCTGCACCTCAATCATGCGTTTGGCGGAGGCTAAAGCCGTATTTACCGACTTGATTTTCAGGTAGTTGCGATAACCCAAAATGATAAACGTGGCCGTGAGTACGATCACTACCACCAGCAGGATATTGAGGTTGCGCTGTTGGGCTATACTGCGGCGGTTGAGTTCGAGGATCTGGTCTTTTTCAGCGATGGTCTGGAGGTTCTTCCTTTGCTCGAAGGCCGTCTGGATGGTGCTGACGCGGGCGATCAGGTCGCTTCGAAAAATCTCCTTGTTGAGCTTGAGGTGCAGGTCCTGGTAATACGATGCCAGTTTGTAGTCCCCTTTCAGGGTATGAATTCTGGCGAAGAGTTCATAGGCATCGAGTTTTTGCGGGCGTGTACCGATGTCGATGGCATTGTTGAGGTAGCGGATGGCTTCGTCATAGTGGCGCTGATCGGCGTGCAGTTTGGCGAGTGCCAGCAAGGCTTGCGTCATTAAGTCCGTTGAACCGATTTTCTGAAAGATGGTCAGGGCCCGTTTCAAATAGCCCTCGGCCTGCTTATAGTTGCCCCTGGCCATAGACAGTTTGCCCATGTCCAATTTGCCAAACCCATAGCCTATCGGCGCCTTGGCACTGTCGAGGATCTTATTGGCCTCCATTACCTTTTGCTCAGCCTCCGGATACCGGCCGAGGTCATACAGTTTCTCCACGAGGTTGAGCATGACCTGGTCCAACTCAAACGTAATCCCGTTGTCCTGCTTGAGCTTGACCGATTTTTCATAGTATTTAAGGGCACTTTCGTCATCGCCGAGGCCGTTGTAGATCACCCCAATGTTGTTGTACGTTGTAGCAATTTCGCCCGGATCGCCCTCCTCCTCGCGGATCTTCAGTGACTCAAAACTGTACTGCAAAGCAAGGTCATACACCCCCAGCGCGTTATAGGCCTGGGTAAGGCTGTTCAGGATGTACTTGAGTTGTTGTTTGTATTTCGTGCCCCGGTCCTGGTTGCGGCGGGCGATGGCCAACACATTGAGGTAATCGTCGAGGGCATTGCCGTAATCATTCACCATCCGGAGGCAGTGGGCCCGGGCGTGGAGGGCGCGAATAATAATGAGGGTATCGCCGGTTTTCTTTCCTTCCCCGTAGGCCTCTTTGGCGTAGTCTAGGGCTATATTATTATCCACATTCAGGTGGGTGCGGAACAGGTTGTAGAGCGTTTCGAACCGGTCTATTCCCTGGGTTTTTGGGAGCAGTTTTTTGAGGCTGTCGATCTCCCGGTTTTCCTGCGCATGCCCCCGGGCTGCCGGGAGGCAAATGGCGATGGCAAAGGCCAAAATGTGCAGAAAACGGCTCTTCTTTTGGTACACTTGTACTTTCTTCAAAAATATTACACGACACAGATAATAGTGATCTGCGACATTTGTGCTGTTGTCGCCGACGAACGGTGTGCAGCAAAACCAACTTAACGAAAAAAACCCTAAAACCAACTGCTATGAAAAAGTTATTCTACGTTCTCGTCCTCACTGTGATTACCGCTGCCAGCCTGTCTTCCTGCACCGAAGACAATGTGAAGCCACGCGAAACCACTACTACCGACAAGTGTGCTTTTGGCGGCCCTGGCTGCAAGTAATCGATTTTGATTTTTTTCTTATTCCCAACAGACGACAAACAGACAAACCCATGAAAAAATTATTCTACATCCTTGCCCTTACTGTGATTACTGCTGCAAGCCTTAGCTCCTGCACCGAAGACAACGTGAAACCCCGTGAGACCACCACTACCGACAAGTGTGCTTTTGGCGGACCTGGCTGCAAGTAATTTCATCCACCAACTAAAGAAACAATTCCTATGAAAAAGCTATTCTACATCCTTGCCCTCACATTGATCACCGCAGCCAGCCTGAGCTCCTGCACCGAAGACAACGTGAAGCCGCGTGAGACGACCACTACCGACAAGTGTGCCTTTGGCGGCCCTGGTTGCAAATAATAATTCATTACGAAAAGAAATTCTACAACAACAAAACATTACGGTTATGAAAAAGTCATTGTTCATCATCGCTTCAGCATGTGTGGTATTGGTAGTAACGTTGGCGAGCACCGGCACGAAGAATACGCCGGTTATTGCAAAGCAGACCAAATACGTAGAGGTGAAGGCCGACGGCCGGATGCTCTCCGACCCGAATCAATTTAATTAAGGTAGGTAGAATTACCTTTTCATAGATAGCTGCCCCGTGACGACGGGGCGGCTGTTTGTGGTTACTTAAGAGAAACTTCTTTGAACTCCTTTATTATTCTAAACAACCGCAAGCAAGCCTCATCCGCCTTCTCCAAATATTGCTGCTCACTGATTGATGAATCAAATTTTGAAAGCATCTTAAGCCCACTTAGGGTTGCATGTTCCGCCTGCAGAGTGGATTCCAGCTTCAATACCATGAGTTTCAAGGTTTCATGTGAATGATTCATAGAATATTGAGCATTTGATAGTTCATATGTACTTTCAACAACTCTTTCAGAGAGAAGTGAATTAATTTTCCTGCGTTGTCGGCTAATTCTAATTGAAGCCATTAACAAAAACATACCGAGTATCGCAATCGATATGAGCGCAGTCAATAGCAGTCGACTATCTATTATCTCATTATGCAGATACCTAAGTCGATCCTCCTGTGCTTTTATCTTAAGAGAATTTTCTCGCTCTTGCATCAACGCCTCCACTGCAGATACTCTAGTTAATAGGATAGATCGAGAAAGAGCAGAATCAAGTCTATATCCGCTTAGGGCAGAAGCAAATGCTGAATCGAATCGACCAAGGGCCGCCATGCACTTTCCTCTAAGGATAAGCCTCTTAATTGCCAATTTCCTATGTGCCAAATTAGGGGCCAAATTGCCGCTCGAGTCACAATACTTTATAGCAAGGTGATACCTTTTAGTCCGGGCCAAGCCAACCGCTATACGAAAGTAACATTCAGAAAGTGCACTAACACTATTCAATTTTTTTAACTCATGTGAAACACCTGATAAAATCGAAAGGCCACTATTTACCTTTCCAAAAGCCATTTGGCAAGTTCCCTCCAATAATCCCAACTGACTCAAAATCCTTTGATCACAGGAAATAGAATCACAAAAAGATCGAGCCCTTTCAAGCGAAACTAATGATTCAGAATATCTATGAAGATTGATCTGAGTTGCGGCAATATTGGCAATTAAATAAGGTATATCCTCATAGAAACCGCTATCAATTTTAATACTGTAACTTCTATTATAGTACTCTAAGGCCATTTCGTAATCGCCAAGCTCCGCATACACGTTGCCAATATTTCCAAGAGTTACCGAAATATCAGCTCTAGACGCATTATTTGATTCTCTCAACCTTAATGATTCAAGGTGTATCAATAGAGCCTTGTCATACTCAACATTCGCGGAGTAGGCTATTGCCAAGCTATTCAATATATAGATCGTTCGATCCTTAAATACATTTCTCTTTGAAATGTCAAGAGCCGTCTTAAGGCACTCAATTGCTAATCTAGGATTGCCCTGTTCCAACAAGATATATCCTCTACCATGAAGCACCATGGCAACGTAAAGACTATCTCCAAGTTCATTGGCGATTCTCGCACATGTATCAAGACATCTATTAGCCTCTCGAAGATCAGACCTCATGAAGTCTCCAAAAAGCTGATAATTAAGCTCAAACAACTTATGCTTCTCTCTCAAATAACCATCAGCCCCTTCTCTTACAACAGCCTGTCCACTAGCTATGTTTTGAGCAAAAATGTAAGAAAAGCATGATAAAAATAATGCTAAGGAAAAAACTTTCATCTGGGTTAAGTATTTTTAACAGGCATATTGTAATAATCTAAAGTAAAGTTCAAGATGTTCTTTAAAACCAAATCACACTTCGAAAATCGAGTCTCTGAGAAATTTGTAGAGACCGCTGAGTATCTAATGGTCCAAATTGGAACTGAAATTCATGATGACGTTATTCAGAAATTATCTCTTTTAAGATTTCATATAGATAATATTCATCGGCACATTGAAAATCCCGTCCAAGTTCAAAAAACCATCATAGAAATGACTGCAGATTTTGAGGATGCCATAAACTCCGTTCGGGCACTATCTCATAGACTAATGCCTTCTCAATTTGAACATGAGTCCTTAGATAAGCAAATCCAAGAAATATGCAGACTATTCGAAAAATCCACAAAGAGAATTTTTCATTATTCACTGTCAGGGTCAGAACAACAATTGGGTTCAAATGTCAAACTAAATCTCCTAAGAATCTGCCAAGAAATAATACAAAATTCAATTAGGCATTCCCACGCTTGGAACATCTGGATAAATTTCAGATGGGATGGCACCGCAGTTGAAATTGAAATAGAGGATGACGGCACAAGTGTCACAAAAATAAATCAAACTATTTCCCAACTAGATATTAAGAATAATTCAATAAGAATTAGAGCGAAGTCCATAGGTGCAGCTGTTAGTTACACAATCGGAAGAAAGGGTCTCCTCACAAAGGTCAAGTACACTATTCAAAACAATTCTCATAGAATTCCATTCTTAAAGGCATAAGCAATAAGTGCTGCAGTGTTTGGAACTCCTATTTTCCTTATTAATCTTGTCCTGTAAGTCTCTGTTGTTGCTTCAGTCATTTTTAACTGCAACGCCATTTCCTTTGTTGTAGCTCCAGAAGCAATTATCCTCAGTAATTCATTTTCCTGGAAACTCAAAGAAACTGGAGGTATTTCCTCCCAATAGTGAGCGTACTCTTGTATGAGACGTGAAACCCTTTCTTGATAATAATGTCCAGACTTACATACTTCCAAAATCGTTTTCAAGACTTCACTATACCCATCGAGCTTGAATACAATCCCTGATACACCTGATTTTAGCAAATTGATCATCAATTCCACCCCATCAAATCCAGTTACAACTATAATTGATGGACGATCTTGCCTCCTGTTCAACTCACCAATCAAGTCCATACCCCTAACACCAGGTAGTTTCATATCCAGCAATATCAAATCAATCTGATGCTCTGAAATCGCCTGTCTAAATTCCCTTGCATTTCCTGCCTCAAAAACATATCTGATGAAATCTTCACGCTCTAAGAGGGCCCGTAACCCTTGCCTTACTAGGGCCTCATCTTCCACTAATAGAATATTAATCTTTCTCATAGTCATTCAATCTTAAACAAAAATAGATTCTTCGGCGAAATGTGAGTACTTCAGTCTTGTCTGGTTTCCCAGACTAATTCTCAAAATGCTTGAATTAATCCCAATTCAGGGAAATATTCGTTTTATAGATCAAGCCCACTCAGTCCAATTAATAAAAATTAAATTAATCAAATATGAAAACAAATAATGTATCAATCGAATTGCAGCCCTTAAATCACAATGAAATGAAAAGCATCCTTGGAGGGTTTATCCCATTGGCATTTGCCGTCTCACTTATCGTTTCCGCAATAAACAATTTCGGAGATATTCGCGCTGGAATAGTAGATGGTTTTAACGGTAAGCCGAGGTATTGATCTCTCAGTCATTGTTATTCAATTTGAAGGTAGCCTCCGACCGATAACAACCCACAACCTTCTATATTCAATTCGTAGTAACGGCGGGCTACGAATTGAATTTGTGTCTATTGAAGAAAGGATCCTATAACCAATCAAATCCAAATAATTTTGAGCTCTGTAATCAAAATTAAACAGAGGGATATTACCGACTGTGGAGCTGCATGCTTAGGCTCTATTTGCGGTTACTTCAACCTAAAATTGTCGGTTGCCAATCTACGATTGCTAACCGGCACAGATCAGCGCGGAACCACCGTCCTCGGCATTGTCGAGGCGGCTACCCAATTGGGGTTTGTCGCCAACGGCGTAAAGGGTACTGCCAAAAGTCTCCAATCTATACCAACACCAGCTATAGCTCATCTGAAAAGGGAAAATCATAGCCTGCATTATGTAGTCATTTGCAAGGTTGATTCAAGCCATGTTGAAATCATGGATCCGGCAGATGGAGAGTTGCATCAATTGAGTATGCCAGAATTCCTCAGCCTCTGGACCAAAGTTCTGATCCTACTCTATCCTTCAGAAAATTTCCAGGGCGGCAACAAAACCAGATCCTTTGCCACAAGGCTCTTTAGGATTACTCATTCGGTAAGAAAACTACTTTGCTATTCACTTCTTACAGCACTGTTGTATACGGTGTTAGGACTCAGTATCTCATACTACCTGCAAGTGCTTATAGACCAGATCATCCCATCCAACGACTGGTCGGCCCTCCGACAAAACACAATCGGGATTTTCGTTTTGTTAACAACCAGCCTCCTCATCGCATTTGCAAAAGGAAAAATAACCATCCGGATTAACGAAACCCTCGATGATTCGCTGCTGCTAGGCTACTGCAAGTATTTACTTGGTCTACCTCAATCCTTTTTCGACCGGATGAAAACGGGTGAAATACTTTCCCGCATAACAGAAGCTATCAAAATACGCGCATTCATTACGGACATCCTCATTAATTTCACCATTACCGCGGCCGTCATTCTTATTGCCCTTACTCTAATGTTCACCTATTACTGGAAACTGGGCATCGTGATTCTGCTCATATTGCCAGCCTATGGATTCATCTTTTTCTTCACCAATAAACTAAACAGAAAATTTGAAAAAGAACTAATGGAAAACACAGCAGCTTTCGAGTCGTTTCTGATCGAGTCTGTTGACAAAATGTATACACTTAGGATCTCCAATGGGCATGATCTCTTTCTGAAAAAACTCGACCATAAATACGCTTCATTTGCCAACAGCATCCGGAAGTCCTCGTATAACCAACTGATTTCCGGCGTTTCCACCGAAAGTGTTGCGCGTTACTTTACACTGCTCCTCCTTGGCTTTGGCACTACCCTGATCCTGCAAGGCGAAATCACCACCGGAGAACTGTTCTCTTTCTACGCCATTGTCGGTTTCTTTACCGGCCCAGCCAGCAGCCTCATCACCATCAACAGGCTCTTTCAAAATGCTAAAATCGCCTCAGAACGATTCTTTGAAATCCTTGACCTGCCAGCACCTGAAGTACGTAACCCCAATCCCACACTCATTCCCTGCGATGATATCCACCTACAACAAGTAAATTTTCGGTATGGGTCCAGGTCCATGGTGTTCACCAACCTGAACCTCACCCTACATAAGGGCCAGATCACTGCCGTCACCGGCCCCAGCGGATCAGGGAAATCAACGCTCGCTGCCCTCATCACCAAAATTTACCCGCCGAACGCAGGAAAAATTCTCATCGGGACAAAAGACATCCGGGACATCAACGCCTTCGACCTTCGCGAACAAATCGCCCTCATCCCCCAACGCCCCGAACTGTTCTCCGGCTCGCTGCTCGAAAACATCACGATGTCCCTGCAGCCGGACCCTGCCAGGCTCGAAATGGTATTCCATACCCTCGGGCTCCATGAGTTTATGAAATCGCTGCCCGATGGTCCGCTAACCCAAGTCGGTGAACACGGCATCCAACTCTCCGGAGGACAACTTCAACTCATCGCCCTGGCCCGTGCCCTTTACAAAGACCCCATGGTATATATCCTCGATGAAGCTACCGCCGCCATGGATGCAGGGCTTGAGGAGAAAACACTAAAATTACTGACCAACCTCCGCGCCGCCGGCAAAACCATCATCCTCATCACCCACCGGCTCTCCACCCTCTCCGTTGCCGACCGCATCGTGGTGCTGCGGGATGGCAGTGTTGCGGAAGAGGGTACGTACCAGGAATTGGTAGAACGGAAGGCGGCGTTTTATAGCATGTGGAAAAGGGGAATGGATGAGGGGTATTTGTATCAGTGATGGGTAAAGGCAGGTGAACACAAAATAAATACATTTCACGAGTTGTCCTTTCGGGCAACCTCAACTACATTTGCCATGGAGAAAAAACGGACCATAATTTTCTACCAACACTACTTTGAGGCTTCTTCGACTATGGGCAATTGGTTGTAGTCATAAATGGGTTTGAAAAGAAGACACAAAAGACTCCAAGAAAAGAAATTGAGCAGGCATTAAGAATCAAAGCAGCGTATGAACGCAAAAAAAAAAAGAAAATGGTGACACTTGAACAGTTCAAGGACAAGCACTACGGAAAGAAGGGAACCGCCAAACGCAACAAGCTGGAGGCCGGTTATAGGGATTTTAGAGTAGGCGTACTCCTCCACCAGGCACGGCTGGAGAAAGGCATGACCCAGGAAGAACTTGCCCAACGCACCGGCACCACGAAGTCATACATATCCAAAATCGAGAACAACACGAAAGAAGCCCGCATCTCCACCCTGCAGCGGATCATCGAACTTGGGCTTGGTGGACAGTTGGAGCTATCGATTAAGCTGTAGAGAATTATGTTTAAATCTGAATTTTTGCCACATCAAGAAGTCCTGGAAAAACCTATGGCACATGGGCATTGTCGCCAGCTGAAATCTATTCCGTGGTAACCATTTGTTTTGACTTTGACTTTGAATTAATCTTAGCGCTCACTATTAAATCGTCAACCGTCATTTTCATGGTCATTGTCAGATCTGACTCATATCTCGTTATTGCGTTGTTAACCATATCAAATTCCGAAATCCCTGTCCCCTCTCCGGAGGCCGAAATATTTGCCTGACCGTTGCTCATGTCCAATGTCACGGTTTGAATGATGTCAAAAGTTGCTTTACCATGTTGAATCTCCTTAAGTTTATAGCTGGTATTGATCAATACTTTAACAGGATTTAGTCCAGCTATTGGAATTTGCATTGGCAGGTTTTGCTCAAAGGTGTCACCAACTTGCATAGGATTCTCAGGAAATCTTATCAGTTGCTGAACATTTTCCACCGTCGACTTGATTACTTTCTTAGTGCTTTCATCCATCCTGTCGCTAATCAAAGTGTCAATCCTGAATTTGTTATCACTATTGTAAAACCCCTCAACTATTAGTCCTGATGCAGGCTTTTCTTCATTTGACTCCCTTCCATTTACTACTTGACTCGCTGTCACCTTACCATAAACCATTCTGGCAGGGAAACTCTTGTCGTCTCTATATGCCCCGGTTGTAGTCGTAGTTGTCATTTCATTTGATCCTGATACGATCATAGGGAGTTTTACTCCCCTGGCTTTAATTTTTTCAATCTTTTCCTGATTTCCGGTAAAATCAACTTCAGTCTCAGATGAAGTTACCATGGTCGTCTTGTAGACTTTGTTTGGTTTGAAATAAGTCCTGAACGTCACCTTATCCTGTCCACGAGACGTCAGTGCTGCTATGATTAAACTCAGTAGTAATAGATTTCTCATATCATTATTGGTTTCTGTTGGGCTATTCAGCTTACTCCGAACTCTGATTCTTAACAATGCCGTTGGCCAGTTTCTCGAATTTGTCCTCAACTCCAATTTCAAATTCGTCCTTGAATCTTTGGTTCACAATTCTCTTGGTCACCCAATTAATTCCGCATGACCACAGCACTCCAAAACCCAGAAACCCATTAAGGGTAAAAAATCCGGAGTACTCCACTTTGTCCCAGAACACAATCAGAACCGTGTTGAAGGCCGTAAATATGATAGTGAAAGCGATTGTCAAAAATGTCCTCATGAATTTCGATCTCCCAATCGTGTACTCAATCTCTGTCGAACCGTTGTCTGCTTCTCTGTATCTTCCTATTATTTCAAATTGCCTCATAGGTCCCCAAAACGAGTTCAGGGTCAGGTCAAATGTGGAATCGTCATATGTCCCGCAGAAAGGGGTCCCCGATGAGTTATACGGCGTGAACCACCAGAAGTGTTCCTTCTTCGAGGTCAAGTCGGTCAACCGTCTCTTAAACTCTTTATGGTTCAACTCTGATTTCATTGTTAGTTGTCAGGCAGCCCTCTGTTGGGTGCAGTGGCTATTCAATAAATAAGAAGTTGAACTCTCCCTCTTTTACTGTCTTTGTGTATTGTCGGGGAATTCCTTCTTTGTCCAGAAAATGAATGACAACTCCATTATTAACGTACAAAAGTCCAAAGTCACCTTGGCTCATTGTAAACTGTCCTATAAATGACGCTGGTGATGACTCCCAGTCTTTGTTATTATTTTTACACCAGTCAACGAACTTGGTAAACTTCTTGGTTGTCGGTTGAATCTCACTTTGTTCAGTTGTTGTTAAACCTGTCGACTTGTCCAGTTTGTAAATTGTCAACGTGAATGGGTTTTTGATATCAATGTAGTTCGTCACGCTAATGTCGGTCGTGCACGAACTCAAAACAATTGAAATGCTAATTGATAGTAAAGTCCTTGTACTTGTTGTCATTTTTCCATGTTGCCGAAGGCGTTTGTACACAATGTAGTGCATATTACATTTTGGCGGGTCAGGAGCCTTGAAGCCATAAACACCTTTGTTCTCCACTTCAATCTACAACTTATCAGGCAATCCTGGCGCAACGAAGTGCCGTAGGTTGGCATACTACCTAAGGTGTAGCTGAACGGGTTTGAGGGTATGGTCGGTGGTGCGAGGGTGGGATTCAAATAACGACTAGGCAAACCTTAAGACTCGGTGGAGGTTGGCGACAACACCAACCTCAGGCAAGTGACAACAACAACCTCAGGCAACACCCACCACAGACAAATCACAATCCTATTGATAGCGGTCGCTTTACTTAAGCAACTCGATTTTTGTAACCTGACTTGTCACTCTCCCATTATCGTCCCGCCTGTATTGATGCTCAACTTGTAACCGATACTTTTCCTTACCTAATTTCACCAAACAGAGTCTGGCCAGCTCTCTAATCTTCTCCCAGTCTTTGTGTTGCTCCAGGTCGTCCCAGAATTCCAAATCCTTCTCAGCTGATTTCTCGTCCATAAACCTGGCTAAGGTTCCTAGCAAATCAAATGCCTCTTGATCAATGAATCCTTTGTCGAGTAACAATGACTTATTCCTGGTAAAGTAAGAATTGAAGTCCTCAGCCATCTCGTCACCTGGCGGTGCTTCTCCATAGATTGCTCGTTGTCTGTTTGCTGCAGACGAAAGGGCAATTAACGTCTTGATAAGTTCATTGAATTGGTTATTCAAATCTTCAATATCCTCCGGTGCTTCCGTCAACTCCTCGCTGGTTATTTCCTTTTCTGCATTCCTCTCCCCTTTCCAAAATAGTCTGGAAAGGAAGTCTTTAAGATACTTGAGTCTCTTAGGTGCATTACTCAACTGTTCCTGATTATTGAATGACATGTTTCTATTGTAAAATGACTTCCTACCTCAGTTCTAAATCCTGGTTTCTATTTCTACCCTATAAACACTACCAGCAGATACATCATTGTACTAATGAGCATAAATAGAAAAAACATTCCGCTCCAAAGCCGAATTGCCAATTTGTTCCAAAAATAAGTCAGACCATCTTCGTTCTTCTCCATCTTAAACTTTTCGGAAAAATTGGGAGATTTAAGCCACCTGATAATGGCATAACTTGAAATCAGCATCCCAATGAGCTGCAGAAATTGTAAAGGTCGGACTATAAACACAGCCGCAAATCCTAAAAAGTAAATCAAGACACCGATATAGAAAAGTAACCTTGGATTATTGGTCATCAGTTTTAATGTTAATAACTGGTGCTCATTAGTGCAGTGTCTAAAACGAAATAAACACCTTTATTCTGATCCTCAATTTACAACTTATCAGGAAATCCAGGCTCAACGAAGTGCCGTAGGTTGACATACTACCTAAGGAGTAGCTGGAAGGGCTTTGAGGGGATGATAAGCGGTGCGAGGGAGGGATTGCAAATAACAACCAGGCAGCAAATTCCAAGACTCAGTGGTGGTTGGTGATAACACCAACCACAGGCAAACACCAACCAAAGGCAAACTACAGGCACACTAACCAGGGATAACTATTTTTCAAATCCTGAAGGTTGATAATAAAATACGGCTGCGCCCGAACCAAGTGATTTGGTCTTAATGAGTTTGAAAATAGTTCTGCCCTTTATCTCGCTAAACAATGGCAGGCCTTTTCCTTCTACGACTGGATGAATACAAACCTGTAATTCGTCAAGCAGGCTTTGGTTCAAAAGCTGAATAATCAGACTACGACTACCTACAAAAATATCTTTCCCTGGTTGTTGTTTAAGACTCTTCACTTCTTCGTCCAACGGTCTTTTTGCAAGTTTTGCCGTGTCCCAGCCCGTGTCTTTAAGCGTGTTGGAGAAAACAAGCTTTTCAACTTTATTGATAGCTATCGCAAAGTCATTCATCGATTTTTCTTCGGATGGATTCTTCAATAGTGTTTGCCAAAATTGCATGAGTTGGTAGGTTGTCCTTCCGTATAGGATAACCCCGGCATTATTCAGTAAGTCAGCATAGTGATTGTGTAATTCCGCATCGGCAGAAAGTCCGGCCGTATGGTCGCAATACCCGTCAAGGGTCATGTTGATGGCAGCAACTACTTTTCTCATATGGCGATTATTTAATCGTTCTTATGCGCTCATACAGGTCAGTGCAAATTACAACAAGTCCCTGAAGATTGGTTTCACGGTCGGTGAAGAACATCGACCCACACACAAAACAACACCAACCAGCGGCAAATGTCCGTCACAGGTCAATTACGCTTCTCACGTTCTATTATTCTAAAAAAGCTGGTTAACTCATAAACGGTCACCGTCCGGTAATCGTCTCCAAAAGCACCATCGTCTTTGTGTTGAACTATCGTCTTTCGTCTCGTGTCAACTTTGTCAATGGCGACTATTTCTTCATCCCGGTAGTCTCCCGCATTCATTTGTATAATCGTCCAAAGGACATTATGGCCCCCTACCAGGGTAAGAAGGCCCAAAATAAATGCTTTGGTTATTTTACTTTTTACCTCGTTTGCCCATGTATGATTAAAAACCAGAAAAATCAATACGAATGTATTTGCAAGACCCAACATGGTGACTACCTGTCGAAATACAGGTGATACCTGAATAGGGACCATTCCTCCAAAATAATAAAGAACAATGGTCAGCGAGAAAACTATGGAAGAAAGTGCTGTCAATCCTCTCATCATTCTTTAATTCTCTTCTTCAGTTCGATGGTCATCCTATCCAAAATGTCGTCAGTATGCTTATATGGCTCAATCATATCCATCAAATATTTTCTTGTTTGATTCTCGGTCCATTTCCTGGCGGTCTGCTTGGATGATGGTTCCCAGTCCGAAATTCGGTTGAGTATCAACGTAATTGCCCTGTCAGGAATAATAGAGTCGCCCCCGGCAATGAACTTGTATTTCCCTCTTGCATCCTCTTCAATCAATTTAAGTATCTCTGTCCCCCATGGACTATTAACAAAGTCCCTGAGCTCTATTTCATCTATCTCATGAAACTTAATCTTGCCAATTAGTCGATAGATGTAATAAATGTGATTCTCATTATCGAAGGTCATCTCTATCTTTGCTTTTGCTTGCTACCAACGTCTGCGTTTTATAATACCATGCTACAAACACCCTTATTCCATCATTCAATTTACAACTTATCAGGAAATCCAGGCGCAACGGGAATAGTCTGCACTGGCATACTACCTAAGGAGTAGCTGAAAGGGTTTTGAGGGATGGTCGGTGGTGTGAGGGTGGAATTCAAATAACGACCAGGCAGCAAATTCCAAGACCCGGTGGTGGTTGGTGACAGCACCAGCTTGCTTACAGACCCAGGCTATTTCGGTTTCTTCTTCGGATTCTGTCGTGAGTCAAAAAGAGTCAGAATGACAATGCTGTCTTTCTTTACCCGATAGAATACCCGCGTTTGCCTTGTCAATTGAAAGCCCCTTAGGTTTTTCTCCTTTAGTTCAAGGGTACCCATTTCCGGGAACTCAATGAGTATTCGGGTGAAGTCTTGCGTTCTTAAGCGAAAGGATTGTCTCGCATTTGTCCCGAACTCCTTTTCAATGTAGTCAAGAATCTCACCCATCCTTCGTTGAGCCCTCTCGGTCCAAACGAGTTTCATTTCAGATTCCGCCAAACGTCTTTGTCATCAGTCAATGTAGAGCCATTCTCAGAGTCCTCGTAAGCCTGAAGAACTTCCTGTTTTTGTTCTGTTGTGAGCGTTTTCCAAAGCTGCCCTTCAGTCGATTTTTCTCTGACCTCCAAAAAATCATAGACGGCCCTCAGAAGACGTTCATCTTCAATCCGGTCAACCATTTTATGCAGGTTTGTCTTTATTTCTGTTGTGCTCATTGCTCTAAGTTAATTCATTTGGCGCCCTACTTCAAGAGCCCACTCCTCACCATACTCTTAAACATCCTTATTCTAACCCTTAATTTACAATTTATCAGACAATCCAGACACGACGCTTGGTAGGTTAACCACTCATTTCGGAGCAAGCGAAGGTTTCAGAAAGGCTGCCCCGATGTAGCGTTGCGGAATCGGGGTGAGGAACACCGACCTGCACACCAGAAGTGGTTGATGACAACACCGACCACAGGCCAACCCAACCACCGGCAAATTTACCGCCCCGATTTTTTAGATATTATCCTTCCGCAGGGAATCAACTCAGGATCACACTGCGTGTCATAACCGCTAATTCTATAAAAAAGCGTCTGATCCTGTAAGACCAGTCCTGTTCGGGGAACGCCATTCCCAGGCTTGTAGGTGAGGGTTCCGACATAAAACATACAAGACTCTCCAGGATTGATAATTCTCAACAACGTGGTCGGCTTACTAAGGCCCGTAGCCAGAAAAGACTTTAATTCCGTTGCGTCATAATCATACAATCCTTCTTTTTCCATTGTCATGGTGCCAGGAGGCAGAAACACTTTTAAGTAGGATCCCGGCGCTGCGAAAATCAAGACGGGATCAGCAGGAAATTTCATTGACATCTCCAACGGAGTAGCCGTTTCATTGGTAACCCGCGTCCAGAATATTCGATAGGCAAATTCCTTTCCGGTTGGATCGGTGTACCCTCCCCCCTTTGGAAAACTGTTTTGTATGATAACACCTTTTACATTGGAACGGGTGTAATTTGATTCGGTGTCGATGGTTGCCTGCCCGGATGCAGGCAGGTAAACTAACACAAGTGTCGCGGTAATTAGCAGTCTCATAAATTCCCCACTCAGAAATAACATGTTTTAGAAGCAGTCAATCTGTGTTTCATAATAGCCAGCGCAACTCGTTCCACCACCCGCGGGTTGCTTCAAGCTAAACCACTTGATACTTTTCAGGATTCATTGGGAATCTATTTTTATACCCGTCCGGCCATTGAAGACAGAACATCGCCCACTCCGGAACGTAGACCACTTTACATATAACAAACTCTCCTTTGTTATATAATTGAACAGAATCACCCTCATGAATGGGTTTGCCTTTCATATCATACATTCCTATGAATTGCCCCTTAAACAGATCAGACGCTTTTTCGTTGGTCATAAAACACTGAATCGAGTTGGTGGTCTTTGTCAATAAATCTCGGACACCTCACCTCCTAAACTTCATTATTCCAAGCCTTAATTTACAATTTATAAGGCAATACAGACACAACGCTTAACCAGCATAGTACCTAAGGAGTATTATGAGGTCCGGATTGCAAATCCGGACCAGCGAAGGTTTAAGAAAGGTCTGCCCTGATGTAGCAAAGCGCAGTCGGGGTGAAGAACACGGACCTGCACACGCGAAGTGGTTGGTGACAACACCAAACCACAGGCACCTACCAACCTGAACAATTCAACTCAACTTCATTCTCTTAACACCTTCCAGGTATTCCATCGTCTTCTTTTCCGTGAGTGTCCTCCGTTGAACAGTGGATGGATACAACACCCGGAGTTCGCGATACAGTTTAATGGTGTTGTCCAGGGCCTCAAAAATGGATGAGGTGGTGTATGCAGGGACAGTCCCGGCGAGCTTGTGCAGGTCTTCTTTCCCGAAGTTAAACTCAACTTTCCTCAATCCGCGGGGAAGTCTTCCGTTCTTGATTTGAAGCAACGGGGCCGTTACCGTTACCCGAACAAACGATAAAAAGTCAAGGGCCTCAAAATTCTCACCGCGGCCCAGCTTCAAGGCGGCATAGTGAATCCATGTCCAGAACCGGTCCTCTATCCATTGATAGTCCGGCATGGGCCACGCTGCCTTTGTCGCGGCTATAACACTGCTCAGCGCATTGTTGCGGTCGTACACGATGACAGGGTCTTCCACCCTATTGCCGAATTCTTCCAGTGTCAGGAATTTGATGTCGATATGGAGCAAGGGATTGTCATACAGGCAAATCAGGACTCTTGGTTCACCCACATGCTCACCGGTAAAGCTGTTTATAAGTTCTCCGAAGGACTTTGCATATGTTGTCATTTTAGCAACGTCATCAGCAACCTTATCAGCCGTTACCAGGATTAAATCCACGTCCGAGAACTCGTCGACTTCGTTGGTTATGAAGGAGCCTGCCAAAGCGAGTCCGATCACGTTTGGGTCGGCTTCGACTATTTGAAGTACGCGATCGATGAATTGTCGTTGCCCTGTCACTTTAGTGTTTTGGTTTACTAATTCTCCAACCCATTTGCATCAAACGTAATGTCAAATCTCCTTAGATAATCCTCTATCGGTTCCATTCCCATTTCCTGTCTTCTCTTATTGACCGTTTCAGGTTCTGCCAAATCATACAGCTTGCCATCTTTGATCTGGCTTCCATAAAGTTGAGGTTTGCCCTCATCCATCAGGATTCGATCTTTCATCAACGCGTATTGCTCTTTGCTTAAGTCGCCATTTTCAACCGCCTTTTCAATAAGTGGAAAATACTTAATTCTGTATTTGCTTTCCGTATGTTGCAATCCCAACCAGATTGCTCCCATCTGTTCCCGGCTTACTTCCTGCAGGGTCGGCATTCCGCATTTTTCAATGATACTGATGATCAATTCCTGGTTCCGATGGTCTTCCTTGGCATTCTTGATCAGATTGTTCTCTCGCCTTATCCTTTGGTCACTTTCAAAAACTTCATTAAGAATCTCGCTTCTCTTGTTGCAGTCAACCTCCACGTAGTCCACCGAACCCACATAAACAAATTTATCCCAGTTGATAAACAGGAATATCGATATCACCGCAAACAGCGCTACAAAAACAAGGAGGAACACTTTAGTCTTTTTCATTTTTTAATTATCTTTTTCGCCACTTTCCTGAGCACCATCTTAGCTGGTTCTATAAATATAACAAGATACGTTCTACCCTTAATACTCTATTACCATGAAAACCAAATTGACTATCGCGATTGCTTTGATTTTCGCTTCGGCCCTGCTCCTGGGCTTTGCCTCCCGCGAAAATGAACAAACCAAAAGAACTGAAGAATACGGCTACCTCCTGATAAACTACAGCAATTACAACCACATCGTAGAGAAAACCATCAACGGAAAAACGGAAACCTTTGAACTCAAGGGAGAAAAAATTGAAACCGGCAGCGGCAAGTACTACAGCAAAGACATCGTCAACGAGATGAACAAGATGAACGAACAAGGTTTCGAAATTGTGAATGTTACCGCAAGCACTACGGTGAGCGGCCCGCGGGAATTGTATCTGTTTAAGCGTAAACTATAAGCGAAAGGTCAGAATCCGAAATCCTTTCAAGGGATTTGATCTGTCCTGAGACTCGTTAGTGGTTGGTGACAACACCAACCAAAGGCAAATGGGTTTGCCTTTCATATAGATCAGGTGCTTTTTCGTTGGCATAAAACACGGAATCGACTTGGCCTCGGTCAGCCAACTAATTCACCGTCATTCGGAAAGCTGGTTTGAGTTCGCCCCGATGACAGGTTATGCAATTAACAATGGGACGGGTGCTAAGCCCGTCAATTTTCTTAAGGTTGCTACTTATCACGTTACCCAATTTAACCATTTCACGGGCAATCTTTTTCTTCGGGTTTGTGTCCAAAGAGAAGTTAGAAGTATTGTGGCAATGGCCGCAACTTACCCCAAGTCCCTTACTCCAGGATTCCATAGCAAACAATAAATTTTCTGCTGGAAATCCACCTAAAACTTTCAAGTTTGAGAAAACCGAGTCGACTGATTGTTGCTCTTTACCTTTAATGTCGTTGCGAACTTGCGCTAACCATTTTTGGCGATCTGTGGTTAAGGAGTCTTGGTTGCTGTTAGCCGTTTTGGTTTGGTTGCGAGTGCCCCGGCATGTTGCGAAAACAATTACAAAAAATCCTAATAAAAAGAGCATTTGCACCAGTCTCATATCTTTTTCAGTTTCATGTGAAATCCAAATTCTTGATTAAGATAAAAAGCATTAAGTAGATATTATCCTCGCCATGGTACAACGATATATAAATACCGAAGAAAGGATTAGAATAATCTAGCTAAGTATTGTCTCACGCCCTCTAAACCCAACTCCATATCTTCATAAGTCGGTCTTTTTCATTTTTTAAGGTTTTCATTTTGACCATTTGTCTGGATCTTTTTCTGCGAGCATGCAATAAATACTCGTGAATGTCGGGATTGCTAACGATCAACGAACTAACCTTAAGACCTGGTGATTGGTGACAGCAGTAGACCACAAGTAAACACAGGCCATCAAACCACAGCAATAATCCCACCGTTGGCGGTGAGGATTTGAACACCGGTAGCACCATACCACCTTTCAACGAAATTCAGGAAGTATCCATCATTCGCTTCTTACATTTATTGCTAATCCTGGCTAGTGCAATACTGCTTAAGGCAGCAGCAACCACTAACCCATTTGGTGTGAGAAGATGAACGCGTGTTGCTGAATACCATGAACTACCTTCGGATTACCCAAACCCTCGATGTGCTTCGGCGCTATTATCCGAATTACTACCGATCCGAATGGACGCTCCTGGCAGAAGATACCCTGAAATGGATTGAGGGTGAACTGCAGGAAGGCAACAGTACACTTTGTTATCTGCGCGAGCTGTTCACCAGTCAGGAAGAAGCAATAACGGCTGTGTGGCAGAGGCTGGAAAGCCTGCGCAAGGCGTTTGAGGAGCTGAACTGAATGGGTAAAAGGGGATTGGGGATTAGGGATAGATTGAATTTCATTTCGGTTGTATGAAATGCCATGTCAACCAGACAATGGATAGAATTCGTAAATTAGTCAGATTCAACTGCCAATAACCGCGCCACCCAAACCAACCCCCATGACCCTCACCAAAAAGATCATCCTGTTCCTCACCACCTGCATGGTAGCCCTGCCCTTTGGCGGCGCGGTGTTCTCCTTCATCGCCCCATGGGAGTATGATGTGTCCGCAGCCACGTTCCTCGACTGGCACAAACACATCGACAGCTACATGGCCTCCCGCGGTGCCTTCATCGGACTCCCCACCCCCGCCCTCCTGCTCATACAAACTATCATCTTCTGGCGCGACGGCGAAACACCAAAAGCCGGTCTCGTATTGATTGCCTTGCTATTAAACATCGCCGGCATCGTCATTGCTTTCACTGGCAATGTCCCCATCAACCAACAACTCCAGGCACTTGCGCCGGGTACCATCCCGCCCGACTGGGAATCAATCCGCAATGCCTGGCTGGGATTTCATTTCTGGAGGAACGTGACGGCGATTGTTGGATTTGCGTCGTTTATGATGGTGTATTTTGTAAGGGGGAAATAGGGATTAGGGATTAGGACTTAGGGCTTAGAACTTAGGAGCCACAAGGGTAGACTTGTTTATGCGTTTCAGAATCCTGCCAACGATTGTTTTCCTAGTATTAAGCTATTCAATAGCACTTGCACAACCTGATACGCTGACTCTCAAAAAGTTTAAATCAGGCTGCTTCAGAAGGGTAATCACCGTAGAATTGCCAGTTACATTTCAAGAGAAGATCAGCACTTATACAGACGGTACCTTTTACACGTACGCGGCACCTGATGGCGAAACGCTAGTTATTCATTGCGGCTATGACTACCAATTGCCATTTCTTAATGAAACCCAATTTAAAGTACTAGGCAAATCAAAATCAGGACGGTACGGTATTGTCAAACGAACAAAAACCTATTGGAGAGAGGAGAATTTTGATAATGGCCTGACCATCTACTACTCGAATATCCATGAGTCCAATAAACAATTCTTTGATAAACTCATTGAAGGAATCATAAAGACTCTCAACAAATAGAAGACCTGATAATCCCGAAGCGATTGAACTTAAACAACACGGCATGAAATACCTGGTTGTGTGCAAAATCAAAAGCCTAACCCCGAAGGGGCTGAACATCACACCTGGATAAAGATCAGTCCCGATAACATATGGAACGGGGCCACGCGGCCGTGGAGCAGAATTCTTAACTCCGAACGAGAAGCAATTAACATGGTCGATGATAAAACCAACCCAGGTTAAAATAATGGTTCAAAACACGACATCAGATCACAGACGTTAACATAACTGACAACTCCGCCCAATTCTCCGTGACGGACACCGCGGCAAGAATCAGAAACAGCAAGGCAAAAAACAAAGGAATTGACTCTGTCAGAAAAGTCGAAGTTCCCAATTCCTTCCACGTTCCCTTCACCTTTATCCTTTTCTCTCTCTGAGAAATGAAATTCCCGGTCAACTCCGGTGAATGTGCCTTAAGTGCAGCCTCAAGTGACTTAGCAGCCTTATTGTAGGTTTTGTGATACGCATTGGTGGTAACGCTCAGGATGCTCCAAGTCAGGGATAACCCCGCACCAAAGAGCGTGAGAATGATTTCAACAACAAACAATCCAAGGCCAGGTCTGGTGATAAGTTGCGACCAGGATGCGATCAATAAGCTATTTACGACAAGCAGGGTGTTGAATCGCATCCATCGGTTGCTCTCCGTATTCTGCCTCAGCTCGAGAAACTTAAAATATAGTTGAGTTTTCATCGCCGTATCAATTGTGATTGAGTTGAAGCACGACTACCTATAAAAGGTAAGAAATTATAAGGAATTAACCATGTTGATCGGGATTTGTGAACACCACTTCATAACAGTCAAGCCACTACCTCAAATATCTTTATGCAATCTTTCTTTGCCAGTTGCACCCAATACCGAAGGGATTGAACTTGAGCAATACGGCATGAAATGCCGTGTTGGGCACCAAACCACGAGCCCAACCCCGACGGGGTTGAACAATTCACACCTGGATAAAGATCAGTCCCGATAACCATCGGGAACGGGGCCACGCGGCCCTGAAGCGGAATTCTTAACTACTGAGAATTTTTAGCCACCTCAAGCTACCATCTGGGCGACAAGCAGAACGAAGTCAAATATTTACAGTCATTGCGGACAGCGCCTTCGAGATTTGCGTTGTATCAAGAAGTGAAAGTCTCAGTTCACTAGTACTGACGGATAAATCGACACCGCCCGCAAAGCGCCTCGCTGCAGCGGGACGCGAAGATCGGCAGCGCTGGTAGCAATGACGGGGCCACGCGGCCCTGGAGCGGAATTCTTAACCGCTGACCCATATTCAAATTAGAAACTTACCCTTCAATGATACTACAAGTGTTGTCGGTCACTGACCACAGGTCTGCATTCCATGCGAAAGCATCTATCTTCAGTCATCGCGGACAGCGCCTTCGAGATTTGCGTTGGATTAGAAAGTGAAACCTCCACTTTAATAGTACTTGATGATAAAATTGACACCGCCCGCAAAGCGTCTCGCTGCAGCGGGACGCGAAGATCGTCCCGATGGCTATCGGGAATGGAAGCAATGACGGGGCCACGCGGCCCTGGAGCGGGAATTCTTAACTACTGACCCATAATTAAATTGACGGTAACAACACCGACCATCAATCAAATTCCATGAACGGCTCGTTACTTGATAACCCAAAACCCTAAATTTTCCTACCTTCCCTTTACCTATCACCTCAACTTGACTCCCATGCGTAGACGGAACTACCTCAAAACCATGATGCTCGGCACCATCTCCACCGGAGCAATCATCGATATGGCCTGCGAGCCGAAAACAAATACCGCACCGGCAGCGTCCGCGCCAACAAACCCCAACCCCGCCCTGTCCATGCGCGGCGTAACGGCAGCGAACACGATGGTGCGCGTGGACATGGACCTCTACTTCGAGGCTGCCGCCAACCTCTACCACAAAACGAACAACCCCAACGGGGCCTTCCCGCTCAACGTGGCCGAAAACAAATTGTCGTGGCCACTGCTCAAAAAGAAAATCGAAACGATCGCCCATGAAACTCCTGTAGCCGACTGGGTGGCGAACTATACCAACAGTGTCGGCGCTGACTCGTTCCGCGCCGTCATGGCTTCCTTCCTCTCAAAGTTTCTCACGGGTTGTACGATCGATCCGCTGCATCTCTGCATGGCTCCCGGTGCAGCCGGTGCCATCGAACTCAGCTCGTGGATCCTCGGCGAACCCGGAGACATGGCGGTGATCCCCGCTCCTTGTTACTCCGTATATAAACAGGACATCGGCAACCGCCCCGGCCTCGAACGCTATAACCTAATCACCCACCGCGAGGTGAGCGAACTGAAAAACGGTCTGCCCCTCACCACCGCCCATCTCGACGCGGCGTTAAAAGACATCACGGCTCAGGGCAAACGCTTCCGCATGCTCATCCTCACCAACCCGGACAATCCCACGGGCGGGATCTACACCAAAGACCAACTGCTGGCCTTCACGGAATGGTGCCTCGCTCATCAGGTACACCTGGTGGTGAATGAGATATACGGATTATCGTTACTCAACACCTCACACCCAGATCTCAAAGACAACTACAGCGGCGATGTGGTATTTCATTCCTTCGCCAACATTATTCAGGAAAAGAAAAGCGACTACCTGCACCTTTGGTATGCTTTGTCCAAAGACTTCGGAGCCTCGGGCTTCCGTGTGGGCATGGTGTATTCCCTCAACACAGTCTTCCGAGCAGCCTTCAACAACCTGAGTCCGCCCGGCATGGTATCGAACTATGCACAATGGACTTTCGAGCGCGTACTCTCCGATCATGCTTTTGTAAAACAGTATATCGAGACCAACCAGCAGCGACTCACCGAGAACTTCGCCACGGCCACACGCGTGCTAAAGCAACTCAACGTACCCTTTGCCCCGAGTAGGGGAAGTTTGTTTGTGTGGCTGGACCTGTCCGAGTTCCTGAAAGAGAACACCCAGGATGCCGAGCACGAGCTATGGATGGATTTGTACAAACAAGCCGGTGTGCTCCTCACCCCCGGCGATGGCTTCGGGCACGAAAAGCGCGGTCAGTTCAGGCTGGTGTATTCGTATGTGGTGAAAGAAGACCTGGAGGTGGCGATGGAGCGGGTGAAGAAGTATGTGGAGGATAGGAGGAAGAAGGGGTAGATGTCTGGAGGCGGCGGTTAACGATTATCCTTCAAAATCTCTGACAACCGAACCGCCAGAATGTTTAACTTTTACCTCCCTATCACTGGAGGCATCGAAAAGATCAACAAGGGATGTGTTGTCCGCAATTAATCTTGACAGGTTGACTTAAATCCAATTTTCCTTTCTGCCGATGCAAAATTCTTGAATTCAGGTACAAGTTTGCATACAGCAAAATCCCAGAATTTGATTTGAGCATTTCCCTATCAAGCTATGTATTTGAGACACACCCACAGTCCATCTGCGGCAGTGAAAAGGTTAGCAAATTACAGTTTCTCGCCAGTTGACGCCACCACCACAGAGCCACATATTTCCAACACAACCTGTATTTGATCCACATGCACCATATTCAAAAATAAACACCCAACATCCATAATTTCCACCTATACCAGTAACCAACGTGGCTTCAAACTGACAAGCAGTTCTTGCAAAAGAACTGTTTTTTAAAAGATGATCATACGCGCTTTGATACTCTTGCGAACCAATTTGCACAACTCGCATGTCATATTTTGTTACAAACGAAATAATTTCGGAAGTTAGACCAGCAGAGCCCAATGATTTTTTTGTTTTTTGCGATTGAATGAATTCGTTAAGATCGCTTTGCGTTAACGTTTTCTTTTGAATTTTCTCCTCGCTGCACGAAAGCATTATTACCAACAAGAAAAGGAATAATTTTTGTTTCATGATTTCAGGGTTTAAGTTTAAGGGAATCGATATTATTTTATCCAATTATAATCTACAACAAATCGCAAATTCTGCCAATTCTTCAATCCATATTGGATTAATTTGACGTCAAATTACTCCTTAAGATGTAGGCCATATAGGCTGACTCTATTTACCAGAATAGTCACTACCATTGTAACTGACACCCTTCCTCAATTCTTTCCCGCCTCACAACGCTTGCAATAGTCGGCCAACGCTTGTAAACTTTCATGAATCCGGCTCTCCCACTTCAGTTGGCCAACGGGGTTATTACCATAGTCGCTTTCACTGTTGTAGTCCTGTTGAATTTTGAGAAACTCCCGGTTAACCGCCTCGACGATTTTCCCATGCTCCACCGGTGTCTGTAATTTCCGGTTCTCCTGCAGCCTCTTCCGTAGTTCACGGGCTCTCCATTCCCCCAGATCAAACAGGGTGTTGGCGTAAAGCAGTCTCGATTTGTCCGTCCGGTCAATCCAGGAATCAGATACTGAAAATACATTCGTTACCAGGCGGTTCAATGACTTTGAATTCCGGATTTCAGCTTCCGACAGGTTTGTCTCTATTCCAAAGTTCACAATCAACGACTGCTTTTTGGCCGGGTCCGGAGCAGGGCCTTTGAAATCATTCAGGGTCAGTTTTCGGCTTTCACTCCATTCGAGTTTGTCCTGGGCCATTGTTCGATTGAACAATATCGTCAGCAGGACCAGGATCAAGGTTTGTAGTTTCATATCAGTTAACCCGTTGAGGGGATTCAGATGATGACCGGAAAGGTCCATGCCACCAACAGTGCAACGAAGGAATACGGCTACCTGCAGCCAAGGTCCAGTCCGTCCCAACCACCCATGGTATTAAACTGGCCCTCCAAACCGGCAATCAATTCCCTGTAGGCCGCCATCTCGTTGGCAGAAATAAAAGCGGCGCACTTGGCAATCAATATCTCAGCAATTTTCTTCTTGGCCAGGATAGCGTACCGGTGCTGGTACCGAACCAGACTAAGATCATTTGCACGTTGGTAGACACAGCTATTTTTCCACTCCTGCTGCGCTTCGGCGGCGCATGCTTTTAAATCAGAACCATTCTGATCCATCGAACCAGTTGACTCCGCCATTGTCTCTACGGACCCACCATTGGGGTTTCCGGCTTTGGCTACCTGGTCGGAGACCTGACTGGTCACTGATACGAGGTTTTCCGTTATAACAGCTCGCTTCTGAGCCGCCAGCTTATCCGAAGCCTGACTGGTCTTTTCCTGCAGCTCTGCTGCCACCGACCCCAGGGAGTTTGTTACCATCGAGTTATTGGGCAGGAACAGCGCCATTGAGCCCTTCCAGACTTCAGGGTTAAGTTTACTCATGAGTTCACGCTCGCGGTTGTCCTCATCCTCAAAACGCGCCAACAACTCAGCACCAATCAGCTTTGTATTTTTTATTTTTCGTGCATTCATACCTGCCAGCAAGGCATTGCCGACAAGATCTGCAGTAGAACCGATAAGCTGGTTGGTCTCATCCGAAACAGAACTGTTATATACCGGCGTACTCTTGACGGATTCATAGCTTATTGATTCCACATCATACCCAAGGTCCTTTAGCATGTCCAACGTCTTCTTTTTCGCCAGGCCTATGTTCAGCAGTTCAAACTGTTTGGCATTCAATTCTTTGTAGGTATTCCTGACAAGAACCTTTTGACTGTGGTTCATCTGTGTAATTTTCTTTCGGGTAGCTTCATCATTCAGAAACTGATTGATCAGATTCTCAAAGGCCGGAATCATAATCGATTTCAATATACCCATGGATTGGGTAGGCGCTTGCCTCCTGCTCATCCGAAACATGATAGCCTGGTGGTATGTTTGCAGTACCTCTCCATTAACCCCGATGATATTCATGGAATATTGATAGCAACTTGGCCAGGATGGGCTCTTAACATTGGGGACAAATCCATAGATATTGTCCAGCGCAAATTCCATGATTACATTACTGCTGAGCGAATCATCAAAGCTTATTTTTGGCTGCAGCATGTCATTGATAAGTACCTTTTTCGCCTTTTTGTTACTGAGCAAATCAGTGAGCTTCTGCTTATAAAATCCATTAAGGTCCGCAAGATCTTCCCGGCTGCGGCCTTTAAGGTCATAAAATTGCTCATGCTCAAACTCCGATGTCGAACGACAAAAGGTATAATAGGCATGATTGCTTCCGCTGGCAAAAGGTATGAACTCCCGGAAAATGACTTGAACTGCATTGAATCCCCGAAAGTCATTGGAGGTCCCGGTGCTAATAGCGGGATACTGCAGGCTGGTGAATTGGGCATCTGCCCATTTATAATTTCCCGTTCGGAGGTAGCTTGGGTTAAGCAGGAAAAAATTGATGAATTGCTTCTTATGCGTTTCGCTTAGTTCCTCAACAAACCCGTCTTCGGTCGCAAGTTTCGGAAACAGGTCGTTTGTCTGACCATTCAAATCAAACGAAACTGCCGTAAGCAGGATGAGGCAACACAGCTTAATTGTACTTCTCATAAAGGGCGGTTTAGGTAGGATAATTCATCAATTATTGTCCATGAACTAATTTATGAATTAATCATACAATCAAAAGAATCCACGCCATAAAGCCCGGCTGCCAGACCGTTGTCTACGACTAAAGTAGTAGGTCTTTAAGAAAAGCTGATTGGTGTATTGGAACGCAAAGGAATACAAAAGGCGTCACGTTACGGTGCCGAATCGACTCCACAATTGATTGTGTTTTGTGAAATATTAACCAAACACTAATCATCATGTCAACCGAAAAACCAATAACCAATGCCGGCCACTAGTTATCAGACTTTCCTGCTTGCCTCAACTTGTCCCCAAGCCAGGAACATCCAACCAAAAAAGTATTCTCCAATATGCATGGTGCCAACTCGGTGCTCAAGTCTGGTCCAGGGTTCAGTCTCCATCTTTGGACCCGAGGAAAATGATAACCAGTTAAAGGCCAGCCGCAACAGTCCATTCAACAACCACCCAAAGCGACGTTTTGAAATCTTGGCTCCGAATATGGCGATGCGGGCACCCTCCTTCAGATGAGGTAAGATATTACTTAATGCATCCGCTGAGGCAAAAACATCGGGAGCGGCAAACATCAACAATCCGTCAAAATCGCCCGGCAATTGTACTTTTTTTGCATCTCCCTCAATTATCTGAATATTCTCCCATTTGTTTTTGGCGATTCTCCGCTTGGTATTTATGATCGTTCCGGGGCTGATCTCAATCCCCACAATTTGGCCGGAAGGCCCAACACACTGCTGTAGGTAAGCAAAACTACCTCCTGAACCGCACCCGGCATCAAGGACACGGTCGCCGCGCTTGAGATTAAGAAAACCGACTGCCTTCTGACGAACCGGTTTAATAAATGAAAAATCAAAGTCGGGGAATGGTCTGGTGAGCCATACCAGGTATCGGGCATAAATGGGGTCATTTGCTTCAACCGGCATACATCAGTAGGTTGACTGTTCTGCGTCTTGTGGCACCTAACAAATTAATAAATTAAAGTCAAACCGCATACATCAACTTTCAACGCAGCTTGTCCAAAGCAATCGCTTATCAGTACAAAAACAAGAATTGAGTAAATTGCTCGCTCATATTGAATTACGTTACAAGTTACTTTTTGGCTTTACTGCTGACACGGGTAGTTTTCAGGTTTTCTTTGACCCTGAACTTCAAGATCTTCTTTATCAGATTCAATGGCATCGGTTTATTCAACGGAAATTGAATGGTCCCTCTGCCGGAGGTTTTATAAGCAGCAAAATCCTCTTCAAATCCGGCATTATTATTTGGTACAGGATACAATCCGATGTGTTGCTTGTATGCAGCAAAGTAAATCAGATAGCGCCCATTTAGTTTGAATGAAGGCATTCCGTAACTAATGGTTTCTTCAGCTTGCGAAACTTGTCTCCTTATTGCTTCACGGATTTGTTCTAAAACAATTCGGGTGTCTTGAGGAAATTCAGCAATATATTCATTCACGTTTTTTGGTTTTGGCTTTGCCATTCACTTGTTCCTTGTTGGTATTTGTTCAAATTTAATAAGCTGTCTGGCAACGGCAATGGTCCACAAAGGCGTTAGGAGCACCAGAATTCGATTGGCTATCCCATTATATGCAATCGTTCCGTGCGGCAAGACTTTCTCAATAGCATCCGGTTTTATGCTCATATCGCCACCTGCCCGGGCATAGGTTACCATTAGGACAATCATACTTACCACAAAGACGGCCAGGCCTATCCACGTCAGATTTGCCGTCCAGAGAATCACGTTCTTTGCATTCATCCACCTTGGCATCCGGCTTATACTTATGCTGACGAGCATCGCACCTAAAGGCAAACCGAGCACCCCAAGGAGACCGGCGATATTATGCAGTGGATGTGGGATCTCAAACACTGCCGCCAGCGCAGTCCCAATGCCTGATATGATCAAAAACACCAAACCTACCCTTCCCGATTTTGTTATGATTTCATTCTTGAGACTGTATACCAAAGCCCAAACATTTAATGCCCCGGTAATAAACATAAGCGACAATACCCAACTAAACTGACCGAGGGCATATTCACTAATCACACGCCAGGTAGGATCAAATTTGGGACTTAAGAAATGCAGCGCTGCAAGAAGCAATATTTGCATGATTCCACTTGCGATTGAAAGTAGCACAGCAGAGTGTTTGTTCATAAATCACTCGTTAACAAATTATCCAATTGCCTGAAGATTTCAACCAGGCCAGATTCCATACCGCTTTGCAACATGGCATCCCTGTCCTCAACCGAAAGACAAACGTCATGAATTCTCAGTCTGGTCCGGTTGTAAGGAAGCTCTTCGAACGCCATGACCTCCAATACGACATGTCCTCTTTCCGGCAGCTCCATAAATTCAGAAGTATGAATAATTCTTTCCGGAGCATGAATCTCATGAATAACTCCATTGAATGTACAAAGAATCCTTCCTTGCTGATCAATATTGCACCAGCTATAGCTTCCACCCGTTCTATAGTCGTGCGCATTAAAAACCATTTTATTGCCAAATGGTGCATAGAACTTTTCCAGGATTTCAGGCGTACTAAAAGCCTCAAACAAACGCTCCCGCTTTATATCAAACTCCCGGATAATAAACAGCTCTTGCTTTCCCGCCTCTGCAATAATTTGGGTCGAATCGTTGGTCTTCATTTTCTTTTCTTTGTTTTTAGCAGGTCTTCTAATCGGTTAAACCGGTCATCCCACATTGTGCGAAATGGTTCGATGAAATCCGCAACCTCCCGCATTCGTTTGGCTTCAAAATGATAATATACTTCTCTGCCAATTTGTTCGGCGCGAAGCAGTTCACACTCGGTAAGGATGGAAAGGTGTTTTGAAACAGTGGGCCTTGATGATTCAAAGTTTGCAGCAATTGCACCGGCTGTTAGTGATTGAGAGGCCAGCAAAAGCAGAATCGCCCTTCGGGTTGGGTCGGCAATGGCCTGAAAGACATCTCGTCGCATTTCCATTATGTAGCTATATGGCTACAAATATAAATGTAGCCAAGTAACTACAAATACTTTTGCAAAGAATTTTCCAAGAATATATCGATGGTTCGAGATCGGTACCCCAAGAACGGGTACATACGTCGATTATTTAAGCTGAGAAAGCATCAATTTCTTCTGCGTTAACGTGTTCTTCATGGCCTTTTCCCGCACAGCAGGGTCAGCGCTATGGATCAATTCAAAATATTCGGTAGGCACCACCTGCCACGATAATCCGTATTTGTCCTTACACCATCCGCAGGAACCCTCTTCACCGCCATCCCGCGTCAGGGCTTCCCAATAATAGTCTGTTTCCGCCTGGTCCTTGGTATTGATCACAAAAGAAACGGCCTCATTGAATTTGAACAACGGTCCTGCGGCCAGGATGCTGAACTCCATACCCGCAATTTCAATGACCGCGGTTTCGATGCCCGCCTCATTGCCGCTCTCCTCGCTTCCAAACCTGCGGAAGTCCTTCAGCTTGCCGCCTTTGAAAATTGACAAGTAATAATCGGCCACCGCTTTGGCATCTTTCTCTACCCACAGGTACGGTGTGATCTTTTGCATAATCGAGTATTTTGATGCTTCTGTCAGCGATAGGTGAATTTATCAATTTCACCGACATCGCTCAACTAAGTATTTTGATAGCTATAAAACTCAGCAAAGCAACCAGTCCAAGTATCACAACTACCTGAAACAGAACCCGGAGAGCGTGAAGCACTCTAATTACTTTTGGCTCGTGCGTTGGATAAAACTCTTTGGCGGTTTGTCTCTTGCCAAAATACCTGAATGTCCTGAGGCTCTCATTTCCCCTCAGTCGCTTAATCATGTCAAAAACGTGTGTACCGCCAGCCATGGGTAAAGCGAATTTAAGGTATTAAACGAATCTTCAAAGGCTGTCACAAACACACCTTACGGATGCAGCGCGCTTCTTCGTGCCGGTATGATGATTCAACAACCCCGCCTCTTTGCCAAAATTATAAAACCACGCTTCTGCACTATCGTACGCAGTAGCAGTCCAATAGAATCCATGGGCACCCAAACGTTGGTAACTACCGTCAGGCTCCCGGTTTCCACCGAGCAAAGCATCAAACCCCGCTACTCCACCGGGAGTCAGTTGCTGATACGCTGACTTTCCCTCGTCAGCCGAGTCATCATAGATGCCGCCATACGACTTGGCCAAGGCCCGCCACTCTTCGTCCGTTGGCAAGCGCCAACCCTTACCGAGTGAGCGGCATCCCTGCTTGGCCGACTCCCAAGTATAAAGCCGGCCGTACTGAACACAATTCATTGTGTCATCTGCCTGGCAAAAAGAATCGGGGATATTGATGTCGAGGTTACGGGTCATCCAGATTTTGTTGTCTGGCATGAGCTTGGAAGCAACGGGGGTACTATTTGGCTTTGGTGTGCAGCTTACAGAGATAATAATAAGAAATACACTTATAAGTTGCCTCATGCCCGACAAGGTTGTAAGACAATTTACAACAAAAAGACAACGAAAGGCTAATGACACAGGTGGTTGTTGGTGACCCGATGCAAGGAACCAACTAACTCAATTCTGAGAATTGCTCGTGTATAACCCACCTCTTAGAATTAGCATCGGAACACCAACAACGGAACTTTCCTCCTAACCCCTAAGTCCTAAGACCTACTAGTCGCATAGTAACACCAACAACGGACCGTCAATGGAACGACTCTTTTAACCTCTTTAGCACTTTATTTTGTCGCGCAAAAAGCACCCGCCATGTATATCAACGTGCCTGGCGACTTCTCATCAATTCTCAAAGCCAGGTTCTTTCTTTTCGCCGGATCAACTACCGAAGCCTTTAATTCGGTATCGGCAAATTTCCATGCTTTCTTAAACTGAGCATTTACATCCTCTGCTTCCTTTGCTTTTCCTTGTCCAATCAAACTTTCAAACAGTCCGCTTAACGCAAACCCGTTCTTCGGCCAATAGGCCAAATCTTCCCGGTACACTTTCTCTGCACCCGAATAATCTCCCGTTGCTAACAAGATATTTCCCAACATGTGCCTAACCGAAAAAAACCAGTCGGGTGGCTCGTTGTAGTTGAGGTTATCCTCCAACTGAATGGCCTCAGTGAGCAATTGAATGGCCTGTTTGTACTTTCCTTCTTTTTCAAACATCGCGGCCTCTAATACTTTTGAAGATATGGCACAGACGTCGGTGACTTTGTTGATTCCCCAGTTTAATTGCTCCGCGATGGCAGGTGCCTGACTGAGTTCCCCGACGCTCTTCAACTCTTCTTTCGCTTGTTCCATTTTACCCAAATTGACATACGCCATTCCCCTGGCATAATGCCAAATGGCCGTAGGGTAAATCAAATCCTCCGTGGGCTTGGGCAACGCCAGTATTTTCTCCCACTGACCAAATTTTATCAGGATATGACCGGGAATAGTGAGGTAGTGTTGTGTCATTTCAAAGCCGGGCTCATGATAATACGCCTCATCCACCAGGCTCGCGGCCTTGATGGCAGCCTCAATAGATCGAGACCCTCTCCCTTCCAATGCGGCGGTCGCAGCCAGAAAGTGGTAGTTGTGCGGATAATACATTTGCGGGTAATATCCCTGTGACTTGCATTCGGCGATATAAATTCTGTCCGCGATCACCGCAGCCTCATTCGCCAAAGACCCTTCGTGATAATCTCCGGTATTGATATAAATATGAGATGGCATATGCACCAAATGTCCTGCCGAGGGCACCAGCGTCTTCAATCTTTCTGCACTGACCAACGCCTGGGTAAGGTCTGGTCCGGCTTCAGTGGCATGGAGATAAAGGTGGTTCGCCAGGGGATTCTTTGTGTCGATGGCAATTACCTTTTCGAGGAGCGATACAATTTCCGGCGTCCACGGACGAGGCTCACCGCCTTTGAGGGTGTAATAGTCCCACGGGTGCAGGTTGATGATGGACTCCGCGTAAAGTGTTGCTACAAAAGAATTGTCGGGAAACTGTTGGTGCGCCTGTTTCATGGCGACCGAGAAAGCTTCTGCAGCTGTCCGCAGGGTATCTTCCGGAAACTTGACTTGAATAGCTTGAATGACTGCCTTCTCCCAGGGTGACGCATTTTCACTATAGGCGACTGCCTTCCTGACGGCGTTTCTGATGTCGCTGATCATGCCCATGTTGCTGGTTGAATTCAGGTTTGGTCCCAACACATAAGCAATTCCCCAATAGCCCATGGCAAACGTGGAGTCCTGACGCACCGCTTCCCTGAATGACCGTTCGGCTTCTGCATGGTTAAAGCCATTGGCCATGATTATCCCCTGATTGAAAAACATCTGGGAATGGACTGACCTGGTGGTGACGGGAACGGAATAGTCACCGATATTCCTCAAAACAGGTGCTTCAAAAGTTGGTCGGTTCTCTTTACAAGCTGAAAAACAAAGCCATAGGGTTACTCCAAGCAGGCAGGTTTTGGTGGTATTCATAGGTTAGGGGCAGGTTGTTGGGCAGTTTTAGTCTGTGTTCGCGACAGGCAGAAACTAATATAAAAACTAAACCTGAAATTGGTATACAATCTCAATGCCGGAGTTGCTCGCGTATACCCACTTTTTAGAATTAGCCTAGGAACACCAGCAACGGAACTTTCCAACCCTGGGTCCTAAGACCTATTTACCTTTCCTCAGGGGACACCAGAAATAAAAGGGCCCTACTTTAGTTTTAATTTGTAGTAGAAAATCATTGCATTCACACCATTTTCGAGCCTAAACTCATTTTGTTTTCCAATAATGATGTGTTCATCACCCAGTTTTTAGTGAGCTCAAGGGCAAGAGCCCAAACCTAACTCCCTTTGCAACTTTTTGGGTAGCCTGCTTCTAACGAGGTTGTAGGATTGGTTGATGTAGTGCTTCCATTCGGACTTCTTAAACACAGTCACATCTTCCACCAAAATCCACTTGTACCGTGCTGCATAAGGAGCAGGGATTATTCCAATCCGGTCCGACAGCTCAGTAAACTCTTCATCAAGGACCTTGATGGATACCTTCACGGGGCGTTCCGGAATTATCACACAAAACATTTTATTACCCACCATAAAGCACAGGTCATTGCCCCACTTCATCTCCTCAGTCACCGAGGGCAGTTGGCGGCAAATAGCGGTAAATGTGTCAATGGTCATGGGCCGTGCCTACAGCTACTTCAATTTAATATCTCTCCTTCCGGTGAATCCGCCCTTTACTTTTGTTAGTTTGAGGATCGGCGAGAAATTTCCGAGTCCGGCGTACATACTTTTATACTTGTCCCTGATCAGCTTATTCCCATCAAACCAGAAGTCATCATTCCAATATTCCGAAATTTTGCTGCTGAATTAGGTTGAACGCTTCTTCTTTTTCGACGCCTTCGCCTTCTTATTGAATTCCAACGCAAGGGCAAGCCACGAGGCCAGCTCCGCATCGCTCTTCATCCCTGTGCTGTCGACCATGATATATCCCTTCATGGGACGCCCGGTAAAATCCATTGTCCGGCATCCCTGTTTTTCCACTGCACTTTCATGGCCTTCAGGGTCAATGCGGCACATGAGCTCGTCTTTGATTATTCCGACGCACATTTTCCCATTGACCATAAACGTCAATCCACCCATCATTTCTTTTTCCTCCACCCGCTTAACCTTCGAGAGCCCGGTCCTTATCCGGGCAGCCAGTTTTTGATCGTATGCCATTTCAAATCAGTTAGTCTGAATAAGTTTTTCTATGTTATGTCCAGGCAGCCAAAATTATTGCCACTACAATGGAAGTCACCAGATTATACCCGCTGTTGATAAAGAATAGCTTCCAGGAATGCCTTTCCCAAACAATTTTACTCAAGTGCACGGGAACAAAAAAACCAAGCCAAACGGATAAGGCAGAATTAACGGCAAAGGAAATTAGCCCCATGTCATTTGAGTTCGGAAAATATCTCCAACCTGCCAGGTAAAACGCGAGCATCCAGACGAAGAGGAAATTTCCCACGACAGAAAGCATCATCCCCTTCATCATTTGCTTTTTGTCGGGCCGCATGGAGGGGTCGTAACCCATCTCCTTAGTCCAGGGTTTTGTAAAAAGTGCGGCATACCACATGAAACCGAGCAGGAAGCTCAGCAGAACACAGAGGGCAACGGCCGGAAAATTGATGTCTACTGGCATGATATTGCTATTTGGAATTTGATTTTATTACTGCCTCCATCCGCTTGAATGCAGAGCCCCAGCCATTGTAGAAGCCCATTTTTTCCTGCGCTTTGGCGTAGTCTTCAGTTTTATGGACGACACTGAACGTGAAATTGGTCTGTGCACCGTTTGCTTCAAACAAGACATGAAGTTCAACTCCCTCGGTCATTGGTTTGAAATCGGCTGTCGTAACAATTTTCTTCTGAGATTCAATTTCCAGATACGTTCCTTCCGAAACGAAAAGGTTTCCGTCAGGCATCGGCATGCTGTATTTCCATTTACCTCCCACCCTGAAGTCGTGCTCAATTACGTCGATCTTCATACCCGGAGGAGCCCACCACTTGATTACATGGTCGGGGTTTGTCCAGGCATCCCAAACTAATTGCACGGGCGCATCAATTACTTTGGTGATTGACAGCGTACGCTTTTTCTTGTCGTCTTGATTGCTCATGTTTTATTTTTTGGATTTTAGTTGAATAACATACTTCTCAAAGGAGTCAATCCTTGACTCCCACTGCTTTTGATATTGCTCCAACCACAGGAAGGCAGGAACCAGACTTTGCGGCTTGATCACACAATAGCGTTGCCTGCCCACCTGCTCCACCTGCACTATTCCACATTCTGTCAGGTGCTTGATTTGCTGCGAAACCGCAGGTCGGCTAATGCGGAATTCCTCGGCGATGGCATTCAGGGTCAACGGCTTTCGCGAAAGCAACTCAATGATTTTCCGTCGATTCGGGTCTGCAATTGCCTGAAAAACATCCCTCCTTACCACAGTAGACATAATCTGTAAGCATTTCCTTACCCAAAAGAAGAGGTAAGCATTCACTTACGCAAATTTTATTGGAAAAATATTTTGTATCGGAAGCGAACGATAGAACTATGAATCTGAAACGATTAAGGGACTTCCAGATTGGTTGTTCGTGACCCGATGCAAGGAACCAACTAACTCAATCCCAATAAATATTCACTTATACCCTACCAAATAATTGGAGCATCGGAACACCAAACAACTGAACTCCCATCTAACCCCTAATCCCTAATCCCTAAGCCCTAAGACCTAAGCCCTAAGACCTACGCACCTCTCTATTCACTCCTCAACGTCCTTGCCGGATTGACCCGCGCGGCTTTGATGGTCTGGAAGCCCACGGACAGGAATGCTATCGCAACCACCACCAATCCGGAAAAAATAAACAACACCGGATTAATGGTAATCCTGTACGGGAAGTTCTCCAACCACCGGTCCATCGTCATCCACGCCAATGGCCAGGCGATGACATTCGCCAGCAACACAAGCAGTACAAAATCCCGCGACAGCAAAAACACCACATCAGAGGATGAAGACCCCAACGCCTTGCGTATACCAATCTCTTTCGTGCGCTGTATCGTGACGAATGAAGCTAACCCAAACAAGCCAAGGCAGGCCACAAAAATCGCCAGCGCTGTAAACAAACTAAAGATCTGTCCGAAACGGCGGTCGCTGTCATATTGCCGGTTGAAAAACTGATCGAGGAAGAAGTAATCCATGGGGTTGCCAGGGAAATGGGTGTTCCAGGATTGCTCCACCTGAGCCAATATCTCCCGGGAATTTCCAGTCTCCATTTTGAAGGACAAGAAGCGGGCAAAGTGAGGTGTGTATCGATACACCAACGGCGTCACCTGTTCTTTCAGGCTCATTTGGTGATAGTTCTCAAGCACACCGATAATTTCGAGGGTGTCGCGGCCCTGAATCACCTTCTCACCGATGGCACTTTTAGGGTCTTTGAAATCAAGGGCCGCGGTCATGGCCCGACTCAGGATAACACTTTTCCGTCGCTGGGTAGTGATGTCAAAATTTCTCCCTTCAATAATGTCCAATCCAAATGCATCTACATAGTCGGCATCCATGCCCACGGTATAACCCGATATGTTGCCGGTGGCATCGGCAGTCAGTCGCCGGATGCCGGTTGCCCAAAAGATTTCATCGCCAGGCACATTGGAAGACCACGCCATTTTCCTGATGCCGGGAATTCGCATCGCATCTGCTTTCATTCCCTCCAGCGATTGCTGGAACAAGGAATCATACACCACACCCGGACCTTTGAGCACCAGGGTCTGGTTGATGTCAACACCCAAATCCTGATTGCGCATGAATTTCAACTGCTGATAGACAATTACGCTCCCGCTGATCAATACGACGGAGGCAACAAACTGAAAGACCACCAAGCCCTTGCGCAGGTAGTTGCCTTTGGGACTGCTCATTACCTTTCCTTTCAGCACGCTGATGGGTTTGAAGCCGGATAACACGACGGCCGGATAAAAGCCGGCGAGCAATGCACCGCCGAGAAACAACCCACCAACTGTCAGCCAGAAGTCTGACTGCAACAAGTAGTCCAGCGGAATGGTCCGTCCTGACAAATCACCGAACACGGGCCACAATAACCTCACCGCTACCACAGAGATGACCGCCGCAAACAAATTCACCAGCACTGCTTCGCTGAGAAACTGATACATCAGCTGATCTTTCTGTGCGCCCATAACCTTACGCACGCCCACTTCATTAGCACGTTCAAAGGACTTCGCGGTAGCCAGGTTGATGTAATTCACCCAGGCGATGATCAGGATAAACAAAGCAATGATCGACAACGCATAGACACTGTCGCCATCGCCGCGGTCGTCTGGCTGTGACTCCTGCAGCAACACG
>DAOMGC010000022.1:0-52757 GCA_035430125.1 Cyclobacteriaceae bacterium | reverse complement strand
ATGCCACTACCCTCGACCGGGTAAAGGGCTATAGCCTGGACTATGAACGTGCCAGCCAGGAGGCCTATACCAAATCGCTTGAGGTATTGGATAAGGAGAAATTGCCGGAACTTCTGAATGCCATTTTGCAATAATTGGGCAATAACATGCTCAATTGACTCAAAAACGAGGTTTTAATACTGTGGCCTGTAAATTGCATTGCTTAACTTGCGTAACCAAACAATTGAAATCGATATGAAAAATCCAGTGCGTCTTTCTTATGTTTTAGTGGCTGTTGCCGCTGTTGTATTTGCCGGCTGTAAATCCAAACAGCCTACCCCTGCCGGTGAAAAAGAAGTTGTGGTTCCTTGCTCAGGCCCTGACTATTTCACCAACTCAAAAGTGTTCCGCGCGAACTCTATTGGCGAGAGTATTAACCAGGTAACGTCCAAGCAGAAGGCGCTCACCAATGCGCGCAACGAACTGGCTCAGTCTATCCAGACTACGGTAAAAACGGTTACCGACAACTATACAAACTCCCGCACCGCCAATAACCGTGAAGATCTGGAGCAAAAATTTGAGCAGTTGAACCGCGAAGTGGTAGATCAGACTTTGTCAGGTGTGCGTACTATCTGCGAGAAGCTCGTTCAAACTAAGGATGGTTCTTACAAGACCTATATCGCTCTCGAACTGTCTGCCGATGACCTTGTAAAGAACTATAACGAGCGCCTGTCAAAAGATGAGAAACTCAAAATCGATTACGATTACGAGAAGTTCAAGGATACTTTCAACAAGGAAATGGAGAAGAAGGCTCAGGGTAACTAAGCCAACTCACCTTACAAAAGCCCTGTTCCGATTACCGGGACAGGGCTTTTCTATTTAAATTGGTTGTATGGCGGGCTACTCCCAAACACCCCTGGTACAAAAACTGGGCATCAAGCCGGGTGACAATCTGCTGATCAAACATGAGCCAGCATCCTATTGGGATTGGGTGAGTCCGTTGCCAGACGGGGCGTCTGTACGTCGGGGCCAGGTGAACTTTATGCACGGTTTCTTCGTCAAAGCTTCCGCCTATCAAAAAGAAGTATTGTCTATGAAAAAGCGCATGCATCGCAATGGAATGATTTGGATTTCATGGCCAAAAAAATCGTCGGGCGTGCCCACCGATCTCGACGAAAATAAGATTCGTGATTTTGCCCTGGCCCATGGTCTCGTCGACATCAAGGTATGTGCCGTCGATGATGTATGGTCAGGCCTCAAACTCGTGATCCCGGTTGCTCAGCGAAAGCTTGTCTGAGTCTGGCTCCTAATGAATACCCAGCGATCGCTGGATTCCCTCCAGGGATTGCCCTTTGGTTTCAGGAAGCACCTTCCAGGCGAAGAACAAATGCAATAGCATCATTACACTAAACAGGGTAAAGGCATAAGCGCCGCCCATGGCTGACGATTCAGCAAAGTAGGGGAATGTCCAGGAGATAACCGCAGCCATTATCCAATGGGTGAAACTACCCAATGTCTGTCCCTGCGAACGAACCTTGTTCGGGAATATCTCAGAGATAAACACCCAAATCACAGCGCCCTGGGAGAAGGCGAAGAAGGCGATAAAACCAACCAGGTATAACATGACCAGGTAGCCGCCAAAGTTCCCGGTATAGAAGGCATACGCCACCAGGCCGAGGAACAACACCATACCAAACGACCCGATGATGAGCAGGGTTTTTCGGCCAAATTTATCTATGAGCGAAATGGCCAGCATGGTGAAGACCAGGTTAGTCGCACCGATGGAGATGGCCTGCAGCAACGACGTGTCTTTGGCTAAGCCGGTCATCTCAAAAATCCGGGGAGCGTAATACATGATGGCGTTGATGCCGGAGAGTTGGTTAAACATGGCGAGACCAACGGCAAACAGGATGGGTTTATTATACTTGCCGCTGAACAAGCTGTCCTTTTCACCTTTTTCCTCCACCAGCGATTCGCGAATTTGTTTTACTTCTTCTTCAATCTGCTGCTCGCCAATAGCTGCTAGTACCTTCCGGGTGTCATCTTCCCGTTTCTGCTTCATCAACCAGCGTGGACTTTCGGGCACCAGGAATACCAGGGCGAAAAAGAGCAATGACGGAATGGCCTGCACACCCAACATCCAGCGCCAGGATTCTTCGCTGATTCCATTGAGGAGGTAGTTGGAGACAAAGGCGATCAATATTCCGCTCACAACATTAAACTGGAATAAAGCCACCAGTCTTCCGCGCGAGTGGGCAGGAGATATTTCAGAAATGTACATCGGGCCAACGACCGAACTGGCGCCAACACCAATACCGCCCATGAACCGGAATATGACAAATGGTAGCCACGACGGTGTGAGGGCAGTCACCAGCGAGGTCACGAGATACAATAAGCCGATAGCCTGCAGCACCCGCTTGCGACCATATTTGTCTGCTGGTGCTCCTGCAATCAATGACCCGATCACCGTACCGATCAGTGCGGATGCCACCGTAAAGCCGTGGGCAAACGGGCTCAGGCCCCACAGGGTTTGAATAGACTTCTCAACACCGGAAATTACCGCGGTGTCAAACCCAAACAAAAATCCGCCGAGCGCAGCAACAATAGAGTTCCGGATGGCGGTGGAAGAGGTGGTCATGAGGATTGTGTTAAGGTGTTCAAAGTAAGAAAATGCCGGAGTAATGGCAACGGGAGTCCATTGGTAACCGAAATTGACTCATTGATGTAACTCCAACCGGTAAATACCAGGCTGGGTGCTTACTTGTATCAACCATAACTACCAGATGTATGAATCGTTTCTTTCGCTTCACTTGTGTTTGCTGCCTCTTCATTTTATTCCAGGTTCCCGGATGGACCCAGGCGCCCAAACCCGAATCTGTATTTGGCTTTCGGGTGGGGGCCGACTATAAACTGTTTGACTATCCGCAACAGCTCGATTATTTCCGCAAGCTCGATGCTGCATCACCACGAGTCGTGATGAAAGAAATTGGAAAGACTACCCTGGGTCAGCCTATGGTGCTTGTATTTATTTCGAGCGAAGAGAACATCAAGAACCTGGAGAAATATCGGGCCATGAGCGAAGCACTGGCCCGTGCCCGCATCGATGATGCCACCGCCAGGAAGTACACTGCAGATGGCAAGGCTATCATCTGGATTGATGGAGGCCTACACGCTACCGAGCGTGCCGGTGCCCAGATGACTCCTGAATTGGCCTATCGCGTGGCCACCGAGGAAACAGCTGAAATGAAAAAGATTCGTCAGAATGTCATATTCCTGCTTATGCCAAGCATGAACCCCGATGGACTTAACATCGTGGCACACTGGTACCAGAAAAACCTGAAAACACCCTGGGAGACCACAAGCCCACCGTGGTTGTACCATCACTACATCGGTCATGACAACAACCGAGACTGGTTTATGAACAACATGCCAGAAAGTTATCATGTCAATGAAGTCCTGTATAACCAATGGTATCCCCAGGTGGTATACAACCAGCATCAGACTTCCCCGGCCTGGGCCCGCATTTTCCTGCCGCCATTCGCCAATCCGGTAGACCCCAATATTCACCCAGGTGTGACCACCGCCACCAATCTCGTCGGGACGGCCATGGCCCAGCGGTTCTCCATGGAGCGCATGCCCGGGGCTGTAGCAAGCCACACTTTTAGTATGTGGTGGAATGGCGGTATGCGCACCGTGCCGTATTTCCATAACATGGTAGGTATCCTCACGGAGACAGCCCATGCCACACCAACACCCCGTTTTTATCACCCTGACTCGCTGCCTAAGCTGATCCGCGGCCTGGGTGAGTCAAAGCCCACCGATGGTACCAGTATTTTCTATCCGGATGTTTGGAAAGGTGGTGAGTCGCATTTCCGAGATGCCGTGGACTATATGATCACGGGTTCACTTGCTGTGCTTGATCTGGCGGCCGATCGCAAGGAAGAGTTTCTCTACAATATTTATAAAATGGGTCGCGATGAGATTGATGGCAAGTTGCTGGAGAAGACTTTTGCTTACGTTATACCAGCTGACCAATTCGATAGAGGCGAAGCACGGAACCTGGTTAATATCCTCCGTCAAGGTGGGGTTGAGGTGCATAAGGCCACACAATCTTTCACAGCTGGCGGCAAGACCTATCCGGCAGGGTCGTTCGTGATGTATGGCGCTCAGGCCTTTCGCCCTTATCTGGTCGATTTGATGGAGAAGCAGGTATATCCTGATTTGCGCGTTACGCCGGGTGGCGCACCGATTCCGCCATATGACCTGGCAGGTTGGACCTTGCCCATGCAGATGGGTGTTACCGTAGTGAAAGTCAATGAAAAATTTGACGCATCCGTGCAAGAGATAAAAACCCGGGAGCCCATCGCGGTCGGCGCCGTGAAGGCGGGTGCCTATGGTTTTGCCATTTCTCCAAATGAAAATGCATCCGTTAAGGCTGTCAACTTTCTGCTGGACAAGGGTGAAAAGGTGGCGAGATTAATGGGCAAGCAAGGAGACTTTGCTGCTGGCACATTTGTGGTTGAAAAAGGTGCCAATACGGATGCTAACATCAAGCAGGCGGCGCAAACATATGGTGTAGACGCAGTGCCAGTGGATGTGAAACCTTCCGGCGAAATGAAATCTATCCGGTTGCCCCGGGTTGGATTGTATAAGAGTTGGATGGCTAATATGGATGAAGGATGGACCCGTTGGATCATGAAGGATTATGGCTTCAAGGTAGATACCCTGCACGATGCTGACATGAAAACACGTGACCTCAAAGTATATGATGCCATTATAATCCCTGATCAGGGACCTGAAGAAATCCTGAACGGCTACCAGGTCGGTTTTATGCCGCCTGAATATTGTGGAGGCATGGGGGTAGAGGGATTGCTTAACCTGAAAAATTACACCAGCAATGGGGGTATGTTAATTACTTTTGATGAAGCCAGCGATTTTGCGGTGGAGATGTTAGGGCTTGCTTTGCGCAATGTTACTGCCGGAGCGCCTTCCAATCAGTTCTATATTCCCGGTTCGTTAATCCGCACCAATGTGAATACCGGCCATTCACTTGCATTTGGCGTGCAACCAGAGGTAGCAGCGTCATTCAACAATAGCCGTGCCTATGGCAGGATTGTAAAGGACAATAAGGGTGAAGACGGACTTGAGCCATCGGTGCCAGCAGCACCTCAGGCTCCTATAGAAATCGTAGCTACCTATGCCAAAGACAACCTGCTGATGAGCGGGTGGGCTTTGGGGGATAAACGATATATCGGGTCAAAAGGAGCCGTAATTCGTGCGCGTTACGGCAAAGGAAGTGTCGTGCTGTTCGCATTCCGCCCGCAGTTCAGGGGCCAACCCCGCGCAACCTATAAGTTGATCTTTAATGCTATTTACGAGGGTAGCATGCGATAGCTAGCCAAACAGCGTAAGTTGTTGCACACGACCCGAACCCATTACACGCGTCCCGGACGATCCCGGGACGATGTTGTATACGGATGTTTCTGTGTAGCGGGAGGCGATGATAATTTCAGTTGACCCGGCAATGCCCAAGAACAAATCGTTTACCAACTTGGGCGTATTGTTATGCTCCGACAAATGCGAAAGAAACAAGTGGGTCAGGTTGGGAGATTTGTGGTTCAGAAAGAGTTCCAGTGCCTGCTTATTGGATAAGTGTCCCGAGCCACCGCGTATCCGTTCTTTGAGCGCGGGTGGATAGTCGCCATGATGAAGCATGTGTTCGTCATAGTTTGACTCGAGAAAAGCTGCATTACATTGGGCAAAGTATTTCATTAAATGTTTGTCGGGAGCACCGTGGTCAGTAAATACGCCGATATGAGTTTGGTCATGACTGATGATGAAGCTGTGAGGGTCAGCTGCGTCGTGTAGCTTGGGTATAGGCAGCACAGTTAGTTCACCGAGTGTGATGGGTTCGTAGGGTTTAAAACTGCGGAGCCTGGAATCCGGAATTTCCAGTCGGCTGCCCTGCAACGTGGCAGGCGTGATATATACAGGCAATTGAAATCGTTTTGACAGGCGGGATACACCACCAATATGGTCAGCATGTTCATGGGTGACGAGTATTGCCCGTATCCGCTTCATAGATAGCTCCAGACGCTTCATGCGCCGTTCTGTTTCGCGGCAGGAAATGCCAGCGTCCACCAGGATGGCGTCAGCCTGGGTGCCAATATAGTAGCAATTGCCGTTGCTGCCGGAATTCAAAGACGCGACCTGCATGCTACAGCAAAACGAAAGTCTTATTCAAGAATCGGGTGAGGAGAATCTGATGGACGTTCCTGCAGATTAAACTGCATGATGGTGCGAGCGCAGGTGTTCCAGCGAAGTTTCGGGTCATCGTTACCGGCAGGCGCCAGTGTTTCAGCCTGTTCAAAATAGTCCATGGCCTCCCTGAACCATTCATAGGCATCAAAATCAGAGCCATGCACAGCAGAATGAAGTGCTACGTTACCCTGACGCTCATGAATGATACCCAGGTAATAAACCCTGGTGTATTCGTCTTTCAGACTGAAAGCAATGTCCTGAGCTTCTTTGGCCACAGAAATCGTAGAACGACCAAACTCATCGGTGAGGGACAGCAACAAAGTGATGGCTGCCTTTTGATTTTCGGGATCTACCACCAGTATGTCGCGGCAAATGCTTTCTGCCAACTTGGGCTGATTAAGCAGACGGTAGTGTTCTGCTTTCGCAAGGGCGGCTTCTACACCATCGGCAGATAGAGGTTTTAATATAAATTTCTCGCGGGGTGAATGGATGTGCTGCGACATAACGCTGGGGCATTGAAGTAGAATTAAAAATACGTCAGGAAGCAGCAGAAAGCAAATAAAACAACTCAGGTTGGTGAATGCTGATTTCAATGTTTTATTACACCATGGAGGCATGGCCAGCCAGCAAGTTCTTATTGTAATTATTTCAATTTGTATCTACTTTGATGAAATTCATCGCATGAAATACGCTCCCGTTTCCAATTTTATCGGAGGCACCTGGTGCCCATCGGCTGGCTCCAAAACACTGGATGTTATTTCACCGGTTGATGGTACGTTGCTTTCCACGGTTCCGATATCCGGTGCTTCGGACTTGAACGCCGCCGTTGCCGCTGCGCGGGCGGCCTGGCCAGCTTGGAGTCAGACAACCATAAAAGAGCGGGTGCAGGTGTTCTTCCGGTACAAAATGTTGCTGGAAAAAAACCTGAAGGAGTTAGCCGAATTAATCCAGGAAGAGAACGGCAAGATTTACAGTGAGGCTGTTGCCGAAATTGAAAAGAGTATAGAGTTGAGCGAGTTCGCGGCCTCGCTTCCACAACTGGTGACCGGTGAAGTCCTGGAGGTAAGCAAAGGCGTAGAGTGCCGTACCGAACATGTTCCCGTGGGCGTGGTCGCTTCTATCGTTCCATTTAATTTTCCTGCGATGGTTCCTAACTGGACCATTCCCAACGCACTTGCCCTGGGCAACTGCATGATCATTAAGCCCTCAGAAAAAGTTCCGCTCACCGTTGGTCGTCTTGCTGCATTGTTGACTGAAGCAGGCCTTCCCAAGGGAGTGTTTAACATTGTCCACGGAGATGCTGCCGTGGTCGATGCCATTTGCGATCACCCCGGAATAGACGCCGTATCTTTTGTAGGCTCAACCAAAGTTGCCAAACTGGTCTATCAGCGTGCTACCCACAACCTCAAGCGATGCTTGTCCCTGGGTGGAGCCAAGAACCACCTGATGGTGCTGCCCGATGCCATACCGGCGATGACGGCACAGAATGTTGCGGCTTCCATGAGCGGTTGTGCCGGCCAGCGTTGTATGGCTGCCTCCGCCATGCTCGCAGTAGGTCCGGTTGATCACATCATCCAAAAAATCTGTGAGGAGGTGGAGAAACTGGTACCTGGACAAACGCTGGGTGCTGTCATCAATCAGCAATCCAAGGCACGCATTGAAGGCTACATTACAGCAGCAGAAAAGGCAGGCGCTAAGATTCTTGTCGATGGTCGCGGTGTAAAAGTTCCAGGCAAAGAAAATGGCACCTATGTTGGTGCTACCGTAATTGATTTTGTAACGCCAGATATGGCCGTGGCCCGGGAGGAGATTTTTGGCCCCGTGATCAGCATTATGCGGACACGAACGGTGGATGAAGCATTGGCGATTGAAAACGCAAATCCTTATGGCAACGCAGCATCTGTATTTACGCAAAGTGGCGGCATTGCCAGGTATGTTGTGGATCACGCCAGCGCCGGCATGGTGGGGGTGAATGTGGGTGTGCCTGTGCCACGTGAGCCATTCTCCTTTGGGGGATGGAATGAAAGTAAGTTCGGAGTCGGTGACATCACGGGCAAAAGTTCGATCGCATTCTGGACTAAGCTCAAGAAGAGTACGACCAAATGGAATCCGGAAGCCGGCATCAACTGGATGAGCTAACGGTGTATCAACGGATTGTTCCCTGTCATTTAATAATAGCCTATGAAAACCGCGACTGCCTCATCGACTACCGAAATCAACAAGAATAACCTTGACTACACGCTCTTTTCCTGGAGCAAGCAAAAAGGAATTGCTCCGATTGCCGTTGAGCGGGGTGAAGGCGTATACCTCTACGATGCGGAGGGCAAGCGATATATTGACTTTTCTTCCGGGTTGATGAATGTCAATATCGGTCACGGTCATCAGCGCATCACACGGGCTGTGATGGAGCAAATGCAAAAGGTCAGTTATGTTACACCGAGTTGCGCCACGGAAGTCCGGGGTGAACTGGGTAAGAAACTGGCGTCGGTTGTGCCGCCCGGCATGAGCAAAGCCCTGTTCACGGTATGCGGAGCCACTGCCATTGAGAACGCCATGAAATTGGCCAGGTTATACACAGGTCGCCATAAGATCATTGCCAGGTACCGTGCATTCCATGGGGCATCATATGGCGCTATGAGTGCCGGTGGTGACCCGAGAAAGCTTCCGGCGGATTCACAACAGGTTCCAAATATCATCCACGTTGAAGACCCTTATTGCTATCGTTGCCCGTTCGGTCAGGAGATCTCCAATTGTCAACGCGAATGCGTCAGTCATATTGAGCGGGTGATTGAATTTGAAGGACCTGAAAACATCGCAGCGATTCTGATGGAGGGAGAAAGTGGTTCCTCCGGGTGCATCAAATACCCACCCGATTATCTCAGGAAGGTGCGCGCACTCTGTGATAAATACAATATTCTGTTGATTGCCGACGAGGTGATGAGCGGCTTTGGCCGAACCGGGAAGTGGTTTGGGGTAGACTATCACGGCGTCGTTCCTGATATCATCGCGACCGCCAAGGGAATCACCTCGGGATATATTCCTTTTGGTGCCGTTATCGTCAGTGATGCCATAGCAGCGCACTATAACGACCGGCCGTTAATGCTTGGGCTCACTTATTCGGCCCATCCGGTAGGTTGTGCGGCGGCCCTGGAGACGTTAAAAGTATATGAAGAGGAAGGGTTGATTGACAACGCCGCTGCTATGGGCAAATACGTCGATCAAAAGGTTGCCGAATTAACTACTATTCATCCTTGCATCGGCGACTGGAGAAATACGGGCTTATTGGGTTGCATGGAACTGGTGAAGAATCGGAAGACCAAAGAACCGATGGCACCCTTCAACGCGAAGCCAGACCAGATGATGGTAATGAATCAAGTGGCCGGTAAATTGCGTGAACTGGGGATGTACACGTTCGTGCGATGGAATTATGTGTTTATTGCACCCCCGCTCTGCATCACCAAATCAGAAATCGATGAAGGTATTGCCATCATCAGTGAAGCGTTGAAGATTGCTGATCAGCATGTAACTGCCTGACTTATGTATACTTCGATGAGAATAGTATTGGTTTTGTTGTTTGGGTGGGCAGCCTTTAATGCAGAGGCTCAGAAGCCCAACATACTCTTCATCCTCGCGGATGATATGAGTTACCCTTACCTCAGTGTGTATGGCAACCCCAACGTCAGCACGCCCAATATTGACCGTATTGCGAAGCAGGGAATGACCTTTACACAGGCTTATTGTTCTTCTCCATCCTGTACACCATCGAGGGCTTCCATTCTAACCGGAAAATATCCGCACACCCTGGGGGAAGGCGTGAACCTGACGGGAAGGTTAATGTCGAACATACCAACCTATGTCAAGTTACTGCGAGCAGAAGGATATGATGTTGCTTTCGACCGCAAAGGGTGGGGCCCCGGTGACTTTACCAAAGGCGGTTACACCGAGAATCCTGCAGGTCGGCAGCAGGTATTCGAAAAGTTTCTCAAGGAGGTACCGGATGATAAACCATTTTTCTTTTGGTTTGGGAGCAATGATCCGCACAGGATGTTCCCATTTGCGAGGGGCAGGATGTCAGGAATCGATCCGGATAAAATCAAAGTTCCCGCATTTCTTCCTGATGTGGCAGAGGTTCGTTCGGACATCGCAGACTATTTTTTTGAGATCAATCGCTTTGACCGGGACATCGGTGATTTGCTGAAACAATTGGAGGCGAGCGGAAGACTGGCGAATACCATCATTGTGGTGGCTTCCGATAATGGCATGCCGTTCCCGCATGCCAAAGCAAATCTGTATGACTACGGTACGCGCATTCCATTAATTATTGCAGACTTTGGTTCCCGTGTTCCAAAGAACAGCCGGCATGATTCTTTTGTGAACCTGATTGACCTTACACCGACTTTCCTGGATTTGGCTGGTGTCCGCAATCAACCGGCCATGAATGGCAAGAGCTTAATGCCAGTATTAAGTGGCACCTCCAAAGTTCATCGACAGGAGGTTTTCCTGGAGCGTGAGCGTCATTGTCTTGCGCGCGAAGCCATGAACAAGCAGGCAGGTTACCCCATGCGGGCTGTCCGCACTCATGACTATTTATATATTCAAAATCTTCGACCCAACCGGATGCCAGGCGGAGATGCAATGATTACCGGTACACCTTCTGTATATGGTGATGTTGACGGCGGTCCCACCAAGGCGTTTATTGTTGACAATCGTTTAGATCCGATGGTAAAGCCATTTTTTGAGTTGGGATTTGGGTTGCGCCCGGCCGAGGAGCTGTACGTAATCAAAGACGATCCGTATAACATTCATAATAAAATTGATGACCCTGCCCTGGCTCAGGTGCGTGTGGAGTTGAGGTCTCGGTTGGAACAATGGATGAAGGAAACCAATGACCCGCGAACAGGTGGGGCTGGCGATGTACTGGATGAATACCCCTCAACCACAAGGGCATGGATTACCATGTGGGGAATTGTATTTGTCGACGAGAAGTAATCTTACTGGCTGGCTCCCGGGACAAAGAAATTCACACCGAAAAGCATGGTCCATTCGTCGAAGAAGAAGTGTTGTTTGGCCCTGTCGGATGAAAACTCGGTGGTGCGGATATCGGGCATATTGATATAGCCGCCTTTGACTTCGCTTTGCAAAAAGAAGTATTTGAAGAAAGTTATGTTAATGCCAGCCATGGCACTGACGCCATATCCTGCAAGATGAAACTCATCGTACCGGTTGTTGAGCAGCAATTGGGTATTGGTCTTAGGGAGCAGGGCCCCGATGCCAAATCCTTCAATCAGGTTTATGCTAATGTCTGGCCGTTTGAGATGAATTAATTGATCGTGCCTGCGTATTTCAACGTTGATGTAATTCAATCCGTCGGTGTGTTCGAAAGTGAGGAAATCTTCGGTGAGTTTGATGGGTGTATGCTGATAGTTGCCATCATAGGGCGTATTGCTGTTTTGGATGTGCCCGTCGATGTTTACCGTCTGGTCCTGATCCATTACGTATTTCATATGATCTACACCGGCCGTAATACTCCAGTGGTCATTCAGGTAATAGCCAATCCGGAAATTAGTTTGTGGGATTGTGATCCGACCAGGTGACAAATACGGATCAAAGGCAATAGGAGTCTGCCGGTCATGGGCAACAACCCGGTACAAGGTGAAGTCGTAGGAGTTGCCATGAAACCGGATATCAGAATTGGTGTAACTGGCGCGATTCCAGCCCCATATCGCATAGAATTTCCGTGCCACCCTCGCTTCTTGACCCTGGCCGGAATAACCAGCCAACAGGAGTATTACAATAAATGGCCAACGACACATACCGGGGAAATAATGGACAAAGATATAAGATTATGTTTTGGTGGTCCGGTTCAGGAAATCACCGTCAATGATCAGCAGGGTAGCACCTTCCCGGGTCACGGAACAGTGTGAACTCATCTGGTCAGAGACAACATAGGTGTCGCCGGTCTTCAACTCAAACTGACTACCATCCTCCATCTCGCTCACGAAGCAACCCTTCACGCAATGCACGATGTGGCCCTTCTGACACCAGTGATCGGCGCGATAACCCGCGCTGTATTCCACCATGCGTATGCGCAGTCCATCGAACTGCAGAGTTCTCCAAAATGATTCACCGGTAGTGCCGGCATGGCGTTCCCGGGATAACGTGTGCCAGGGCAAGAGTTGAAAAGGGATCGGTTGCATGCAGCGAAGATAAGGCAACCGATTGTACTGTTTCATTCTTCGGCGAGTTGTTTGATTTGCATAAGTATGGAACTCCAGCCCCCACCAGCCATGGTGTCGGCATACCGCTGTTCTCCGTTGCCAACCGTTGCGTAATCCCCCTGCGTTACAGTCAGTTCCGTAGCATCACCAGAGTGTTTGAGTTGGTAGGTAACGGTAAGGTAATTTTCCGGTATATCCGCGAGGGTTGAATTTGGATCGAAGGTGGTATAGGCAAGGGAATTAGGCGCGTTAATGGAGGCAATCGATCCTTTTACGAAGACCATGGTCTTTCCTTCCCAGGTGCCATGCCACAGGAGTTCGTCCCCGGGTTTCCAGCCGGACCGGGGCTCGCAATTAAACATATACTTGCGGGTGTAGTCGGCTTTAACCAATATATCCCAAATGCGTTCCGGGGTGGATTGGATGGTAATGGAGTTGCGCACAATCAGGGGTTTCATGATGCTTTTCTTACAAAGTACGAGCACATCCTCTGACAACCCTATGTCAGTAGTCAGCCATCCTTATCACTGATTTTTCCAGGCCTTAGTCCTGGCCAATCATCATGAATGCTCCCCAGTAAATCGGGTCAGCGTATTCGGTGCGCAACTCTTTCTTGGCTTCAACAAAACTCTGCCTCATGTTACCCGTGTTTAACCACTTCCGGTAAAAATTGAGGATCAGCTTTTGGGTGGCATCATCATCCACCTTAAACATACTCATGATGAGTACTTTAGCTCCGGCAACAAAGAATGCACGTTGCAATCCGTACACCCCTTCACCATTGGCAATTTCACCCAGGCCGGTTTCACAGGCACTCAATACGACGAGGTCGGTGTTTTCCAGGTTGAGGTTCATCGCCTCATAGGCGGTGAGGATACCGTTGTCGATATTGAAGTTAAATCGCGTACGCGCCAGAATGTCGCCGCCGCCGCGCAAGAGCAATCCAGACTTCATCAAAGGATTTTCGGCCATCATCGCCTCATTTCCCGTCAGGGATTTCTGATCCAGATCGGCATCGGCCTTGGAATAAAATCCATGGGTGGCAATATGGAATATCCGTGGATTGTCCAACGCCTTCACTTGCTCTTCGGTGGCAGCATTTTCCATGTACTCATCCGTGAGCCAACCTTTCTCCTTCAATAACTGCTGAAGTTCATTGACCTCCTTTTCAGTACCGGGTAACTCCGAGTATTCTCTTCGGGCTGACGCCGATACGTAGAAATTAGGATTGCCAAACATGGACGCATTCTTGACTTGCTTTTTTCCATCCAGTTTGGCTTTCAGCTTACGCAGATACAAGTCTTTGGTATTGCTGACAATCACAATATTCGAATTGTCTATTACATACTTTCCATCCGGCGTTGGAATTGCCTCCAGGTTAATCTGGTTGTATACCCCATCGGGAGAAATATAGATAGTGGCGTATTGGCCAATCTCCTTTTGGATGGGTTCCCAAAAAACTTTATATGAATATTCATCTTTTATCTTCCCGGTGATGGAGTTCCGGTAATAACGGAAGTAACGGGTTTCCATCCGATGACCCTCTGGCAATTCTACCACCTTGGGCCTGCCGCCACCCTTGAGGTACAGAGCCACATAAATGACAGAGTCGGTGAATGAATGGTTGAAATAACGGTATCGCACCATTTCCATCGCAACGTCATTCTTGCCCAATGCCGACTGCACCTGCTCATAAGTGATTTTCTTGTTTTCGAACCCTTGCCCAAATATTTCTGACTTCTCACTCAATTCACGCTCCAGACGCTCTACTTCATTGCCCATGGCCACCGGATCGATGCCATTGTCGGTGAGTTGCTGGGTGCTCATCGAAAGCGCTGCGGTGAGTGCTTCCTTCTTCTGAACCCAGCTGGTATAGCTGGCAATCAGGTTCTCGTCTTTACTCTTCAAGATACGCTCACGGATCTTGATGGAACTGCTAAGCAGCAATGCCTTGGTAAGCAACTGGTAGTTGTACACCTTGCCACTGAGGTCCCGGAAGTCTTCAAGCTGGCTAAATGCGAGTGTATTGTAGAATTCAAAGTCGCCTTTGATGGTGTTCCAATATTTAGCTTTCTCACGTTCGCTGAGGGCAGGAAAATATTGCTTGATGAATTGCTCGTAGTTGTCGAGTGCCTTTTCAATATTTTTCTTCGAGCTCTTGTAATCTTTCTGCATGTAATAGACCCGCGCCATCTTGGAGAGTATGCGCACGTATTCCGGATGACGGTCGCTGAAGAATTTGTCATACAGGTCCTTCCCCTTCTTGTAGAATTCTTCAGCCTTCACGTAGTTTTTCAACTGATAGTAGACATCCCCCGTCAGGGCATAAATGGAAGCGGCCTGGATGCTGTTCTTGGTACCGGTTTTCGTACGCCAGATGGTCTCCGCCTGGGTGAGGGAGTTGAACGCTACGTCAAACCGCTTTTCAGCGATATACACCGTAGCTACATTTTTCAGGATATCTGCGTATTGGGGGTTGTCTTTGCCAAGTTTAGCACCAATGATATCTCGCGCCTCGATCATGATTTTTTCAACCTCTTGCCGGTTATCACCCTTGTAAAACTTGATTAGTGCAAGTTGTCCTAACGATTTGGCTACGTCGATGTGGTTGCGCCCGAATTGTTTCTCCTGGCTTTTGAGAGCCTTAAGGATATTATCTTCAGCTTTATCATAATCGCCAATGGTGTAATCGATGTCGCCCAAGAGCTTCTGTGTGGCCGCGGTCTTGGTGGAGATTTCACCGTAAATTGACGTGGCGATGGTATTGGCACGCAGAGCAATCTTGTCTGCCGTAGGATAGTCTCCCTGGGCCAACAGCAATTTACCCTTGTTCACCAGCGGTTCAATCAGACGCAGTGACTGGTTGCCATACACCTTCTCATATTCAGCTATTAGTTTATCAAGAATCTCACCGGTCTCCGAATATAAACCCAGTTGAATGAACAGACTGGATAGGTTTTGAGCGGTACTCAGGTCGTCGATACCTAACGGAATTTCTGAATTTCGAATGATCTTGGCGGATCGATCCAGCTCGTCATTGGCTTCGTCAAACAGGCCTTTGATACCGTACAGTGTGGCCCGGGTATCAATCGCCTCTACCAGTAGTCCCTGGCGGGTGGGTTCCTTTCGGAATTCTTCCAGAATAGTCAGCGCCTGGTTGATACTTTTCTCCGCCTCTTCATATTGTCCCAGACGTATCTGGAGACGGGCGATTCGGGTCAGTTCTTCGCCATATTGATAATCCTTGTCGTCATACTTGCCCCGCGCCACAAGCCCGGCCTTTTTTGAAGTGGCAATGGCTTTGGCATACTGATCAGACAACTCATAATAAACGGCCAGGTGATTCAGAATATTCAGATGGTCTTTATGCCAGGCACCGATTTCTTTGGAGACCACATTGGTGTAACTCGCCTCATAGATTTTTCCCGCATCTGTGATGTTGTTGGTATAATCCAGGTAATAGTTTGCAAGGCGCAGACTGGCCAAGTGGGTTTCTGGCGCGTCGGCTCCGTATAGGTCAGACTTAATGGCGATGATATCTTTCAGGTATCCCTCCACACTGGTGTATTTCTTTTCTGCAATGTCCAGATCAACCAGGAAATCGAGGATATCGGCAGTTAAGAGGTTGTTGTGCGGGAGTTCCGGTGTGTTGTTTATCACCGATAGCGCCGATGTCTCCAGGTTCTTGGTCTTGTCACGGGTGAGTTTTGTATCGAATTCAACTGCCTTGAACCGGACATTGAAAATGCTCTTCTTGGGAAACTCCTTATCGATCAGCTTTTCATACTCCTGCTTGACGTTATAATACCGGGCACCCAGGTCCTCACGCATCAAGCTCTTGAGGTAGGCTTCGTAGGTCTGAATGCCGAGGGTGTGTGCCGGATTGTAAAAAGATTTAATGATGAGGAGGGTACGTTCATAATCGAGGTCTTTGGGCAGTACCTGGTTGCCGTTTTCTACCAATACATTAGCGTTGTACAGTTGATTGCGGGCATAGGCGAGGGTGCGATTACCTAGGTTCTTCTGTATCCAGGTCTGTGCGAAGACAAAAGCCGAGTCAGCTGTTCGCAGATTTCCCTGTTTGCCATAGGTGTTAGCCAGCAGGGTTAGTACACGAGCATATTGATCATAGCGTTGTGCGACTTCAGCTTCCGGAATTTTTCGGCTCTTCAGCCCCCCTTTTCCATCGGCAACCGTTTCCTGTTTGATGGCACGTTTTGCATAATAGGGCAATCGTTCCAGGATAATCTTGAGTGACTCGCGATAATAGCCTTGCCCGGTAAGCGTTTCAGCCCGGATAATTTCCCAATTAGCTTTCAAAGGGTCTTTCCAGCTTCCGGCCGTTTCCAGGGTTGACCTGGACCGATCGAGGTACTCATGAGCTACCCGGAAGGATCCATTCTGATTGTAGAGATCAGCAGCATCCATCAGCATGGCACCCACCTGCTCGGCTGATTCACCGTACGCTGCCTTACATGCATCAATGGCCAGTTGCATGTTGGATTCAAAATCGGTCGGCATACCAATGGCAAGCGCATACTTAGCCTGAAGAAAATAGATCGTATGGGTATAAGGGTTTTTTGGTCCCAGTTTACTGTTAACCTTCTTCTTGAATTTTTCCAACAAAGTGGAAGCCTCCTGGTAAGAACCCATTGCGTAGGCAGCCTCTACTTTGGCCAGGCTCTTGTCCCATTTACTTTGACCGAAAAGGGGAGTGATCAGGCTGCATACAGCCATCCACACCATGAAAATGTTGATTTTCATATCAGGGGGAATTAGTAAGGAAAGGTAGAGAAAATTCACCTGAACCATCAGGTGAATGAGGCCTATGAATGTTGTTGTAACAGCTTTTCCAGGACGGTCCTGGCGGCCACCGTAACAGGCGTTCCCGGGCCAAATATTCCGGTAACGCCAGCCTTATACAGGAAATCATAATCCTGTTGCGGGATCACCCCACCAGTAACGACAAGCATGTCTTCTCTGCCTGCTGCTTTCAGGGCAGCCACCAATTGTGGGATGAGTGTCTTGTGGCCGCCGGCAAGGCTGGAGATGCCTACTACATGCACATCATTTTCGATGGCCTGCTTGGCCACCTCTTCTGGTGTCTGAAACAAGGGCCCGATGTCGACATCAAATCCCAGGTCGGCAAAACCGGTGGCAATCACCTTCGCTCCCCGGTCGTGTCCATCCTGACCCATCTTCGCAACGAGGATTCGGGCGCGTCGCCCCTCCTGTGTGGCAAATTGATCTGACAGCAGTCGCACGCCTTCCAGTTCTCCGACCTTTTTCATCTGACTCGAATATACACCTGAAATGGTGCGCACCTGCGCCGAAAACCGACCAAAAGATTTTTCCAAGGCAGCTGAGATTTCGCCCAGCGTTGCGCGCACCCGGGCCGCGTTGATGGCCAGCGCCAAAAGGTTTCCGGGTTCTCCTGCCGCGCAAGCCGCTAACGCTGCCAACGAATCATCAACCAGAACTTGATTCCTGGCCTGTCGCAACGTCTTCAATCTCGCAATTTGCTCATCGCGCACACCCATGTTATTTACTTCCAGAATATCGAAGTCGGGCTTTTCTGCCGTTTGGTATTTGTTTACACCCACGATTACATCAATACCAGCATCGATGCGAGCCTGTTTGGCAGCAGCAGCTTCTTCAATCCGCATCTTGGGTATGCCATGCTCGATGGCTTTGGTCATACCGCCCAGTTGTTCGACTTCTTCAATCAAGGCGGTGGCCTTCTGGATCAATTCGTGGGTGAGGTACTCGAGGTAGTAGGATCCACCCAGAGGGTCAACGGATCTCGTGATACCGGTTTCTTTTTGTAGGTATAACTGGGTATTGCGCGCGATACGTGCCGAGAAGTCCGTGGGTAGCGCAATGGCTTCATCCAACGCATTGGTATGCAGAGATTGTGTTCCGCCCAGCGCTGCGGCCATTGCCTCTATGCAGGTGCGTGTAACATTGTTATATGGATCTTGCTCGGTCAGGCTCCACCCACTGGTCTGGCAATGGGTGCGCAAGGCCATTGACTTCGGATTCTTCGGGTTAAACGACTTAACCAGGTTCGCCCACAGCACCCGACCAGCCCGCATCTTGGCCACCTCCATAAAAAAATTCATACCAATACCCCAGAAGAACGACAACTGTGTAGCGAATGAATCAATGGGTATTCCAGCCTTCAGCCCAGCGCGTATGTATTCCACCCCATCAGCGAGGGTATACGCCAGCTCAAGGTGCGCCGGTGCACCTGCCTCATGCATGTGATAGCCGCTGATGCTGATGGAATTGAACCGCGGCATCTCTTTCGAACAGTATTCAAAAATATCAGCAACGATTCGCATCGAAGGGGTCGGCGGGTAGATGTAGGTATTGCGCACCATGAATTCCTTCAGAATATCATTCTGAATGGTGCCCGTCAATTGATGGGGCTTTACACCCTGTTCTTCGGCGGCAACGATATAAAAGGCCAGGATGGGAATCACGGCACCGTTCATCGTCATAGACACCGACATTTGATCCAATGGAATCTGATCAAATAGAATCTTCATGTCCTCCACCGAATCAATGGCCACACCGGCTTTGCCGACATCACCCTGAACACGCGGATGGTCAGAGTCATAGCCACGGTGTGTCGCGAGGTCAAAGGCCACGGATAAACCCTTTTGTCCGGCGGCAAGGTTTCTTCGGTAAAATGCATTTGAATCGCGCGCCGTTGAAAACCCTGCATACTGACGGATGGTCCACGGCCGCACGGTGTACATCGACGCATACGGCCCTCGCAGATAGGGCGGCACCCCTGCGGTAAAGCGGAGGTGATCATAAGCCTTGTGAGTATATGATTCGGCGATGTCAATCTTCTCAGGCGACTGCCAGGTGTTGTGTTTTGTCTGACTCATCGCTTCAGCATGGGTTTCAGGTTTGCCCACACGGCATTCGTGATCTGTCGGGTGAGGTCTTCTACCAGATACGAACCGGCAACTGGATCGGCGACTCGCCCAAACTGAGATTCTTCGCGCAACAAGTTTGAAACTTGCCTCGCAATGCGTCTGGACATGGGCCTGTAAGTGGGATCTTCCTCCAGCGTAAGCATATCACAGCCTCCCATAATTGCGGCCATGGCTGTTGTGGTGTGTCTCAGCATGGTACTGTGCGGGTCATATTCGGGTGATGGCACGAACTGGGACCGGGCATGAAGTATCAAAGACTGATTTTGGTTTAGCTGATCCAGCAGTTGGGTGTGCAGCGTGCGCACACTTCTCAATTTTGCAATCTCGAGGAAGAAATCTGTGCCCAATGTCAGGCTGATGCCGTGCAGGCCTCCTTCTTTTTGCATCAGGGTGGTGAAGCCTTGGGTCAGCATGTCAATGGGAGAAGGCGATGCCGGAAAAACGATTCCGCTGGTCAGCCCAGTTACAGTTTGTGATGTCCGGGAAAACCATGCGCCCTGAAGTGAGATACCCTTGTAGTGTTTGTGAATATACTGCGTCAGTGTGGTGGCGATGTTGACCGCTGATTCGGATACGAAGCACAGGGAGCAAATTGACCAATCAATGCCCTGAAGCAGGTCTTCCCATGAAACGGCGTGGGGTAGCACGAAGCAAACTCCATCAGCGCCTTCCCTTAGGGATTCCAGGGCTTGTTGATTTGCAGTGGCCGGGTTATCTGCGTACACAGCGGGCATATTATGCCAGGCGCGAGGCCCCCGGTACAGGTCTCCAGAAGGAATGAGGAGGGGAGGAGGTGCCGTTGACTGGGATGCGTCGAGGTACGGCTTGATCTCCACACCTTCCTGTTTCCAACCGAGTTTTTCCCAGGGATTTCCTCCCTTTAATTCTTCGCTGGCTGCCTTTTCCCATTCAGGGAGGCCGCTGTCAGGAAACTGATCTAATGCAGGGAAGGAGCCAGACACTTTCGCAAACGATTTTCACGTCAAATTGAAGGTTATGGCGCACTAAAGCAATCAATTCCGCTTGTATTTGGTTTAGCATTACGCTAAAAATGAAATAAAAATCAAGCGCTTGCCCATGAATTTTTTTGTTCGTTGTTGTGGTTTTTTGTTCCTCCGTTTTTTTTCATCTTTGTCTCCCTTCAAAAAATCCGGAGGCCGGTTACACCCTATCTCACTCAGTTTATTATATGGAAGTTGACGCTACAACTGTCTGGAACGACTGTCTCGAAATAATCAAGAAAGAGGTTGATGAACAAAATTTCACGACGTGGTTCAAGCCCATCGTGCCGTTGCGTCATGAAGGTCAGGTGCTCACCATTCAGGTTCCATCCCAGTTCTTTTATGAATGGCTGGAAGAAAATTATGTGCCGGTGCTGAAGAAAGCCATCCGCAGTGTGTTGGGTGAAAACTCGCGGTTGGAATATTCCGTCATCATTGATAGCGGAAACCAGCGCAATGCACCCCTCACCGTAAATTATCCCAATGGCAACGGCCGTCCGGTAACCAAACAACCGGTGGGCAATGGTAACGGTAACCTCGATGATTATTCACCATTTACTTTTCGCTCGCTAAACCCACAAACGGTTAACTCGCGACTTAACCCCAGCTATCGCTTCGAGAATTTCGTGGAAGGTGATTGTAACCGGCTGGCACGTTCTGCCGGTGTCGCGGTGGCCAAAAAGCCTGGTATCACTTCCTTCAATCCGCTGATGCTCTATGGGGGTGTTGGTGTTGGCAAGACGCACCTGGTGCAGGCCATCGGCAACGAGATCAAACAGAAGTTTCCTGAAAAGGTGGTGTTGTATGTTGATCAGAATGACTTCACCAACCAGTTTCTGAATGCCTTGCAGAACCACAAGCTGCAGGAGTTTCAGAATTTCTATCTTCAAGTTGACCTACTCATCCTCGATGATGTGCAATTCCTGGCAGGTCGCGAAAAGACCCAGGAGATGTTCTTTCATATTTTCAATCAACTGCACCAAACGGGCAAACAAATCATCATGACCAGTGATTGCCCGCCCCGCGATCTCAAGGGCTTCCAGGAGCGCCTGTTATCGCGATTTAAATGGGGCCTTACCGCTGATCTCCAGGAGCCTGATTTTGAAACCAAACTAGCCATCATCCACAACAAGATGCAATCGGATGGCATTCAGATCCCAACCGAGGTTGCTGAATACCTGGCCTACAGCGTGGATACCAACCTGCGTGACATGGAAGGCGTGCTGAACTCCCTGATCTTCCACGCCACTTTACTAAAGAAGGAAATTGATCTTGATCTCGCCAAGGAGGTCATGAAGAATATTGTCAAGGAAATTCAGTCCGACGTCAGCGTAGACTTTATCCAGAAGACCGTTGGCGACTATTTCCGCGTTGAACTGGAGGCGATGAAAGGCAAGGTGAAGAAGCGCGAGATCGTTATCCCCCGTCAGGTGGCCATGTATTTCTGCAAGCGCTATACCCAGCTTACCCTGGCCCTGATCGGCGAAAATTTTGGTGGTCGCGACCACAGCACGGTGATCCACGCCCTCGAGTCGGTGGAGGATATGATGAAGTCAGATCCCAACTTCAAGAATTCCGTGGAGGAATTGACCAAGAAGTTGAAGATGCGAATGGCATCCTGATTACCCTCTAGCGAAGTCTGAATTGCAGCGGCGCCCGCTCTTTGGCGCTGGTGAATCCATCTAACAACACGTCTCCGTGGTAGGAGTTGAAGAACTCAATCACGTCCTGGGGTTCCTTTACCCTGCGGCGGTTGATAGAAATGATGGTATAATTCTCCGGAATGCCGATTTGTTTGATTAACCCGTCTTTGATTTTTGAAAGCTTCACCCCGTATTCCACGGCTTCGAGATTGGCGCCGAGCTTAGCATCGGTTTTGATCTGACGACGGATTAGGTTCATGTCTCCGTATTTATTAAACAATGTGAAGGATACCGTATTCTGCTTGCCATTTCGCAGGTAGGTCACACTGATTTTATCGCCGGGATAATGATAGCTGAGCTCTTCTTCAAATTCACTCTTGCTGTCAATTACGTCCTCATTGATTTTGATGATGATGTCACCCAGTTGTAGGCCAGCGGCATTGGCAGCGCCTTCCTTGTCCAGCTCAGCCAGTACCACGCCGTGAAAGTCTTTTACATTGGTGTTGAGGTTGTATTTGGTGGCGGTCTGAAAATCATAGTCGATTACATTACCACCGATCAGTGCCTTCTGAACAATGCCATACTTGATCAGGTCATTAACAATCTTTTTGGCAATGTCGACAGGCACGGCGAATGCATATCCAGTGTAAGAGCCAGTGCGAGAAAGAATAGCAGTATTAATGCCCACCAACTCGCCATTCTTATTTACCAGTGCTCCACCCGAGTTGCCTGGATTGATGGCCGCATCGGTCTGAATAAACGACTCAATGGGAAATTTATCTTCAACGATGTTGATGCGACGTCCTTTAGCACTCACAATGCCAGCTGTGACGGTGGATGACAACGAAAAGGGATTACCAACCGCCACTACCCACTCACCAACCGCGAGCGTTTTGGAACTGCCAAGCGTAACCGGGCGAAGGTTTGTCTCTTTGATTTTCAATACGGCGAGGTCGGTGGATGGATCCGTTCCAATCAACTCAGCATCATACACTTTCTTGTTATAGTTTACCTGAATTTTTTCGGCAGTCTCGACCACGTGGTTATTGGTTACGATATAACCATCTGCGGTGAAGATGACGCCAGAACCACTGCTTACCTGCGTCTGCGGCGACCCGCCACCAAAGAACAGGTCCTGCCAACTCGAATACGTCACACCGCTTTGATAGATGCAATTGATGTATACCACACTCGGAATCACTTTCGCAGCTGCACCGGAGAAGTCAAGTTCTTCGAAACTTACCGGGTCTGCGGCGGCCACTACCGTGGGTTGATAGGCCGAATTTTCATGGTTGGTTGCAAACTGATAGGTGCTACCGGCAGGTTCCGGCTGTGGCCGGATCTCAACTTGGTAAAAAGTATAGGCACCAGCCAAACCGGCCAGGAATCCAACCACAACGATTTTCAATGTATTTCCCATGTCAGGTACGTCTTTTGAATTGCAAATATAAAACGAAGCCTATTTTAGAAAGTTCAGAACGAAAGCCACCTTTGCAGACCAAACTGCCCCTTTTTGTCGATGCGATTCCGATCCTTTTTGGCAAAGCCCTTTGCTGCTTATGTTGACCGCCAAACCAGGGACTGGTCCTCCAGGCCTGCAACGGTTCAACAAGAACAGTTTCATGCATTGATCCGTTCAGCCCGAAATACCCGGTTTGGCCGGGACCACGGATTCTCTGATATCCGGACTCATGCTGACTTTATCAGACAGGTTCCCATTCGCGACTATGAAGCACTGAAGCCTTATGTGGAGCAGGTGCTTTCCGGAGCACCGGACGTGTTGTGGCCGGGCAAGCCGATTTATTTTGCTAAAACTTCGGGTACCACCTCGGGTACCAAATACATTCCAATCACGAAAGATTCTATTCCGAATCATATCAACAGTGCCCGCAATGCCCTGTTGAGTTATGTCCACGAAACAGGGAAGGCTGCTTTTGTGGACGGAAGCCTTATTTTCCTGTCGGGAAGCCCTGAACTTCACGAAACCGCGGGTATTAAGACAGGCCGTCTGTCGGGCATTGTTAATCACCATGTGCCTGGCTACTTGCGAAGCAACCAAAAGCCATCGTACCAAACCAACATCATTGAGGATTGGGAAGAGAAACTGGAGCGCATCATCGATGAGACGCTGACTGCGAACATGACGTTGATTTCCGGGATTCCGCCATGGGTGCAGATGTACTTTGACCGGATTCAGGCCCGCACCGGCAAAAAGATCAAAGATGTGTTTCCAGAGTTTTCAATGTTTGTTTATGGCGGTGTCAATTTCGAACCCTATCGGGCCAAGTTGTTTGAATCGATCGGACGGCCGATAGATTCCATTGAGTTATATCCAGCCTCGGAAGGATTCATTGCCTACCAGGATTCACAACATGCGCAGGGCTTGTTGTTGCTGCTGAACAGTGGAATATTTTTTGAATTCATTCCGGCTGAAGAGTACTTTAATGAAAACCCGCGCAGGTTGTCGATCGGTGAAATTGAATTAGGTAAGAATTATGCCCTCATCATCAACAACAATGCAGGCCTGTGGGGATACTCCATTGGGGATACGGTAAAGTTTGTATCCAAAGATCCTTATCGGTTGGTGGTCAGCGGGCGCATCAAACACTTTATCTCTGCGTTTGGGGAGCATGTGATTGGCGAGGAGGTGGAGAAGTCAATGAAGGCAACCATGGGCAAATTCCCGGAAACAGAGCTCGTAGAGTTTACGGTAGCTCCCCAGGTAACACCGGCAGAAGGCTTGCCACACCACGAGTGGATGGTGGAATTTGCTTCTCCGCCAAAAAACCTCAGCGCTTTTGGTCTGGAGTTGGATCAACAATTGCGCGACCGGAATGTTTATTATGATGATTTGATTACCGGGAATATCCTGAGACCCCTGAAACTTACTTGCCTGCGAAAGAATGCCTTTATTGACTACATGAAATCGCAGGGTAAATTGGGAGGACAAAACAAAGTGCCCAGGCTTGCCAATGATCGGAAGATTGCTGATGAATTGGTGAGGTACCGTGAATAACTATTGAATTTCCATTCACTTGAAAAAAAGAATTGCCATCCTCGGATCTACCGGTTCTATTGGTCAACAGACCCTCGAGGTGATCAGCCAGCATAGCCACGCATTTGAAGTGGAGGTACTCACGGCTCAACAGAACGCTGATTTGCTCATTGAGCAAGCCAAAAGATTTCAGCCGAATGCTGTGGTCATCGTCAATGAAGCTTTGTACCCCGTGGTAAAAGAAGCGTTGGTCAATGAACCAATAAAGGTCTTTGCCGGTGAAAAGGCCCTTGAATCCGTCGTTGAACTGGATACCATTGATATGGTGCTCACCGCGGTGGTGGGTTACAGCGGACTGAAGCCCACCATACGGGCCATTGAATCTGGCAAGACCATCGCACTGGCAAATAAAGAGACCCTCGTGGTTGCCGGTGACCTGATCACAAAAATTGCCCGTGAAAAGGGAGTAAATATCTTACCCGTTGACTCAGAACATTCGGCCATCTTTCAATGCCTGGTCGGCGAGTTCCATAACAAGATTGAGAAGATTATCCTTACTGCTTCTGGTGGACCATTCCGGGGAAAGAAGCGCGCTGAACTTGCGGCAGTCACCCGAGCGCAAGCGCTTAAGCATCCCAACTGGACAATGGGCGCAAAAGTGACTATCGACTCAGCCTCGTTGATGAACAAGGGGCTGGAGGTAATTGAAGCCAAGTGGCTTTTTGGGTTGCGTCCTGATCAGGTCGAAGTGGTGGTTCATCCCCAGTCGATTGTCCACTCCCTGGTCCAGTTTGAAGACTCATCCATCAAGGCCCAGTTAGGCTTGCCGGATATGCGGCTTCCTATCCAGTTTGCCTTGACATATCCCGAAAGGCCCAAAAGCAACTATCCCCGCTTTGATTTTTCGAAATATCCGTCACTCACCTTTGAGCCGCCCGATACGGAAACTTTTCGTAATCTTGCCCTCGCTTTTGGCGCTTTGGGCCGTGGAGGAAACCAGCCATGTGTGCTAAATGCCGCCAACGAAGTGGCCGTTGATGCATTTCTGAAGGACAAAATTGGATTTCTGGAAATGTCGGACCTGGTGGAACATTGTTTGGTGAAAGCAGATTTTGTGAAACAGCCTGTGTTGGATGACTATATTGAAACCGATAAGCTGACACGAATCCGGGCTCAGGAATATCTGAAAAAGTGAATAGAAACCCCTTAACATAATCAGTGCGATGGAAGGTATGATCATGACGGCCCAGCTACTGCTGAGTCTTTCAATCTTAATTGTGGTGCACGAATGGGGCCACTTTATCACGGCCAGAAAGTTTGGAATCCGGGTCGAGAAGTTCTACCTGTTTTTTGACTTCCTGTTCCCCATGGCCAACGTGATGAACTTCTCGTTGCTGAAAAAGAAGGTGGGCGATACGGAATACGGCGTGGGTTGGTTCCCCCTCGGTGGATATGTGAAGATTGCCGGTATGGTGGATGAAAGCATGGACAAAGAAGCCATGAATCAGCCGGCCCAGGATTGGGAGTTTCGTGCCAAAAGACCGTGGCAGCGCTTGATCGTGATGCTGGGCGGTATTATTGTTAACGTGATCGTGGGGGTAATCATTTTTATTGGCCTCACCTTCCTGCTGGGAGACACTTACATTTCCAAAGACTATATCAACGCCCACGGCGGAATTCAGGTCCTGGAGCTTGGTGAGAAAATCGGTTTGCGCACGGGAGACAAGCTGGTTAACATCAATGGTAAAGACTTCAATGATTTCCAGGACCTGTCAAAACCGGATGTACTCGTATCCAACCAGTCTTATTATACCGTCCTTCGAGATGGCCAAGAAGTACGCATTGATGTGCCCGGCAATTTCATTGAGAACTTCAACAAGCGCACCGCTGCCCTTTCGTTTGTTGCGCCGCGCATGGAAGCTATTGTCGGGTCTGTGTCCAAGGACGCTGACCTGAAGACCACTGAAATCAAAATGGTCGATGGCAAAATGGACACCATTATCACCAAACAAAAAGTTGAGAGTATAGCTGCCAAGGTAGCACTGCGACCCGGTGACCAGATAACAGAGATCAATGGACAACTAATTATGTACCAGGATGAGGTAACCAAAATTGTGAAAGGTGCCCCCATGGATTCAATTGCCTTTAAGGTGAAGCGTGGTGATGCCATACTCGCCTTCAAGGAAAGTTTCAAGGGACGCGATATGATCGGCTTCCTCCCGAGGGGAATCGACAAGGAGGAATTGAAATACATCAATTACGGCTTTGGAGAATCCATCGGTCTGGGAACCGAGCGCGCCTTCGGCGTAATCTTTGTTCAATTGAAGGCTTTCAAGAAAATTATTACTGGCGAAATATCATTCCGCAATTCGCTTTCGGGCCCGATTGGCATGGCGCAGGCATTTGGTCCGGTATGGGATTGGGAACGTTTTTGGCGCATGACAGGAATGCTCTCCATGGTGCTGGCTTTCATGAACCTGCTGCCTATACCAGGACTCGACGGCGGCTATGTTGTATTCCTGCTGTATGAAATGATCAGCGGCCGTGAACCCAATGAGAAGGTTTTTGAAACAGCGTTGAAGATCGGAATGGCCATTCTCCTGGTACTAATGGTATTTGTTTTCTACAATGATATAGTGAAGTAGTACCTCTTACATAAAGTAAAAGGGGGCTGTCTCAATTCAGTGACAGCCCCTTTTTTATGAAGGTGATTAAAGCCCTTTGCGAAAATCCAGCGGCGGTTTGCGGTCACCGATGAGTGACTTATACTGAAATCCCTGTCCGGTTCGCTCCGTCAATTCCTGTTTGGCTTTTACCAGCAAGGAAGGATTATTGAAGAGGTCGATGCCGGTCATGGCGATTACTTTGGATGCATTGATCATGGCCTTGAGACCGATACCCATGCTTCCCGTCGCTACTGCCTGCCAGGAATGAGCTGGTGTTCCAGGCACCCAGGTGGCAACGCCCAGGCCGGCGGTGGGAACTACCCACGTGATATCACCAACGTCTGTGCTGGCCGGAAAGAAACCTCCCGTTTTGAATGGTTGAACAATGGACGCCTCAGCGATGTCCGGAGCTTTGAATGTGAAAGATTGTTGCAGCTTTTTGGCAAACTCCACTTCGGCGGGAGAATACATCACACCACCAACAGTCTTTAGGTTGTTATACATGAGGCGGGCGAGGGTTTCGTTGGGCAGCAGGTTGTATGAGCCAGACACTACTTCATATTTCATGGTGGTCTCAGTACCTGTCGCCGCACCTTCGGCGCATTTAACAACACGATCCCAGATTTCCGCCAGTTGGCGGGCATCGGGATGGCGCACCATATATTCAACTTCAGCAAAATCAGGAACGACATTGGCCGCCAGTCCGCCTTTGGTGATCACATAGTGAATGCGGGCATCGGAGGGAACGTGTTCACGCATCATATTGACCATATAGTTCATGGACTCAACGCCGTCCAGCGAAGAGCGGCCTTTTTCAGGTGCGGCTGCGGCATGCGCTGACTTGCCATAGAAACGAAACAGTGTTTGTTTAATGGCCATACATGATTCCGGACTGGCGTCGTTATCACTGGATGGGTGCCAGTGCAATACGGCGTCGACATCTTTAAACAATCCATCACGCACCATATATACTTTCGCTCCGCCGCCTTCTTCAGCCGGGGTGCCAATGAGTCGTACGGTGCCCTGACGTTTATTTTTCGATAACCATTCTTTCAGTGCGATGGCGGCACCCGATGAGGCTGCGCCAAAAAGATTATGTCCGCATCCCTGACCAGGTCTTCCATCGATCGCTGGTTTGCGAACAGGGACAGAATCTTGAGACAATCCTGGCAATGCATCAAACTCAGCGAGAATGCCGATCACAGGACTGCCGGAGCCATAGGTGGCAGTGAAGGCGGTGGGCATCTCGGAAACACCGGTGTTGATGGTAAATCCGGCATTCTTCAGTAGGTTGATCAATTCCTGAGAACTCTTTGTTTCCTGAAATCCCAATTCGGCATAGCCCCAGATATTTTTGGCTACGGTTTTCAGTTCGGTTGCATGGCGGTCTACTTCAGCCTTGACAAATTCCTTGTCCTTGTCAGGCTTTATTTTGGGATTGATCTCCGTCTGTCCAAACGAAGAGATGTTTAGCGCCAACAGCGCCAGAAGTAGCAGTTGTTTCATTGCGAGAGCGGGTTTGAGGTTAAACAGTTTTGGTTGATGATGAAATGTAGTGAATTACGAACTGCGGGAACAGTGATTTGTTGGCGTTCGGCAGGGCAGCGGTGCTCGTCAGTTATGGATTTCAAATTCAACCCGCCGGTTGAGTTGCTTGTGTTCGTCGGATAGTTCCTGGGTTATCGGTTTGCTGCTGCCATATCCGATGGCCACAATCCGGGCGGCATCAATCTTAAACTGGGTTTCAAGATATGCCTTGATGGCATCAGCCCGTGCCTGCGAGAGCCGACGATTGGACTCCTCCTTACCGGCAGAGTCGGTGTGGCCGGAGATGGTGAGCTTGAGTTTTGGATGGTCGATGAGGAAGTTGGCCAGCTTGTCGAGATCCGTGTGCATGGCCGGAAGGATGTCGGCTTTCCCGTTTTCAAACTCCAGGGTCTCAAAAGCAATTTTGCTTTCCATGGGCTCCGCGACTTTGTCCACCTGCATGTCGCCATTGAGAAAGAAGGTTTCTTCGATTCGAAAAAAGTCGTCGCCCTGAATGATCAGGAGGTAATTGCGTTTGTTGATCAGGCTGAAATCAAAAGTGCCATCTTCCCGGAGAAATTTTGGAGCCACTTCGATACCCTGATCAAGATCGATCACTGAAACAATGCCGAGCAGCGGCTTGCCTTGTTGGTTCTTCAAGGTTCCTTTCAGTTGAGCCGTGGCCTCAGGTTGCGCTTCCATGGGCACGGCAAAAGAGAATATATCCAGGTTCTTTTTGTCATCTTCTTCGGAACGGGCGTAAAACAGTTCTTTGGATTCTGAATCAATCGTAAAATAGTATTCACTGCCTGCGCCGTTCACCAGCGGCCCAATATTTTTAGGATCTTCCCATACACCGTTTTTCTGCACCGATTTATAAATATCAAAATCTCCAAAATTCAGGGGATGGCCGTTGGAGCTGAAATACAGGACATGGTGTTTGTGGTGGAAGAAAGGGCTTACTTCGCTGTTCACCGTGTTGATCACGGGTCCTGCATTTTTTGCCTCATTCCAGAGACGGTCCTTACCACGGGTTGTGAAGTAAATGTCCGAAAGTCCAAAACTACCGATTCGGTTGGAGGCGAAATACAGGGTATCTCCGCTATGAGAAAGGGAGGGATGAGAGTCCCAGCCACTGCTGTTGACCAGTTCACCCAGGTTTTGAATATTGGTCCATGTGCTGTCACTGGATAGCTCGGCAACGTAAAGATCGCAATTGCCCAATGATTCGGGTGTATTGCAGCGGGAGAAGAATAGTTCCTTGCCATCGCGGCTCAGACAGGCAGAGCCTTCATTATAGTGCGTGTTGATTTTTTTGAATTCCTGTGCTGGAGACCAGTATCCTTCCACCCGGGTGCTGTAGAAAAGATCCTCGTCATAGGCACGCTCACCTTGTTGGTGTTTGTTCCTTTTGCTGCTGAAGAGGATCAGGTTGTCGACATTTCCGATGGTTGGTCCGTAGTCCTCTTTTTTTGAATTGATTTCATCGCCCATATTCACCAGCACCGAATGCGGTGGATGTAGCGTATCAATTTCTTTCCGATAGTCGACGAGTTGGTAATAATATTCAAGCGGCACATAATATTTCTTCTTGTCCTTTTCCAGCGAATCATATTCCTTGAACACATCATTGATGTTAAGGCCTTGCCGGTGGTGTTTGAGCACCAGTTTGTACCAGAGGATAGATTCCCCGGGAGGGCCAAATTGTTTTGAAAGCTTTGCCAATTCCCAGAGCATAGCCGTATTCTCGTGGAAATTCCGCATTCCGAAGTTTTTTACATAGTCAGCGAGGGATTTGTAATAGGCCTCGGATGGACCTTGTTGTCTGAGCCGATGCAACTTTTCCAGTTTTGCTGCATCTCGGTAGTAAGGGGTGACGTTCATGTTCGTGAAGGAGAACATGCCAGACTGGCTGAATGTACGCACCGTATCGTTCAGGAGAACCGAGTCACCCTGTTTGAACTTCTTTTTCCCTTTCTGGGCGTGACCGGCAGGGCCTAAAAGGCAAATCGGGAGGGCGATCAGAACAAATAACCAGGTTTTCAAAGGATGTAAAATGCCGAATTCACCACCGGATTACCGAAAGTTGAAATAAATTTGATTGAGAAACAATGCTCTGGCACCCCAATTGAGTCATATAGCCAGCGTTGAAAATTATTAGACAAGACACCCAATTTGTGTCATATTGACACATTCATCATGTTCAAATCGATCGAAATTACCCCCATGGCGCAACAGGACTCTGAGGAGCTCGTCCAACTGATAAACCCTGAGCAGGAGTCAGACCTGAAGCCTGAGGACCTTCCCGAAGAGTTGTCGATACTGCCTATAAAGAATACCGTACTTTTTCCGGGCGTGGTGATCCCCATTACGGTTACCCGTCAGAAGTCCATTCGCCTGATCAAGAAGGCCTATCAGGGCAACCGTATTGTTGGAGTCATTGCACAAAAGAACAAGCTTACCGAAGAGCCTTCGATTGAGGATATCTACCGGTATGGTACGGTGGCCCGCATCATTAAAATGTTGGTACTCCCGGATGGTAATACGACCATCATCATCCAGGGAAAGAACCGTTTCTCGATCAAGGAATTCGTTCAGGAAGATCCGCACCTGACGGCCCGAGTTGAATTGCTTTTGGAGCCAAAACTTAACCTCGACAGCAAGGAAGTAACGGCACTTGTGCAATCCCTCAAGGATGCTGCATCCAAGATTCTTCGGCTGAATCCCGAGATTCCGCAGGAGGCACAAATGGCATTGGATAATATTCAAAGCACATCGTTTCTCATCCATTTCCTTTCATCCAACCTCAATGTAGATGTAGGAGACAAACAAAAAATCCTTGAAACCTCCAACATCATTGATCGGGGCACACTCTTGTTGCAGTATATGCTTAAGGAGATTCAGATGCTGGAGATCAAATATGAAATTCATAAGAAGGTTCATACCGACATCGATCAGCAGCAACGCGATTATTTCCTGCGACAGCAAATAAAAGTATTGCAGGATGAGCTCGGCTTTGATGGACCGGACAAGGAAATTGAGAAGCTTCGCAAACGAGGTGCTGACAAAAAATGGCCAAAGCACGTAGCTGAACATTTTAATAAGGAACTGGACAAGTTGCAGCGGATGAATCCGCAGGCCGCCGAGTTTCCGGTGTCAATGAACTTTGTGGAGCTGTTGCTGGATTTGCCTTGGGGTGAATTTACAAACGATGACTTCGATCTGAAGCGTGCCTCCAAAATCCTGGACAAGGATCATTTTGGTCTTGAGAAAGTTAAGGACCGCATCCTCGAGTATCTGGCTGTGCTCAAGTTGAAGCAGGATATGAAGGGGCCGATCTTGTGCCTGTATGGCCCTCCCGGTGTTGGAAAGACTTCCTTGGGCAAGTCGATTGCCAAGGCCCTCCAGCGCAACTATGTTCGCGTGTCGCTGGGAGGCGTGCATGATGAAGCAGAGATCCGCGGTCATCGCAAGACCTATATTGGTGCGATGCCGGGTAAAATCATCCAGAATATTAAAAAGGCCAAATCATCCAATCCTGTGTTTGTTTTGGATGAAATTGACAAAATCCGGAGTGACTTCCGGGGTGATCCATCATCCGCATTGCTCGAAGTACTTGACCCCGAACAGAACAACTCCTTTAACGACAACTATCTCGAGGTGGAATATGACCTTAGCAAAGTATTATTTATTGCAACAGCCAACTCACTCGATACCATTCAGCCAGCTTTGCGCGACCGGATGGAAGTGATTGAGATCACGGGCTATACCGTCGAAGAGAAGTTGCAGATTGGTGTGAAACACCTGGTTCCGAAGCAATTGAAGGAGCACGGCATTCCCAACGGTCAGGTGAAGTTTACCAAAGAAGCCATCCTTAAGATTATTGAACACTACACCCGCGAATCTGGTGTGCGCAGCCTGGAGCGCAAGATTGGCTCTGTGGTGCGCAACATTGCGAAGTCCATCGCCATGGAGGAGCAGGTACCTTCTGAAGTTACGCCGGACTTCGTGGTTAAGGTGCTTGGGGCGGAGGTCTTTGACGAAGAATTGTATCAGGACAATGAAACGGCCGGTGTGGTTACCGGACTGGCCTGGACGCAGGTGGGCGGAGATATTCTGTTTGTGGAATCCAGTATAAGCCGTGGCAAAGGCCAGCTTACGTTGTCCGGACAACTCGGTGATGTCATGAAAGAGTCGGCCATGGCTGCCTTGTCATACCTGAAGTCCAACGCGTCGCCACTGGGCATCGATCACCGGGTGTTTCAGCAATATGACCTGCATGTGCATGTGCCGGCCGGGGCTGTGCCAAAGGATGGTCCATCTGCAGGGATTACGATGCTGACGTCGCTGGCCTCGATTTTTACACAACGTAAAGTGAAAAACAAGCTTGCCATGACGGGCGAGATTACCCTGAGGGGCAAGGTGTTGCCGGTAGGAGGGATCAAAGAGAAGATTCTTGCCGCAAAGCGCAGTGGAATCAAGGAAATTGTCCTCAGTGCGAGGAACCGGAAGGACATTGAAGAAATAGAGAAGCACTATATCAAAGGACTCACCTTTCATTATGTCACGACGGTGGCTGAAGTATTAAAAGTTGCTTTGCTGAAAGAAAAAGTTCGGCAGCCGGTGGAGTTTGTGATTGCGGATGAGAAGAAGGCTTGATTGCAGGATGTAAGTGTGAACCTCTCCAGGCAGGAGAGGTTTTTTACTTTGGATTCGATCAGGTTTACCGGTTTGATTTGGCCACCACCAACGTATACCTTTACTCACTTTCTTTAGCATGAATAACCTGGATACACTTACCCCCCGGCAGATTGTTGCCGAGCTTGATAAATATATTGTGGGCCAACAGGATGCCAAGCGTAATGTGGCCATCGCCCTGCGAAACCGCTGGCGGAGGATGAATGTCACCTCCGAAATACAAGAGGATATTATTCCCAATAACATCCTGATGATTGGTGCCACTGGTGTAGGTAAAACGGAAATAGCCAGGCGATTGGCAAAGATTGCGGACGCGCCATTTGTGAAGGTGGAGGCCTCGAAGTTTACGGAAGTAGGCTATGTGGGTCGTGATGTGGAGAGCATGGTGCGCGACCTGGCCGAGCAATCGGTCAACATGGTCAAGGCCCGTAAGAAAGAGGAAGTAAAGGAAAAGGCTGCGGGGATTGTGGAAGACATCATACTGGACGCATTGATTCCGGCCATCAAGGCGCCGGCCAAAACAACAGGATTTGTTTCTGGACAGGATGGCTCGGATATGCCATCTTCCGATCATGAACTCAATGAGCGCACCCGGGCCCACTTCCGGGAGAAAATCAGAAATGGTGAGCTCGAAGATCGAAAGATTGAAATCGATGTAAAGCAGTCCGGCGGAGGCAATGTGGGCATGATTGGCGCCGGAATGATGGACGAAGTGTCGATGATGAACTTGCAAGAGATGATTAATGGCATGATGCCCAAGAAAGCCCGCAAGCGTAAAGTGACTGTAGCAGAAGCGCGCAAGATCCTGTTGGAAGAAGAGGCTGCCCGGTTGATTGATATGGATGAGGTGAAAGAAGAGGCGTTGAAGAAAGCGCAGGATGCCGGCATTATATTTATTGATGAGATTGACAAGATCGCGTCGGGGAGCAGCAAAGGGGGCGGACCGGATGTCAGCCGTGAAGGCGTGCAGCGCGACCTGCTTCCCATCGTGGAAGGAAGTACGGTTAACACCAAGCACGGCGTAATCAAAACCGATCACATCCTCTTTATTGCTGCGGGTGCATTTCATATCTCCAAGCCGTCCGATCTGATTCCCGAGTTGCAGGGTCGCTTTCCAATCCGGGTGGAGCTAACCGGATTGAACAAGGAAGATTTTGTTCGGATCCTGCGCGAACCCAAAAATGCATTGACCAAGCAATATGGTGCGCTCTTTGAGTCCGAAGGTGTTACGCTCCGGTTCACCGATGATGCAATTGATGCCATCGCTCAGGCAGCCTTCACCATCAATGCAGAAATTGAAAATATCGGCGCCCGTCGTCTGCAGACCGTAATCAGCAAGCTGTTGAACGAGTTTCTTTTTGATGTGCCCGACAAGATTCCCGCCGGTGCTTCGCTGGAGGTTACGGCTGCCATGGTGCAGGATAAGTTGCAGGGCTTGATGAAGAGCCGCGACCTGAGCGAATACATTCTCTGATGCGTTTTGGTCCTTTGATTCTGGCGTTGTCTTGCAGTGTAACTGTTTTAGGACAAACCACCGATAGCACCCGGTCCCGTTACATCCAGGCCTATTCAGATTATTTTTTTATCTGGCCGCTATTAAAGGCGCGGAGCAGCCAGTTTGATATCCGTCGGTCCGACAACCGAAGCCAGGTGCTTACCTATCGGCCTAACAACTCCTATGGCGCCGGAGTTGGTGTTTACGTATTTGAACTGGCATTGGAAGCTACCTTATCCGTTCCTGTAGATGAGAAGCGTGTTAGTTTGTATGGTGAATCCAAAGAATTTGATGTTCAGATTAATGCCCTGTCCAAACATTGGGTGGGTGATGTCTTTTACCAAAAGTACAGCGGCTTCTATAGGGATGATTCTTCTTTACCAGTACCGGCCAATCAACCTCATCCCCTGCGGCCAGATGTTGTGACCGAAGCACTCGGCATCAATGGCGTGTATTTTTTTAACCGACATCGATTTTCCTACCGCTCTGCCTACAACTTTGCCGAACGGCAAAAGCATAGTGCCGGTTCATTTCTGCTGGCTGGGAGTATTAATAGGTATGAGTTGCGCGCAGACTCATCCATTTACGGACCTTCATACTATTCCATTTATGGTAATACAGCAGCCATCAACCAACTCCGTTCTATGTCCATCAGCCTGGCACCTGGGTATTCTTACACCCTGGTTGTCGGCCGATGGTTTGTAAACGCGGCACTTTCGGTTGGACCTGCATTCACCCACCTGAGTTATAAGGTTAACAATGCCAATGGATCGATACAACGTCTCAACACCTATGCAGATGTACGCTTTGGGCTTGGTTATAACGGTGATCGGTTCTTTACGGGATTGACCTGGGTAAGTCAAACGCGGGCAGTCACCATTGATGAGATGAGATTGACCACCAATAGTCTGACCCTCCGAATTCTGGCAGGTTATCGATTCAGGGAGTTTGGCATACTCAAGAAACGAGCCTTTGACCTATTGCCATTTGGCAAGCATTGATCATTTTTTCTTTGGGTAATCAAAGAACTTCATTCGACCCGTTTGCGGCAGCACTTTCTTCCAGGAATCAACCGGGAACGTGATCGCCACGATACCACAGGTCGGGATGTCCTCCTCAAAATCTTCCAGCAACAAAGCAGCAAACTCAGTCAATCCCGGATTGTGCCCTACCAGGATTGCGATGCGATGCTCATCAGGTATCCGGTGTACATGGTGGAGGAGCGTTTCTTCATCGGCGTGATAGAGTTTTGAATCTGCCACAATCTTGCGTTCGGCATATTGCAGACGATGGGCCAGGACTTTGGCGGTTTCCATTGCCCGAACGGCCTCACTGGAAATAATAATATCCGGATTGATGTCCCGCTGGTTTAATCGCTCTCCCATGCGCGGCGCATCCCGCAGTCCCCGTTCGTTCAGTGGCCGGTCAAAGTCTGCCAGATCGGGATTGTCCCAACTGGATTTGGCGTGCCGTATCAGCAGGAGGGTGCGTTTCATCGATTTAAATTTACCCAAACTGCGTCTATCTTTGCGACCTATTTTATGGCCAATCGTCCCTTACGGAAAGAAATCAAGTACACTGCCATCTATTGGCTGGTGAAGTCCATGATGAACTTCTCGAATGCCATTCCCAGACGCTGGTGGCTGAGTATATCCGGCGTACTGGGACGCATCGCCTGGGTGTTTTCAACCAAGTCGAGAAAACAGGCTTTTACACACCTGAGTATGGCCTATCCCGATAAGACGCCTAAGGAAATCCGGACCATGGTCTGGGAGATGTTTATTATGATCGGCAAAAACGGCGGCGATGTCATGCGCGCCACCAGCGTGAGAAACCTCGAAGACTTCTACAAGTTTGTGGAAGTGACCGGTGACGAACACGCACAGGCGGTGATGAAAAAGGGGAAGGGTTTGATTTTTCTGCCCAGCCACCTGGGTGCATTTGAACTGATGGTAACGTATGTTTCACTTCGCGGATATAACCCGATGGTCATCGGAACCCCCTTGAAGGATGAACGTCTCAATGAACTGATGGTGAATTACCGCAATGCCCATGGGGCTATTCCGGTGGAGCGGGGTAAAGAGACCATGCGGCTGATCAAAGGGTTGCTGAAGGGCGGATCGACTGCCGTGCTTATCGATCAGGATACAAAAGTGAAAAGCCGATTCGTAAACTTCTACGGTATGCCGGCCGCAACACCCATTGGAGCAGCGGTATTGGCCTTGAAAACCGGTGCTGGTGTTGTTCCTGCCCATATCTACCTGGGCGAAGATGGTAAACAGCACATGCACTTGCTCCCGGAAATCCCATTGATAAAAACCGGTGATGAGGAACATGACCTTATCGCCAACACACAGAATTATACGGCGTCGATAGAAAAAGCTATTCGCGAACACCCGACGCAGTGGGTTTGGTTTCATGAACGCTGGAAGACGAAGCCAGGCGAAGAAATTCTTTAAGGGAAAGCAACCCAGCCCGAACCAAATGATCAACCAATTGTTCTAAAGCAAACGTTCACTCACTATGATCCCTGTAAAGTCATACGCAGCGGCCACCGCAAAATCTCCTTTGGCTCCCTTCAATTTTGACCGCCGCGAGGTGGGACCCCATGACGTGCTGATCGATATCCTGTATTGCGGCGTTTGTCATTCGGACATACACCAGGCGCGTGATGAATGGGGTGGCTCGATCTTCCCCATGGTGCCGGGTCATGAAATTGTGGGACGCATCGCCAAAGTGGGCGCACAGGTTACGAAGTTCAAGGTGGGCGACCTCGGAGGTGTTGGCTGCTTTGTGGATTCATGCCGCACTTGTGCCAATTGCAAGGACGGACTGGAACAGTACTGTGAAACCGGGATGATTGGAACCTACAACAGCTACGAGAAAGATCGCAAGACACCCACCTACGGCGGATATTCTTCAAAAATTGTGGTGGACGAGAATTATACCTTGCGGGTGTCTCCCTCCTTGTCCCTCGACCGGGTGGGTCCGCTGTTGTGCGCAGGTATTACCACCTATTCTCCGATTATGCACTGGAAAATGGGCAAAGGCCATCGGGTGGGTGTACTCGGACTGGGTGGTTTGGGCCACATGGCCGTAAAATTTGCCGCTTCCCTGGGTGCAGAGGTTTCGGTGTTATCCACCTCTAAAGACAAAGCAGCGGATGCGAAGAATTTGGGAGCCCATCATTTTGTGTACACCCGCGAAGAAGCGCAGCTGAAATCCCGACGCAATCATTTCGATTTTATCATAGACACCGTGTCAGCACCACACGATATGAATACCTACCTTGGTTTGGTCCGCACCAGTGGCACCCTGGTATTGGTGGGTGTGCCGCCTTCAAGCCTCGATGTACATCCGTTCTCGGTGATTGGTGGTCGCAAGAAATTAGCAGGATCTATGATCGGAGGCATCCAGGAGACCCAGGAAATGCTTGATTATTGCGCCCAGCACAATATTATGTCGGATGTTGAAGTAATTCCTATGAATTACATCAACACAGCCTACGATCGGATCCTGAAGAGTGATGTCAAATACCGGTTCGTGATCGATATGGCTACTTTGTAGCCTATTTCTTGAACATAAAGTAGACGGCCAGGACCAACAGCACAAATCCAATCAGATGGTTGATGCGGAAGGTCTCATTCTTAAAGAACACCAGGGAGAAGACCACAAATACAGTCAGCGTAATTACTTCCTGAATGACCTTGAGCTGGACCAATGAAAACGGTCCGCCGTTCTCCCGGAACCCGATGCGGTTGGCAGGCACCTGCAGCAGGTATTCAAAGAAGGCAATACCCCAACTGATGAGGATGATGCTCACCAGTCCAAGGTTTTGGCTCCAGTTCATCTCTTTGAATTTGAGATGACCATACCACGCCATCGTCATGAAGGTATTGGATGCGATCAGCAACAGTATGGTATAGAGCGGCTTCATCCTGTAATGCTTATTTCACCAGTTTCTTGTACTTGATCCTGTGCGGCTGGTCGTCGCCGAGGCGTTTGCGTTTGTTCTCTTCGTACTCACTAAAGGTACCTTCAAACCAGAATACCTGTGAGTCACCTTCGAAAGCCAGAATGTGTGTACAGACGCGATCGAGGAACCAACGGTCGTGTGAGATGATCACGGCGCATCCCCCGAAATTCTCCAGCGCTTCTTCCAATGCCCGAAGTGTATTCACATCGAGGTCGTTCGTAGGTTCGTCGAGCAGCAGGAGGTTGCCGCCCTGCTTCAGGGCGATCGCGAGATGTGCCCGGTTGCGCATACCACCAGAAAGCTCTTTAACCTTCTTTTGCTGGTCGGTGCCGCTGAAGTTGAACTTGCTCACATAGGCCCTTGAATTCATCTCCTTGCCGCCAATCATGATCAGGTCATTTCCGCCGGTGATGGCCTGAAATACCGTATCATCTGGTTTCAAGTCGTCGTGCTCCTGATCTACATAAGCAATCTTCACGGTTTCGCCCACCGAGAAGCTTCCCTGGTCAGGCTTTTCGGAGCCGGTGATCATTTTAAATAAAGTGGTCTTGCCGGCACCGTTAGGACCGATAATGCCGACGATTCCTGCCGGCGGCAGTGAGAAGGTCAGATTCTCATACAGCAGTTTATCACCATAGGCTTTGGCCACACCGTTGGCTTCAATCACCTTGTTGCCGAGTCTGGGTCCGGGAGGGATGTATAATTCAAGTTTCTCTTCTTTCTCACGTCCTTCCTGACCAATCAATTTCTCGTAGGCAGAGAGACGCGCCTTGCCTTTGGCATGACGGCCTTTGGGGTTCATGCGTACCCATTCCAATTCCCTTTCCAGGGCTTTCTGACGTTTGGATTCAGACTTCTCTTCCTGCTGCAGGCGCTTCTGCTTCTGGTCCAGCCACGACGAGTAGTTTCCTTTCCAGGGTATTCCTTCGCCGCGGTCCAATTCGAGTATCCATCCTGCTACGTTGTCGAGGAAGTAACGATCGTGTGTAACCGCAATGATGGTGCCCTTGTATTGGCGTAGGTGCTCTTCAAGCCATTGCACGGACTCCGCATCAAGGTGGTTGGTGGGTTCGTCCAGGAGTAAAACATCGGGCTCCTGGAGGAGTAGACGGCAAAGTGCTATCCGGCGTTTTTCACCACCGGAAAGGTTGGCCACGCTCGCATCGGGTGGCGGGCATCGCAACGCGTCCATGGCGCGCTCCAGTTTATGATCCAATTCCCAGGCACCGATGGCATCCAGTTTTTCCTGAATAGCGCCCTGCTTCTCGATCAGCTTCTCCATCTTATCCGGATTCTCCATGATTTCCGGATCAGCGAACTTCTCATTGATAGCTTCAAATTCCTTAAGCAGGTCTACGGTGGCCTTTACACCTTCCTCAACAATCTCCTTAACCGTTTTGGTTTTGTCCAGGTCGGGTTCCTGTTCCAGCAGTCCAACCCGGAAGGTCTGATCTGAAACCACCTCGCCTTGAAACTCCTTATCCAGGCCGGCAATAATCCGCAACAACGACGACTTTCCCGATCCGTTGAGACCGAGTACGCCTATCTTGGCGCCGTAGAAGAAGGAGAGGTAAATATTCTTTAATACCTGTTTATTGGGCGGGTAGATTTTATTCACCCCGGCCATGGAGAAAATTATTTTTTCGTCAGCCATGAACTTCGGTTTTTTGGGATAGCAAATATGGCGTTTTTGGGCCATTTCTGCCTGCCTCCTGACTGGTTTTGCGGTTACTTTTCAGGATTTCAAACTATCGACGATGGCCTATTGACTATGGACCATTTAATTCTATTTTTGCGGAAAATCTAAAAGCGGACTATGTACTGGACATTGGAATTAGCATCTTATCTCGAGGACGCTCCGTGGCCAGCCACGAAGGATGAATTGATTGACTTTTCGATTCGCTCGGGTGCTCCTCTCGAGGTGGTCGAAAACCTGCAGGAACTGGAAGACGATGGTCAGCCTTATGAAAGTATCGAAGAAATCTGGCCGGACTATCCAACCAAGGAAGACTTCTTCTTCAACGAAGACGAATACTAACCTGCAATAAAGAAAACAAAAAAGCTGATCTATACGGTCAGCTTTTTTGTTTCAACAAGGCTTCAGCTACCACCAGATCTTCCGGCGTGGTAATCTTGATGTTTTCGTAACTGCCTTCAAAGAGAGAGATGCTGAATCCTGCGCGCTCAGCAACACTGGCATCATCAGTCATGGTGGGGTCTTCCTTTTGTTGATAGGCCTTTCTGATCAAAGCCAAATCAAACGTCTGGGGAGTTTGAATCAGCCTGAAGCGAGAACGGTCCACAGCCCGTGTGGTATCCTGGTCGGTCATCCGGATTGACTCTTTCAGGCGGACCGCAGCAATGGCTGTCTTGTGAGCGGCTGCCAATCGGAATGAGGCACCAATAATGTCTTCGCTGATCAATGGACGCACACCGTCATGAATGGCAACCAGGCCGTCGCCGGATAATACACCGAGTCCATTGCGTACGGATTGAAAGCGGGTCTCACCGCCGTCAACAAGTGTTATTGAATTAGGTACCGGATGTTCTTTGGTGATGCGCACCCACGTATCCCGGTCGTCAGCTGGCAGTACCAGGACAACGGGCAATTGTGAATTGTACCGATAGAACGCATCTAAGGTATGCAACAGAATAGGCCGACCGTTCAGCGCAAGAAATTGTTTGGGCAATGTGCCTGGAATACGCGTACCCTTGCCACCGGCAACGATCAACGCATATTCCCGAACAGCCACGGTGTCTTATTTTTTTGTCAGACGATCAGCATAGCGTCACCATAGGTGAGAAACTTGTATTTCTCCTTCTTGGCAACGGCATAGGCTTGCATGGTGAGTTCATATCCGCCAAAGGCACAAGCCATCATCAGCAACGTTGACTCAGGTTGGTGGAAGTTCGTGACCAAAGCGCTACAGATCTTAAAGTCATATGGCGGGAAAATAAACTTGTCGGTCCATCCTTCCCGCTCTTTCAGCCGGTTGCTGGCTGATACTGCTGTCTCCAGCGAACGCATAGACGTGGTGCCTATTGCACAAATACGGTTCTTGTTGTCCAGGGCATTGTTAACGACACGCACGGCATCAGGACCCACGATGAAATTCTCGGAATCCATCTTGTGCTTGGTCAGGTCTTCTACATCTACGGCACGGAATGTTCCTAATCCGATGTGGAGCGTAACGTAAGTCATGTCGATGCCTTTTAACTGCATCCGCTTCATGAGCTGACGGGTAAAGTGCAACCCTGCGGTAGGCGCTGAAACAGCACCTTTCTTGGTTGCGTAAATGGTCTGAAAGCGCTCTTTATCAGCAGGCTCAATCTTGCGCTTGATGTATTTGGGAAGCGGAGTCTCACCGAGCGTTTCAACAATCTTGTCGAAGGCCTCTGAGTCACCGTCGAACAGAAAGCGAATGGTACGGCCTCGGGAAGTGGTGTTGTCAATTACTTCGGCAACCAGGTCGCCATCGCCAAAATAAAGTTTGTTGCCAACCCGGATTTTACGGGCTGGATCCACCAGCACATCCCAGAGGTGCATTTCCTTATTGAGTTCGCGGAGGAGAAATACTTCAATCTTTGCTCCAGTCTTCTCCTTGCGTCCATAAAGCCGGGCAGGAAAAACCATGGTGTCGTTACCAACAAATACATCGCCGGCATCGAAGTAGTCGACAATGTCTTTGAATGTTTTGTGTTCGATTTTGCCGGTGTCTTTATGCACGACCATGAGGCGCGAATCGTCGCGGTTCTCGGAGGGATGTAGGGCGATGAGGTTATTGGGAAGGTCAAACTTGAAACCAGATAATTTCATGGGCAGGGTATTTTAGATATGCTGAAACTCAAAAGTGAACGCTAACAGGAGATGCCGCAGGGGCAAATAGTTTCCGGACAGGGTAGAAGGGAGCCGGGCAATCAGAAGACATGTCATAAGCTTACGGGCTTTGGCCTCTTGTCAGGAGGACCTTTTTGAACGAGGCTGCAAATCTAAGGAAACCACCCTGAAATGCAATCCAGTGTCCCTAAATTGGTCAGGTTTCCTGACAACCAGGCCTGCAGATTAACCGTTAACCGCCCTATGCTTGTAATTCGCCTCATTGGGGAGAGTTTTGCCTTCGCCTGGAAGGCCCTTCGATCCAACATCCTCCGCACCATCCTCTCCCTGCTGGGGGTTACGGTTGGTATTTTTGCCATTATCGCGGTGTTCACCCTCGTGGACTCACTGGAGAAAAGCATCAAGTCTAGCTTCGACTTTTTGGGCTCGGATGTGATATACATGCAGAAGATGCCCTGGACCGCTGAGGGCAACGGGCCCTACAAATGGTGGGAGTACTTCCGCCGGCCGACGTTGTCGGTGAATGAATACCGTTTTCTCCAGGCCAACCTCCGAAATCAGGAAGCCATGTCGATCTATGCCTTCAAGGGAAACGCAACGGTAAAGCGGGGCAACAGCAGCTTGGGACAGGTGTTGCTGCGCGGCGTGGGTGACAATTATGAAAAAATCAGAGAGGTAAACGTTGAGCAAGGTCGCTACTTCACCACCGACGAAGTAGATGGTGGCCGAAATGTGGCGGTACTCGGTTATGAAGTAGCGTCGACACTGTTTCCCAAACAGGAAGACCCGATTGGTCAGTTTGTGAAAGTGAAGGATGTGAAATACAAAGTTATTGGCGTCATCAAACGAGAAGGACAGAGTTTCATTGGAATGCAAAGCAATGATTTCAACGTGTATGTGCCCTACAATTCCTTTCGAAAACTGTATCAAACCGGTACGGGCTTGTGGTATGAAATTGAATCTACCCTAGGCATCAAAGGCAACCCCACGGATATTGGTCTCGTTGAACTGGAGAATGAATTGAAAGGCATGATGCGGGTACGTCGTGGCCTTAGGCCGATCCAGAAAGATAACTTCGCCATCAACCGTCCGGAGGCGATTATGAACACGATCGGTCAATTGTTTGACGTTGTGGGATTGGCAGGCTGGATTATCGGTGGTTTCTCAATCCTCGTTGGGGGTTTTGGAATCGCGAACATCATGTTTGTATCCGTGAAAGAGCGGACATCGATCATTGGTCTGCAAAAGAGTTTGGGAGCAAAAAACTATTTTATCCTGTTTCAGTTCCTCTTTGAGGCCGTCTTCCTAAGCCTGATTGGCGGATTGGGTGGGATCATCCTGGTATTTTTGCTGACCCTTATTCCCTTCGGAAGCCTGGACGTGGTACTCAGCTTCAAAAACATCATGTTGGGTCTGGGTGTTTCGTCCGTGATTGGCTTGGTGTCCGGTATCGTGCCTGCGGCCGTGGCGGCACGGCTGGACCCGGTTATCGCCATCCGATCGTAACCTGAGTCAAGTTCTTTCCGCTCGCCAAAAATCCCACAACCAGAAAGCCGGGAAAAGCGTTATTTGCGCTATGCTCGTATTACGATTAATAGGTGAGAGTTTTGCCTTTGCCTGGAAGGCCCTCAAATCCAATGTTCTCCGCACGATTTTGTCCCTCCTGGGAGTCACGGTGGGCATTTTTGCCATTATTGCTGTGTTCACACTGGTGGATTCTCTTGAATCCAACATTAAATCGAGCTTTGACTTTCTGGGTACCGGCGTAATCTATGTGGGCAAAATGCCGTGGGCTCCTGAGGGCAACGGGCCTTACAAGTGGTGGGAATACTGGCGCCGCCCGACCCCTTCCTACAGTGAGTACAAGTTTCTAAATGCCACCATGCGCAACAAGACAGCCATGTCTATTTTCGCTGTGAAGGGCAACGCGGTGGTACGAAAGGGAAACAACAGTATTGGCCAAATCGCCTTGCGGGGAACGGGAGAATCGTATGATGAAATTTATGACGTCAACATTGCCCAAGGCCGTTATTTTACCCGCGATGAAATTGACGGTGGCCGCTGCGTGGCTATCCTCGGTCATGAGGTTACGTTGACCCTCTTCCCCAATGGTATGGATCCCGTAGGGCAGGAAGTGAAGATCAAAGACATGAAATACAAAGTCATTGGTGTTATCAAACGCGAAGGTCAGAGTTTTTTGGGCACCCCCAGCAATGACTTTTCGGTATTGATTCCCTACCATTCGTTCCGCAAACTGTATCAGACCGGTACCGGCCGTTGGAATGAACTTCAATCAACTATCGGAATCAAAGGATCCGAAACGGACCTGGGTCTGGTAGAACTGGAAAATGAAATTAAAGGACTTATGCGTTCTCGTCGCGGTTTGCGTCCGATCGAAAAGGACAACTTTGCCCTCAACAGACCAGAAGCGATCATGAATGCCATCGGTAAACTCTTCGATGTGGTGGGATGGGCCGGATGGATCATCGGTGGATTTTCAATCCTTGTCGGGGGCTTCGGAATTGCCAACATCATGTTTGTTTCCGTAAAGGAACGGACCAGCATCATTGGTCTGCAGAAGTCGCTCGGCGCGAAGAATTACTTCATTCTGTTTCAGTTCCTGTTTGAAGCAATTTTCCTTAGCCTCATTGGAGGATTGGGGGGTATCCTGCTGGTATTCATGCTTACTTTCATCCCCTTTGGCAGCCTCGAAGTAGTGCTCAGCTTTAAGAACATTGTCCTCGGTCTCGGGGTGTCATCGGTGATTGGACTTATTGCGGGAATTGTGCCAGCTGCGGTAGCCGCCCGACTGGATCCGGTTATTGCCATCCGCTCCTGATTTTAAATCAATCACAAAAAAAGGTCGCGAAGTGCTCGCGACCTTTTTTATTGAATAAAATTGAAGATTATCCCTCTTTTTCTTCCAGTACTTTGGCACCGTCCGGCGTAGCCAGTTTTTCCTTGATCTTCTTCTCCAGATCTTCCATCAACTCTGGATTGTCTTCGATCAACTGCTTCACCGCATCACGACCCTGTCCCAGCTTGTTGCCGTTGTACGAAAACCATGATCCTGATTTCTGAATGACGTTCAATTCAACACCGATGTCAACGATTTCACCGGATTTGGAGATACCGCGTCCGTACATAATATCAAATTCAACCACTTTGAATGGCGGAGCCACTTTGTTCTTCACCACTTTCACCCGCACGCGGTTTCCTGTGATGTCATCAGCCGCTTCTTTGATTTGACCGATACGACGAATATCCAGACGCACGGAAGCGTAAAACTTCAGGGCATTTCCACCGGTTGTCGTTTCCGGGTTACCGAACATGATTCCAATCTTCTCCCGCAACTGGTTAATAAATACACAGGCGCATCCTGTTTTGCTGATTGTTCCCGTCAGTTTCCGTAGGGCCTGGGACATCAGACGTGCCTGGAGGCCCATCTTACTTTCTCCCATTTCACCTTCGAGTTCAGCCTTGGGTACCAAGGCGGCTACTGAGTCAATCACAATAATATCGATGGCACCGGAACGAATCAGATGTTCCGCAATTTCAAGGGCTTGTTCGCCATTGTCCGGCTGTGAGATCAGCAGATTTTCAGTATCAATCCCGAGCTTTTCCGCATAGGATTTATCGAAGGCGTGTTCAGCATCAATAAATGCAGCTAGTCCGCCTTTACGCTGCGCTTCCGCGATGGCGTGCATCGTAAGGGTGGTCTTACCGGAAGATTCAGGCCCGTAAATTTCTGTCACACGGCCACGTGGAATACCACCAATGCCGAGGGCTATATCCAAACCCAGGGATCCCGTAGAGATTGCCGGTACGTCAATGACCTTCTGGTCGTTCAGTTTCATCACGGTGCCCTTTCCGTACGCCTTCTCCAGTTTGTCAATCGTCAGCTGCAGGGCTTTTAGTTTCTCTTTGTTGTCGCTCATATAAGTAGGTGTGTTTGTTACGCTTTGAAGGGGTTGAAATTACCACTTCAATAATAATAAGGGAAACGAGATCCTGGAATTGTTTGCGTGTCTGATAATCCGGATTGATTTTAACTGGCTAACTGTTAACGAATAACGACTAACAGTCTTAATTTGCACTTTCATGCTGCAACGCGTTTCTTTTTTCCTGTTTCTGCTCTTCGGAATGGCCAACCCAGTCCTGGCACAGCTCAATAACCGGGTTTTTCAGGATGCCCAAAGGATTGATGAAGCTGATTCGGGAAAGCTCTACCTGGGCTTGAACACCCTCGGATTTTTTAAGAACAATGAGTATTTCCGAACTATCGTTGATGGCTATACGCTGTATGGCTACCAGTTTCAGCCGGTGATGAGCTACCACCTTACCAAAAACATACGGATTGACGCCGGTGGTTATTTTCAGAAGGATTTCGGTAACAACAAATTCACGGCAACCGCTCCGGTATTCACCTTCAAATGGCAAAAGAAGTCCTACTCCGTCATCTTTGGTAATCTCGAAGGGAGTCTCAACCACAACCTAATAGAACCGCTCTATGATTTTGAACGTGTTCTCAACAACCGACTGGAGACCGGTACGCAACTTAAGTTCAACCGCGAAGACCTGTTCGTTGATATGTGGATCGACTGGCAATACATGCAGTACTGGCGCGACACACGTCAGGAGCAACTGGTGGCGGGCCTTTCTATGCAAAAGCGAATCGCAAAATTCGGACAGGGTGAACTGAGTGTTCCCTTTCAGGTGGTATCACGCCATCAGGGGGGACAACTGGACATCGCCGGCTTGCCTATTCAAACGCTGGTGAACTATGCTGCCGGTATCCAATGGAAGCAAAACATCGAAGGTCGGATCAATGGCATTACCGTGAATGGGTTTTACATCTATGACAAAGACATCACCAAAACGCGGCAGGCTTATATCGATGGAGATGGATTCTATGCCAATGCCACCGTGTCCACCCGCTTTGGGTTGAACGTGATGGCCAGCTATTGGTCGGCACGTGAATTTATGGCCTTCGATGGCGGCCCCACCTACCAGGCGGTGTCCACCTTCGACAACAACCGGATACAGCCGCGGCCCAACCTGATGATCTTCCGGTTTCTCTATGATTACAAACTCACGGACAAATTGTACCTCTCGCTTCGGTACGAACCCTACTTTGATCTTTCATTTAAGACATTCCAATATTCCTACGGATTGTACGTTAACTACCGGGATCGGTACTTCCTGACCCAGCGAAAGAAATAGTCATGCTTCGTAAGATTCTGGGAGTCCTGCTGGTGGTTATCGTGGTTCTCGTATTCATCTACCACGACCTGTTGTTTTATGCTATCGGTCAAGGCTACGGTCAATTAAAAATTGTTTACCAAGCACAGCCGGTGGAGGTGTATATGAATGACCCGGCATTTCCTGATTCACTCAAAGCCAAGTTGAGGTTGATCGAGCAGGCCCGACGCTTTGCCATCGATTCGCTGGGACTCCATGATACCGATAATTATAGGACTTTATATGACCAGCAAGGCCAGGAGTTGATGTGGGTCGTAACGGCCTGCGAACCATTTCGGCTCAAGGAAAAAGTGTGGCAGTTTCCGGTGGTTGGCGCAGTGCCTTACAAAGGTTTCTTCAATCGCGATAAGGCGGTGAAAGAAAAGGAGGCATTGGAGAAAGACAACTATGATGTAAGTATCAGGAATCCCGGAGGGTGGAGCACACTTGGTTGGTTTACCGACCCGATTCTCAGCAACATGCTTCGGCGTGGCGACGGTGATTTAGCCAGCTTGATTATTCATGAGATGGTGCACGCTACCTTGTATGTGAAGGATAGTGCAGAGTTCAATGAGAACCTCGCATCTTTTATTGGTGATCGGGGGGCTGAGTTGTTTCTCATCCGCACCCGAGGTGATACATCGCAGGCGCTGCGCGAATTCCGGGGCGATGACAGCGACTACCGCAAGGTGACAGCACATATGCTGCGCGCTGCCCGCAAGCTCGACAGCCTATATCAAACTTTTACGGAACGCGATTCCTTGTCCGTCAAGAAGGCGCGAAAGCAAGCCTTCATTCAACGGATTGTCGACAACCTGGATACCCTGACGCTCAGCGATCCAAGGCCCCGGTCGAAGCGGTTCGCAAAACGACTACCCAACAATACCTATTTCATGGGATTTAAAACCTATGAAGCCAAACACGACCGCATGAAAGAGGAGTGGTCTGCCACCTACCACCATGACCTGCGGTTGCTCATCAGCAGCTACAAAGACCGGTACCCATACCTGTAGTCCAGATTAAGAATTTGTTAAACCCGTAACCCTGGTTTTTAATTGGGTTGTTTTGGGGTACTTTTGATGGTCATTAATAACCATGGGTAAAAAAGCCGCTTACAAAGTTTTGGTGGTAGATGATGAAGAACCCATTCAGGAACTCCTCAACTACAACCTCGAAAAAGAGGGCTATGATGTAAAGACTGCCAGCAATGGACAAGTGGGCGTAGAAATCGCACGTCGCTTTAAGCCTGATCTGGTCCTCCTCGATATCATGATGCCCGTGATGGATGGCGTAGAGGCCTGCCGCCAACTGAGGGCCATGCCGGAATTGGCCAAGACCTTTATCATTTTTCTAACGGCACGGTCCGAGGAATATTCTGAAGTAGCCGCCTTTGATGTTGGCGCGGATGATTACATCACCAAACCCATCAAGCCGCGCGCGCTCATGAGCCGCATCAACGCCTTGTTCCGCCGTGATTCGAAAAGCAAACCCACCGCGTCGCAGATTGCTATGGGGGAATTGATTATTGACCGGTCCAGCTACACCATTAAACTTAAGGACCGAGAAATCAATCTGCCGAAAAAGGAATTTGAGCTGTTGTTCTTTCTTGCCCAGCATCCCAATAAGGTTTTCAGCCGCGATGAACTGCTGCAGCACATCTGGGGCGCTGATGTGTATGTACTTGCCCGAACGGTGGACGTACACATCCGTAAAGTGCGCGAAAAGATCGGAGAGGACTATATCACTACAGTAAAAGGGGTAGGGTATAAATTCAATACAATCTAATTTGATATGGTGTACAGCGCCCGCACCATGGCCCTGTTGTTGGCCGTGCTCATTGCGCTGGTGACCGTGCTTTTTTTATCGCTTGTTGATTCAGTTAACCAGGAGGCCCTGCTGGTGGCAGGGGTGATCAGTTTCTCCGGATCCTACTTGCTGGTGTATGTCACATTAGAGTTCCTTGTTTTTCGTGAGATCAATAAGATCTACAAAATGCTGGGCAAGTTGAAGAAGAAAGAACTGGGTGGCATCCAGGGTCAGAAGTCGGGTGCCCTTAACCCGATCAAGGATATCAATGAGGAGATTTACTCCTTCGCCCTGCTGAAGCAAAAGGAGATCGACGAGCTCCGGAAACTGGAAGCCTTCCGGAAAGAATTTATTGCAGATGTTTCTCACGAACTAAAGACGCCGATTTTCGCTGCCCAGGGATTTGTTCACACCTTGATTGATGGTGCAGTCAATGATAAACAGGTAAGAACCCGATTCCTGAAGAAAGCCGCCAAAAGCCTCGATGGCCTTGATATGCTGGTGCAGGACCTCCTCACATTATCACAAATCGAAACGGGAGACATTAAAATGAAGTTCGAAATGATTGACCTCCACAAATTGTGTGTAGAGGTGGTCGATCAGTTTGAAGAGAAGGCCCAAAAGAAAAACATTAAGCTTAAGGTAAACGACATCAGTGGTAAGGGTCAGGTATGGGCCGACTGGCAACGCATTTCGCAAGTTGTTACCAATCTCGTATCCAACGCCATTAGTTACACACCGGAAGGCGGTGAAGTAGTGGTGTCATTTGATGTATCCAAGAAATATATTACCACGCAGGTTACGGATACTGGTGAGGGCATCCCATCGCAGCATATCAACAGAATTTTTGAGCGATTCTATCGCGTTGATAAGAGCCGCAGTCGCGAAAAGGGAGGTACCGGCCTGGGGCTGGCCATTGTGAAACATATCCTGGAAGGGCATGGTACTCGTGCTGAAGTGGAGAGCACGGTAGGTAAGGGATCCACCTTCAGTTTCAAACTCTCCCGCATCAAACCTGGAGAAGACCGGGAATAATCCGATCCTTATTGCGAAATTCGCGCACCTGATTCCATTTGAAAGCGCGCATCTCATTTTCCGACCTGATTCTATTTTCAAACCCGGATTACCTGGTGATCAGCAAGCCGCCGTTTATTTCAACTCTGGACGACCGGGTGGATCCGACGAATATTCTCGAATTGGCCCGGGGCTCGGAGCCTGACCCTCAGGTGTGTCACCGCCTCGACAAGGATACGTCCGGGGTGCTGGCCATTGCACGGCATCCGGAAGCCTACCGTCACCTGAGCATGCAGTTTGAACACCGGGAGGTCACCAAGATCTACCATGCCGTTGCCGATGGACGGCACGACTTTCAGGATCAACTGGTAGACGCGCCAATCCTTAAACAGAACGATGGCACTGCCCGGATTTCCTCCAGGGGCAAGGATGCCCAGACCCGATTCACCACACTTCAGATCTTTTCCAACCACAGCCTGATCGAATGCCGGCCTGTAACGGGGCGGATGCATCAGATTCGGGTACACCTCGCCTCCCTCGGGGCGCCCATCACAGGAGATGAAATGTATGGAGGTAAACCCTTCCTGGTATCCTCGGTTAAGCGGGGTTTCCGGGTCAAGAAGGATACCGAGGAGCAGCCCCTTATCAAAAGGATGGCACTACATGCGTTTTCTCTGCAATTCAGGGGGTTGGACGGATCAGAAATTACTGTGCAAGCGCCTTATCCTAAGGACATTACAGCCCTTTTGAAGCAACTTTCAGCAAACGTCCGGTAAAAACCGGTTCTGGCTTGCATAATCTATTTATTGGGCCTACTTTTGTGTCCCTTTTTGAAGAGGGGTAGAATTTATTAAGGCAGTTTAACCGATTATTCAAGTGGATTCGATCAGTTATAAAACAAAAAACCTCAACAAGGCCACAGCAGAGAAAGGCTGGGTTCTGGTTGATGCTGAAAATCAGGTTTTGGGTCGTGTGGCAAGTGAAATTGCTAAAGTGATCCGTGGTAAGAACAAGCCTGGTTATACACCCAACGTGGACTGTGGTGACCATGTGATCGTGATCAACGCTGAGAAGGTGGTGGTTACGGGCAATAAGGAAACCGACCGGGTTGTATTTACACACTCAGGTTACAATGGTGGTCAACGCGCTACAACACCCAAGATGACACGTGCCAAGCACCCCGAGCGTCTGATCGAGCACGCCGTTCGTGGAATGCTTCCCAAGAATCGCATTGGCAGTGAGCTGTTCCGCAGCCTGCACGTGTATGCCGGCACCAGCCATCCGCATGAGGCACAGCAACCAAAGACAATTAAATTCTGATTTATACTTTCATGGAGATTATCAATACCATCGGTCGCAGAAAGACATCCATTGCACGGGTGTACGTACAGCCCGGCAAAGGCACCATTGTGGTAAACGACCGCGAACTGAAGTCCTACTTCCAGTCAG
>DAOMGC010000021.1:0-54096 GCA_035430125.1 Cyclobacteriaceae bacterium | reverse complement strand
GCTTTGTGGACTTTCACACCACCGTCTACTTTGAATTGCACCACATATCCATTGCCGATTTTCTGCGCATATTTTTCAGGCACCGAAAATTCCAGCTTAAGTTGCTTCACTTCGCGCAAGGAGGTAATGATGTCAGCGGGTGACAGGTAGGCTCCAAGGCTCACGCGGCGTAATCCGATCTTGCCTTCATACGGGGCGCGAATTTCTGTTTTTGAAATGGCGATGCGGGTTGACTGAATATCCGCTTTCAGGTTGTCCACGGCGAGTGCGCTGAGGTCGAAGTCCTGTTGACTGATACCATTGATGGCCAGTAATTCTTTTTGGCGTTCTACCGTTTTGATAGCGATTTGCAACTGTACTTCCAGTTTGCGCAGCTGGGCCTGCAGGTCCTGGTCAAAGAGCTTTACGAGGAGTGCGCCTTTGGACACGATGGCGCCTTCAGGCAGGTTCATCTGGATGATGCGGCCACTTACTTCAGAGCGGATCTGTGTCTCTTCGGCGGGGAAGAGTGTGCCGGGCACTTCCACGTCTTCACTTACCGAGCTGGTTTGGACAACGAAGCCCTCAGCAACGATAGGTGGGCGTTTGCCCATGGCGGCAGTTTCCACCTTTTTGGGCTTACAGCCGGGCAAGGCGAGGAGGGTAGCGAGGGCAAACAGGGTAAAAAGACGTTCCAGGTGCATAGGGAAGTGAATTCAGGGGGGCAAAGTTCGCTTGTTAACACCGTAAAAGCACAATTCGTTTCGAAAGAATGGCAGGCGGTGATTTTGATAGACTTTCGGTGGTTAGACCACCCAAAGAGGAAAGTTATTCCGTTGCCTAAGGCTAAATAATGATAGCTGAGTTATTCGATGGGAGCAGGCACTTATAATGAACCTATGAGGGGATATAGACAAAGTGCCATGATCGAGATGATACTCAAGGGCCCCGCCATTTGCACTAAGTACCCGGGACGGGAATTGAACCCGTACGACTATTACTAGCCACAGGATTTTAAGTCCTGCGTGTCTACCAATTCCACCACCCGGGCTTCGAGCAGTTTTATGTTCAGGGCCAAACCGCACAGAAACTAAAAAAGTGTGGGGGGACCACACTTAGTTTAGTTTTGAACTTATCGGTCAACCGCTAACGACTAACCCTGATGAGCGGGAAACGAGACTCGAACTCGCGACCCCGACCTTGGCAAGGTCGTGCTCTACCAACTGAGCTACTCCCGCTTATTTTCTACCCATTTGGGTCAAATGGGACTGCAAATATAGGGGTCCGGGATAAATCTGCAAATCCATCGGCCTGCCACCCGGACACCACGCGCGTAGTGTACTTTTGCCTGATGGAAATAGGCCTGTATACCTTCGCAGATGTAGCTCCCGATAGAAAGCCGGGGAATGCCACCAACACCCACCAACGGGTCAAGGATGTTCTCGAAGAAATCCAACTGGCCGATCAACTCGGTCTTGATGTGTTTGCGTTGGGCGAACATCACCGTCCCGACTACGCCGTTTCATCTCCAGCTGTGCTGCTGGCGGCGGCTGCTGCCGTCACTAAGAATATCAAACTATCCTCGGCTGTCACTGTACTCAGTTCAGACGACCCGGTCCGCGTGTTTCAGAGTTTTGCCACCCTCGATCAGATTTCAGACGGTCGCGCCGAAATCATGATTGGCCGCGGAAGTTTCATCGAGTCATTCCCATTGTTTGGCTATGACCTCAATGACTACGATGCTTTGTTCTCTGAGAAGCTGGACCTCTTGATGAAAATCAATCAACATGAGGTGGTATCATGGAAGGGAAAGATGCGACCTCCACTCGACCATTTGGGTGTTTATCCCCGACCACTTCAGGATAAGCTTCCAATCTGGTTGGCCGTAGGAGGCACTCCGGCATCAGCGATCAGGGCCGCTAAACTCAACCTGCCTATGGCCTTGGCAATTATCGGTGGTATGCCCGAACGCTTTGTACCCTTCGTGAATATATACAAGGACGCGGCTGTGCAATTGGGAAGAGACCGCGCTTCATTGCCATTGGGCATCAACACCCATGTGTATGTAGCTCCGTCGTCGCAGCAGGCAAGTGATGAATACTATCCCACCTATGCAGCCATGATGACACGCATTGGACGCGAGCGTGGCTGGCCGTCATTGACCCGCGAACAGTTTGAGGCCAACCGCTCACCCCGCGGATACCTCATGGTGGGCAGTGTTCAGGAAGTAATAGACAAGATGTTGATGGAATACGAACTGTTTCAACACACACGCTTTCTGGCACAGATGAGTGTGGGCACCGTGCCCCATAAAAATATCCTCAAATCGATTGAATTGTTTGGAACGCAGGTGGTGCCTTCCGTGCGCAAAGCTATCGGCAATACGACACGGTAATCAATTCATGTCGTCGGTGAAGTGCTTTCTGGTTTTGTCCCGGCTGAATTTATCCGTGTTGAATTGGTCGGAAGTACCACGTGCTATGGACAATGTTTGAAAGCCATCTCCCACCAACGCTTTGGCTTGATAAAGAATTTGCCCCACATGGTGAGGATAATGGGCAAGCTGGCGTTGTATGGCTTCAAGCACGGTCTGACCTTCGTTGCGGATATAGATGATACGGGAAAGGTCGGCTGGTTGAAGACTATCTATTGCCGCAAAAAGACAAGCCCAGCCTTTTTCCCAGGCGGCCAGCAATTCGGCTTTGTTGGCATAGCCTTCGGTGAATTCAGCGTCCCGGTTGCGCCATGCCTTCTCGCCATCAGCGGTGAGAAAGTCAGTAAATCGGGACAGCATGTTGCCACTGAGGTGATGAACAATGAGAGAGATACTGTTGCTCGCGGGGTTGGGTCGTGCGTTGATCTGGTCGTCGTTCAGTTGATCAATGGCTTTCTCTCCCAGCAACTTGTAGTAACGAAATAGCTTTCCGGAGCTCTCGAGAAAATTCCCGTGGATGTCAATAGGGGACGACATCTTCTTCAAGTTTGGCCGCACCGGCGGCTTCAGCTTTCTTCCGCAGTTCTATGGCATTCTTACGATCGGTGGAAAATTTGATATGATCGGGTACGCCCTTTAAGTCCCAGATGAGACCCACGGCAGAAAGCCCCTTAAGAATGTAATAAGTCACATCAATCTCCCACCAGAAAAATCCCTGGCGTGATGCCACTTCATAATAATGGTGATTGTTGTGCCAGCCTTCACCCATGGTTAGCAATGCCAGCCATAAGTTGTTCTTAGATTCATCACCGGTGGCATAGCGCGGCTTGCCAAATTTGTGCATGATGGAGTTGATGGAGAATGTTGCGTGATACAAAATCACCGTACTGAGGAAAAAACCGATGAACAATGTGGAGAACCCGGCTGTGGTAAACATAGCCAGCACACTGCCGCCGTTGACCCATCCACCTAATGCCATTAATCCAATGGCCAATGTTGTAGGAGCAACCAGATAATGTTTATTCAGCCACACCAGTTCAGGGTATTTGGCATAATCACCGATCACCTTATAATCTGTTTCCTTAAAGTCCGGCCCAACGATCCATCCGATATGCGAATACCAGAATCCATAAATCTTCATGGAGTGCGGATCTTTGGGCGTATCGCTGTAGCGATGGTGGTGACGATGATGAGCAGCCCACCACAGTGCGCCCTTCTGGGCAGAGGTTTGTGCCATGAAGGCAATAATAAACTGAAACAAGCGCGAGGTCTTGTACGATTTGTGTGCAAAGTAGCGGTGGTATCCACCCGTGATCCAGAACATGCGGTAGAAGTAGAAGAATGCACACATCAGCCAATCGAACCAGGTGGCGCCGGTGTATAATGCGCCTAATGGCAAGAGGTGAACAATGATAAAGGCAATCTCCTGAGCAAGGATAGGCTTGTTGCGAACTTCAGGTTGTAAGGCAGTTTCCATGAGATGGTTTCAGATATTCACGACAACGCTACATAGGTGTGAACAATCGTTCCACAAAAGTAATTCATTCCTCACGATGGACTGCAAAAACAAAGGTTAGTCCGAACGCCTGTAAGGGTCCGGTCATATAATTTTCCCTGAAAACGCTCGTTTTAACGTATATTTGCTTCTTGTTATGAATCACGCTCAGGCCATTTCATTGTATCAGCCCACGCTGCAGTCGATCGCATACAATTTGTTGCGCTCGAAAGCAGATGCGGAGGATATTGTGCAGGAAACATTCCTGAAATGGTTGACCATTGAGACGGATAAGATTGAGAATACTAAGGCTTATCTCATTAAGGCAGTCACCAACAATTGTTTGAATCACCTCGCCTTACTTAAAAGGAAAAAAGAACTGTATATTGATTCAATCAATGTGGCGGAGTTCATTCACAAGCTAAGGGAGAATAACTTTTCGCACCTCGATCTGGAAGCCGATTTACAGCATGCCATGAAGGTGATGCACGCCAAACTCGAGCCCCTGGAGCGTGCTGTGTTTGTGCTCAAGGAGGTTTTTGATTTTGACTACGACACATTGCAGTTGGCGCTGGACAAGAAGAAAGAACACTGCCGTCAGTTGGTGTGCCGTGCGAAGAAGAAGCTGAATGACGAGACTTCCCGCATCCATTTTGACCTTCCTGATGCTGCTTCCTTGCTGGCCAGTTTCAAGCGTGCCTGTGACCTCGGCAACGCCGAAGAACTGCTAGAGGAGCTCAAAAAGGGTGTTTTAGAAACCCCTGCTAAGAAATCCTAAAATTTTTTCTCTTCATTTTGTCACATCCGGACACTCCGGCTGTCTTGCAGGTAAGTCCACCATGAGGTGGGCATAATTTAACCTGAATTTATCATGCTTATCATTCTCTCATTTTTTGTAGCGCACTGGTACCTGTCTCTCTTTTTTCAGACGTTTTTCCTGCATCGCTACGCCGCGCACAAGGCTTTTACCATGAGCCCGTTTACGGAGAAGGTCTTCTTCGTACTGACCTGGATTTTTCAAGGTTCCAATTACCTGAGCCCATTTGGATATGGGGTGATGCACCGGATGCACCATGCTTTTGCTGACACTGAAAATGATCCGCACTCACCGAAGTATGATGAGACCATCTGGAACATGATGTGGAAGACCAAAACCATTTATTCATCCATTGCCGGCGGCAGATACGTACCGGAATCTCGTTTTACTGAGGGTGTGCCTCAATGGGAAGCATTCGACAAATTTGCCCGCTCATGGCCGTCAAGGTTGTTTTGGGGAGCGTTGTATGTGGCCTTCTATGTTGCGTTCGCTCCATCGGCCTGGTATTTTCTGCTCTTGCCGGTGCACTTTCTGATGAGTCCGATCCACGGCGCGATCATCAACTGGTTTGCACACAAATATGGTTACCGCAACTTTGAAGTGGGAGACACCTCACGCAACTTTCTCCCGGTGGACTTCCTCATGATGGGCGAAAGCTATCACAACAATCACCACAAGCATGGCTCACGTCCAAACTTTGGTGGTTTCCGTTGGCATGAAATTGATCCTACGTATCAGGTCATCAAGGTGCTGAACAAGCTTGGTGTGATTGATATGGTAAAACAAAAGCAAATCAAGATTGAGCCAATTCAAAAAGCAGCTTGATGTATTTTGGCATATGAATGAGCCCTGGCAATAGCCGGGGCTTTTTGTTGCGGTCTACGGCGGAATGCTTTCATATTTATTCGGTATTTTCACATTCTTAAAAACCCCTTGTAGTTATGAAATACATTGCTCTTGGTTTACTAGTTGTGCTTGCGTCTTGCTCTACGAAACAAGAGACGGCTCCTGTTTCACAATACCCCGTTACTGAGAAAGGCAACGTGGTGGATACCCTCTTCGGTACTCCGGTCGCGGATCCGTACCGATGGCTGGAAGATGACACTACAAAGAAGACGGCCGCATGGGTAGCCTCACAAAATGAAGTGACCTTCAAGTACCTCGCCACCATTCCTTTCAGGGACGCTGTGCGCAAGCGGTTGGATGAAGTGCAAAATTATGAGCGGCTATCAGCTCCTCACCGTGAAGGTGAATACTATTACTATTCCAAAAATTCGGGCTTGCAGAACCATAATGTACAATACCGCAAAAAGGGAACCGATGGAGCTGAGGAAGTATTTCTCGATCCGAATGGATTTTCAGCTGATGGCACAACGGCCCTGGGAGGCATGGCTTTCACCAGTGATGGATCACTGGTAGCATGTCTAATTCAAGAAGGTGGTTCTGATTGGCGTAAAGCCGTGGTGATGAAAACCTCCGACAAATCAATGGTGGGAGATACACTTAAGGATCTCAAGTTTACGGGCATCGCCTGGCGTGGCAATGAAGGATTCTACTACAGCAGCTATGACAAGCCCAAGGGTTCAGAGCTTTCGGCCAAGACCCAGGAACATAAAATTTACTTCCACAAGCTCGGAACATCTCAGAAGACAGACCAGTTGATATTTGGCGGATCAGCCACACCGCGCCGCTATGCAGGCGCCGGACTTACCGAAGATGAGCGGTTCCTCATCATCACCGCTTCGCAAAGTACTACTGGCAATGAACTTTATGTGCAGGACCTCAAGGATCCCAAAGGCAAGCTCGTACAGGTAGTTTCCAATTTTGACAATAACCACAATGTGATTGATAACGACGGCAAGCGCCTTATCATTCAAACCAACCTCAACGCACCCAATGACCGCATTGTGTCTGTGGATTTTTCAAAGCCCTCGCCTGAGAACTGGAAAGATCTCGTGCCTGAGACGGACAATGCCATGCAAGGTGTTTCCACAGCAGGGAAGAAATTGTTCGTGAACTACCTGAAAGATGCCAGCACATTTGTGCGTCAATATGATTATAACGGTAAGCTGGAACGCGACGTGGAGTTGCCCGGCATCGGTTCTGCCGGTGGATTTGGTGGCCGCGTAACCGAGCAGGAGGTTTATTATTCATTTACTTCATTTACAACACCCACATCTATTTACAAATTTGACATTGCTTCCGGCAAATCAGCCTTGTATGCCCAGCCCAAGGTGGACTTTGACCCAACAGCATATGAAACAAAGCAGATATTTTATCCAAGTAAAGACGGTACAAAGATTCCCATGTTCATTGTCTACAAGAAAGGCATTGAATTGAATGGCAAAAACCCCACTTGGCTTTATGCATATGGTGGCTTTGGCATCAGCTTGACTCCAGGCTTCAGCACATCACGGGTGGTGTGGTTGGAGAATGGTGGCATCTTCGCACAGCCCAACCTTCGAGGCGGCGGGGAGTATGGTGAAAAGTGGCATGATGCCGGTCGTCAGATGAACAAACAGAATGTGTTTGACGATTTTATCGCTGCCGGTGAGTATCTGATTCAGGAAAAGTACACATCATCCGAATACCTTGCTGTAGTCGGCGGATCCAATGGAGGCCTCCTGGTTGGAGCAACGATGACGCAGCGTCCGGACCTGATGAAGGTCGCACTACCGGCAGTAGGTGTCATGGATATGCTTCGTTATCATAAGTTTACAGCAGGTGCTGGATGGAAGTATGACTATGGCACTGCCGACGATTCCAAGGAGATGTTTGAATACATCCTGAAGTATTCGCCGGTCAATGCCCTGAGACCAGGAACAAAATATCCAGCTACCCTGATCACTACAGCCGATCACGATGACCGGGTGGTGCCATCGCATTCGTTCAAGTTTGCAGCGACACTACAGGAAGCCAACGCCGGCCCCAATCCACAGTTAATTCGAGTGGATACAAAGTCAGGACATGGATCGTCCAACCTGTCCAAGGCACTGGATTCTATGGCAGATCAGTTTGCTTTTACCTGGTACAACATGGGGGTCATTCCACCCGTGGCCAAGAAGTCGATGTAATACATGAGTACGATTAATATTCGCACCGGGGTGAAGGGCGACCTTCCCCGGGTGCTTGAATTAATTAAAGAACTGGCTGAGTTTGAGCGTGCTCCACACGAGGTGATCAACACGGTTGCACTCATGGAGGAAGATGGATTTGGACCCAATCCTATTTATTGGTTCTTTGTGGCGGAGCATGATGGACGGATTGTAGGCCTGTCCCTCTTCTATTGGCGCTACTCTACCTGGAAGGGAAAGCGACTGTATCTGGAAGACATCATCGTCACTGCCGCCGAGCGCGGTAAGGGCTATGGCAAGTTGCTGTTTGATCGCACGATGCTACATGCTATCCAACAGCCCAACTGCAGCGGAATGATGTGGCAGGTGCTTGAATGGAATGAACCGGCCATTAAGTTTTACAAGAAATATGGCGCCAGACTTGACGAAGAGTGGACGAACTGCAACCTGGAGCGAAGTCAGATGGAGCTGTTGATTGGCCCTGCTAATAAATGATGCGTTGACCGGCGGCGGTGATTTTTTTCATCCGCACCTCGTTTCTGTCCGAGCACTCCAGAATCCAAAAGTCACCATTAGGAGCCAGCAATGTTCCTGCTGGTGACCAGGGAGTTTTGGTTTCGGCCACGATGCCCTTCGTATTTCCTTTGTACTTGCGCACGGTATGACTGCTGAAGTCAGCAACAAAGACCGTTTGATCTCGACCAAGACTCAGCCCGCTGATATAGTGGTCATCTCGGTTCGCGGATGAAGGTAGCTCTGGAATGTTGACGCTAATCATGGAAATCTGACCGTTGATGTCCATCTTCTTCAGGTCCTTGTCATCTATAAAATAAACGATCCCTTCAGGTGACACCGTCATCCACCTGACTTTCTTCATGCATACATTACCCAAGGTGGAAATACTCCCATCGGTATTCTTGCGCACTATTTTTTGACAGGGCCCTGGTGGCCCTGCCCAGTACATACGTCCTTGTTGGTCCCGATTAAAGCTGTAGTTGGTAAGAAATCCACGTGTGTTGGGAATGAGTTTTTCGAATTGGCCGGATGCACTCAGGCGCCACGTAAAATGACCCCAGGTATTTGATGCGTCGCCATCAGACCAAAGGTGTTCACCATACACATTGTCATTGCTGTCAATGAAAAGTTCGTGAGTGTGTACGTTGGGCGCCACAATTGTTTTTATGCCGGATGGACTGATTTTCCAAACTTGCTTAAGGTCGCTATAGTAGACATTGCCCTTGCTGTCCATCAGGATGCTGACACTTGGATGGGCCAGGGACATTGCTGGCAAGAGCCATAGCAGTATAGTAAGCCAACGCATGATGAGCATACCGGCTATCGGCACCGGTCCGAATCAGATTTCTTCGAGCAAGGTTCTAAAGGCTGCCTGCTGTTCACCAAATTTTTTGTTCACCTCTTCACGGAGGGCCGGAGCAAATTCTTCCAGGTAGCGTTCAATTTCATTGAGCGATGCCGCCGAATACTGAATTGCATAGGAAACGGTTTCATCCGTATCGGTGGTCAGAATCTTGTACATCTTGTGCCCAAGGAACATGTTGGTGCGCATCACATCGGGTATGTGTATCTCCCGCATCCACACGAGCCAGTCTTGCTCAATGCTTTTGTCAACGCCTACCGTTACGTTATAAATAATCATACCCAAAAATACCAATAGGAATAGTTATCCCCAATCACGCCTTATTGGCTTTGGGAACAACGGGCCGTTGGCCCAAAATCAGGGCAAGCAGCACCAGCAACAGACCTGCAATAGTGTATAAGGTAACGGGTTCAGCCAAAAGCCAGGCCGCGTACAAGAGCCCAAAGATGGGGCATAGAAACAGCCAGAGGGAGGCCCGGACCGCATCTGTTTTTAACAAATACAACCACAATTGAACCGCCCCTACCGAAACGGGTAAGACCAACCATCCAATGGAGAACCAGAATCGAAAATCGAATTGATTTTCTTTGCTGTGAAAGAAAGCAGCAAATGGGATGAGCATCAATCCTCCAATGAGCACCTGCCAGCCGTTAATCGCAGTGCGTGAAAGTTTCCATGGAACGGTGGCATAATACACAGACCCAAAGGAATAGAATATCATGCAACTGCCAAGCAGGATAAGACCGAACAAGGTAGCGTGACTATTTTGTAGCAATGGGTATGCGGCTAGCACTACCCCTACTATACCAATCAGCAGACTGAGCCATTCGATACGGGTGATTGGTCGTCGGGTCCACAAGGATGTCATGGAACTGATCAGCAATGGATTCAAGGCGAGCGCAATGGTGGTGATGCCAGCAGTCACTTCTTCCAGCGCAACAATGAAAACCCCAAGGTAGAGGGCCGTGTTAAACAGGGCAAAGACCAATAGTTGGGCCCATTCTTTTCCAGCCGGTAATCTGTCGCGTTGAACCAACAACGCGTAAGCAAGCAACACCAGTCCTGCAATGATAAAGCGAAAGCTGAACAAGACCAGCCCTTCGGCCGATTGCAATCCAAACTTGCCTGCCGACGAAGCAGAGGCCCACAGTGCGGCGAACAGGATGCCGGTAAGCAGATACTGAATCGTGGCCTTGCCCATTACGGAATCTGAAAGGCTGCAGGAACGCTTTCGATGGGTGTGAGCGTGATGTTGCGAAAGAACACCTCGCATCCTTCTGATTGCAATTGAATTTTCCCGGACGCAAGTGGCCTCAATTCGCCGCCAATGACCTGTGAAGAGTTATACAGTCGCATAACCACTTTGCCGTTGAGGATATGAATGCTGGAGTTTGCGAAGCAAATAATTTCCAGGGAATTCCATTCGCCATATGGCTTTTCAGCATCTAGCCCTTTAATGCACCGGCGGCCAACGACTGTGCTGTCGCGAAAAGTTATGCGATCCGCTTTTTCGTCATAAACCCAAAGGCCTTGCGCATTTTTCACAGCAGGAATATCAAAGGTCGCACCCGCAACGCCCCAATAATCACCACAGTCTCCTTCCTGGACCTGAAATTCCTGCGAGCGCATCCATGCGCGTGCATCTACACCGTGTGGCCCTACGGCATGATAGAGCACGCCACTATCCCGCTTGCGATTGGCGAAGGATGGAATCTTAGCTGCACCCCATTTGAACTCAAGCTTGAGGTGATAATTGTGGTATTCCTGTTGGGTAGAGAGTCCGCCATATTGCTCACCGGAAACACGGATTGCAGAAACCCCGTCTACCTGGGTAACGGTGAATACACCATTGGGATCATGATTAAGACCGGGAGGAGGAGTGCTGTCTGAGGCAGGGGCGATGTAGGTATCCCATCCAGAGAGGTCCTGCCCATTAAAGAGCGGCACTTCGCCGGAGGATGAACACCCGACAACAACCAATAAAATCCCGGTAAAATGAAGGATTGGGGATGGGCGTGAGGGGGTCATTCGATTGTTGAACAAATTGGTGATTTACCCGGCAGCATAATCAGAAAGATAGGCGAAATGAGAAGTGAGTTGCCCATCCCGGGTGAGGGTTCCACGGCTAATGACACCATCATCTTCTACAAGAAGCGGTTTCAGGATACGATCAATGAGATCGCGGCCAAATTCCTCTGACGCACTTCGGGGCAATTCGCACGGCAGGTTGTCGATCGCCATCACCGTGATGAATTGTTTGTTGGCGCCAAGGGCAGGATGAATGCTGTCGGTTGCAGGATCGTAGTCGTACAACGGATCAATGATGGAAGTAGCTTTCTTGGTGCTGGGGACTGATCCGTTAATGTCGCATGTAATGTCAGCAACAACGTTGATACAAAAATCATTGTCAAGCATATCCTGGCGGGTGAAAAGCACCGGAGCGTTTGGATTCCAAAAAGCACCGGCGATTAGGATCTCACTGACCTTTGTGTATTCAGCAAAAGTGGAGTTGTACCGTTCGGGATGTTGATGAAACTCTTCGCGATTAAATGGACCACCTTCTTTTCGGACGTGATAGTCGGCACTGCTTAACTGAGCATATACGGGCTCATCAAAAACCCGGTGGAGGAAGTCGTAGGCAGAGACTTTACGGATGCCAGCCGTGTCAAGGGTTTCCATAGCGCCTTTGGCTACGCGGCCAGCGCCGGTGAGGATGATTTTAATGGCAGGTAATTTTACAAGACGCAGTTCCAGCTTGAGATCGTTGATATCGAAGCACTCAAAGGCGCGACGCAGGGTAAACAATTGATGCCGCTTGCCATACGTCCAGAGTCCGTTGTACGCACCGACGATACCTGCATAGCGTCCGAAAGCCACAAGTCGGTTCCCTTGTGAATCTTTCAAAGCTTCATAGTCAACAAGCCGAATTTTGCGCTTTAGAATTTCCTGCAACAGTTTCTTGTTGTAGGGTTGTTTTTTCAACGTATGAGAAAAGAACAGATAGGTTTTCCCGTCATGCAAATCAGGAATTTGAACCTCTTTGATACCCATAAGAATATCGCAATCAGCAACCTGGTCCACGACCTCAACGCCAACAGCTTTGTACTCGTGGTCTTCGAAGCAACGCAGGGGACTGGTTTGAACCACTATCTCCACATCGGGATAGCGTTGCAAAATCTCCTCCACCTGTGCGGGAGTGAAAGCCACTCGCTTGTCTGGTGGAATGCGGCCTTCGCGAATTAATCCAAGTTTGATTTTTTTCATCTTGTTCTGACCTAAAATTACTCACGATTCACCAAATCGGTGTAACATCGTTACCTTTATTCATGATGTTGATCACCTTGGCCATCGCCTGGATTATTTATCTCGCGGCACACAGCATTTTGGCATCCGCGGGCATAAAGCAGCGCATCCCACTCAACCCACGTAGTTACCGCCTGTGGTATTCTGTGGTGTCCACGGTTGGTTTGATTGTTTTGTTCTGGATGGTGAGCCGGATTCCATCACCATACTTTTTTGAACGTGGTGGTGTGCTTCGATATGTAAGCCTGGTACTGGCCACTTTTGGTGTGATGACGATTCAATTGAGTTTCCGTCACTATCCGATACGATCCTTTTTGGGGCTTGCTGATGAGCCAACAACACGACTAAAGACAACAGGTCTGTTAGGTTTGGTGCGCCACCCAATCTACTCCGGAATAATCTTGATCACTGTCGGATTCTTCCTGTTTATTCCGAATTGGCCCACGCTGATTTCATGTCTCTGTATTTGGGCCTACCTGCCAATAGGCATTTACCTCGAGGAGCAAAAGCTGATTGGTACTTTTGGAGATGAATACAGGGAGTATAGCAAACGTGTGCCTGCCATTGTACCCAGTTTCCTACGTATGAAATAAGTTATCCTTTCAGGAATTCACCCAGCAAACTTGAGCCTTCTTTGCGGCTGTTTGCACCGTAAGGTGATAGCGCGGATACCAAACGACGAATGGGCATGGATTGCAGCCATACTTTTCCGGTACCTCGCAAGGTGGCAACAAAGATTCCTTCGCCACCAAAAACCATGGAGCGGAGGCTGCCTGTGGTCTCCACATCGAAGTCGATGTGTGATTCAAAAGCTACGACACAGCCAGTGTCTACCCGAAGAGTCTCGTTTTGCAGGGTGCGTTCGATCACTGTACCACCAGCGTGAACAAATGCTTTACCGTCGCCTTGAAGTTTTTCGAGGATAAATCCTTCTCCACCTACGAGGCCTGCTCCGAACTTCCGGTTGAAGAAAATGGAAAGTTTGGTGCCAAAGGCTGCACAGAGAAATCCGTCTTTTTGTACGATTAGCTCACGATTGGACATCGTGGACAGATCGATGGGGATCACGGTACCGGGATAAGGTGCCGCGAATCCTACCTTTGCTTTGCGGTTCCCGCGATTGGTAAAATGAGTCATAAACAACGACTCACCTGTGAGTACACGACTTCCGGCGGAGAGCAACTTATCAAAGAGACCTTGGTTGGCTGTTGAACCATCGCCCATTTTGGTTTCAAACTGAATCCCTTCTTCCATAAAGAGCATGGCACCGGCTTCTGCGATCACGGTTTCAGTTGGGTCAAGCTCGATTTCTACAATCTGAATGCTTTCGCCCTTAATTTGATAATCGATTTCGTGAGAATTCATGGGTGTCGTGGATTGGGAGTACAAACGGAAAGAAATGCGGCCAGGTTATAGCCTTCACTATTTCTTTTTTCCCGCCTTTTTGCTGTCGGAGTCTTCGCGGTCCAGGAGCTTCTTGTCGTCAACGTTCTTGTTGAGGAACTCATTGATCTTCTCGATGTTGGTGTTCGACCGGATTTCGCCAAAGGAATCAATGGACACGTCTAGGCCATCCAGGTCTTTGTGTACCCGAGCCTTGGGCTTTACTTTGGTTGGCTTCTTGCTCATGATGCGAGAGGAATATTTTGGATTGCATTTCTGATGCGCCTGGCAGACTCTGCGTTGCCAAGGATTTCCAGGGTTGTCATCAAGTCCGGTCCCGAGGAACCACCGGTGATCGTCATCCGCAAGACCTGAAGAATCTGCCCGGGTTTGATGTTCAATTTTAAAGCAACTGATTCCAAAAGTGCTTTGGCTGATTCAGCGGAAATTGCAGGGGCTCCTTCCAATTCCTCAGCATAGGCACCCAGTACTTTTGCAGCATCAGCATTCCACTTCTTGGCCACCAGCTGACTATCATAGGACATCGGCGCGACGAAAAATATTTTTCCCTGCTGCCAGAAATCCTGCGGGAAGGTGACACGTTCTTTCAGTGCATGAATAATTTTAGCGGCTTTGTCAGGTGTACAACGATGCCCGGCGGCGACAACGGAATCCATGAACCCGGTCATCAAATCCGAATCCGGTTTGTTTTTCAGGTATTGTTGGTTGAACCATTGTGCTTTCTGTATATCAAAGCGCGCTCCGGCTTTGCCGATTCGCTCAATAGAGAAAGCTTGAATCAATTGGTCCATGGAGAAAAGTTCTTGTTCCGTCCCAGGGTTCCATCCCAAAAAAGCCAGAAAGTTGATGAGTGCATCGGGAAGGTATCCTCGTTCGCGGAAGCCTTGCGCCAATTCGCCGCTGGCGGGATCGATCCAATTCAGCGGGAATATCGGGAAGCCCATTTTGTCGGCATCGCGCTTGCTCAATTTGCCATTGCCGTCGGGTTTGAGGAGCAGCGGTAAATGTGCGAACTGGGGCATGTCTTGTTCCCATCCCAGGTAACGATACAGCAATACATGGAGGGGTGCGCTGGGCAGCCACTCTTCGCCTCGGATCACATGAGAAATTTTCATCAGGTAGTCATCGACTACATTGGCAAGGTGATAAGTAGGCATACCATCTGACTTCATTAATACTTTGTCGTCTATGGAAGATGAGTTCACCGTCACTTCGCCCCGGATTAGGTCATTAAGATGAATCTCCTCATTTTCCGGCACCAGCAAGCGGATGACATAAGGCGCGCCGGCATTCAGGCGTTTGCTTACTTCATCAGCCGGAAGAGTAAGGGAGTTGACCATCTGCAGGCGTGTTTGGCTCCCGTATTGTGAATTGGCACCTGCCACATCTTTTAGGCGTTCGCGCATGGCCTCTAACTCTTCCGCAGAATCAAATGCATAGTAGGCACGACCGTGGTCAATCAGTTGTTGGGCATACTGTTTGTAAAGTGGCTTGCGTTCAGACTGACGATAAGGTGCATGCGGGCCACCCTTGCTTACTCCTTCATCGATGGTGATTCCGGCCCACGTCAGCGCATCAATTATATACTGCTCGGCTCCGGGTACATAGCGCCCCTGGTCGGTATCTTCGATCCGAAGGATCATTGTGCCTTGGTACTGGCGGGCCAACAGATAATTGTACAAGGCAGTACGAACCCCGCCAATGTGCAGGGCACCGGTAGGACTGGGGGCAAATCGAACGCGAACGTCTCTCATGGTCAATCGGAAGAGTCAAAGGTACAAAATCCCTCCGGGGCCGGAGACGACTACTTTATCGCGATGCAGGAAATCTCAACGTTGACGTCGCGTGGCAACCTACTAACTTCTACTGTTTCGCGGGCTGGAGGTTCTTTTTGAAAATAAGAACCATACACCTCATTTACGAAACTGAATTGTGACAAGTCTTTCATGAAGATGGTACATTTCACCACATGCGCGAAATCCATGCCACCAGCTTTGAGTACTTCGGACAGGTTCTTCATCACCTGATGGGCTTCTTCCTGAATCGTGCCGGTAACGAGTTGTCCCGTAGACCGGTTTATGGCGATTTGACCAGACAGGAATAACATGTTGCCGGATTGTATGGCCTGGCTGTAAGGACCAATAGGTTCGGGTGCCTGCGCTGAATACACGACTTGTTTTGCCATGGGAAGTGGTACTTTTGATTCAAATATCACAAAAAACACCGAACGACACGACACATGCAAATCTTCATTGTAGGGGATGCAACAAATCTGGAAGAGGCACGGCAGAAATTTGGATCTGGTCACCGGGTTGAATTTGTGCAAGACCCATTGTCGATAGCAAAAGGAGATGTGCTCTTTGATTTCACTATCCATGATCATGCTGAGCGGATGTCCATATATCTGCATTCGGCCGGTAGTATATTTCTTAATTGCTCCTTTGTAAGCCTTCAAAGCCTGGGAGTCGATCGCAATTTGTTTGGGTATTGTGGGTTGCCCACCTTGTTCAATCGATCCGTGCTGGAAGTTAGTTGTGCTAGGCCGGAGGATCACGAAGCACTGAAGGAAGTATTGGCTTCACTGGGCACAGCGTATGGTATTGTAGCCGATCAGGCCGGGATGGTGACGCCCCGGATAATTGCGAGAATCATCAATGAAGCCTATGCCGCACTTGAAGATGGCACGGCAACTCGGGATGACATTGACCTTGCCATGAAGCTGGGTACCAATTATCCCTTCGGGCCATTCGAATGGTGCGAGCGACTTGGGAAAGGAAATGTTTGGAGGCTACTTCAGGCTGCATACCAGGAGACTGGCGAAGAGCGGTATAAACCTACGTCATTCCTCGCTCCACAATAATCAGAGCGCTCTGCTGAAATACTTCGCTCCTTCAAGCGGATTAAATCGATAGGCAGCGATTTCTGTAAAGCCCATGCGATGGTACAATTCAATAGCGGACTTCATGGTATCGATGGTATCAAGCAGAATGGTATGGTACTGCATGTCGCGTGCCCGATTGAGAACCATTTGGACAAGTTTTTCTCCAAGTTGCTGGCCACGCGCGCTGGGGACTACATACAATCGCTTCATTTCGCATGTGCTTTCATCAATGCGCCAGAAGCCTGCGCAACCGATGATTTCTTGATCAGTTCTGGCAAGAAAGAAGCAGCCCCCATTGCCCTCAAATTTCTCCTTCAAATTTGAGAGTTCGGTTTCGATATCCTGAAAGGACAGGTCGATTCCCAGCGACAAGGTGTATTCCCGCACGAGTCTCCGGGCCTCGTTCCAATCAGATTCTGTTTGTGGAGAAAATATTGTAACCATGCACCCGCGATGTCGTGACGAAAGTGCCAGATTTGATTACAGGCTGATTATTATTCTACGGTGACCGATTTCGCCAAATTGCGAGGCTGATCAACATTGCAACCACGCATCACAGCAATGTGATAGGACAGCAACTGCAAGGGAATAACCGAGACCATGGGCATCAGCGATTCTGTCGTCGCGGGCACCTCGATTACGAACTCAGCCATGCCCGGGATCAAAGTGTCTCCTTCAGTCACTACAGCGATCACACGACCTTTTCTTGCCTTCACCTCCTGAATGTTGGAAACCACTTTCTCGTACGAGCTGTCTTTCGTAGCAATAAACACCACGGGCATTTCAGCATCAATCAGGGCAATCGGGCCGTGCTTCATTTCGGCTGCGGGATAACCTTCGGCGTGGATGTACGAAATTTCTTTCAGTTTTAAGGCCCCTTCCAAAGCAACCGGGAAGTTATACCCGCGACCTAAATACAGAAAATTGGTTACATCTTTAAATTCAGCTGCGATATGCTGAATCCTTTCATTGGACTTCAAAACTTTCTCCACTTTGGCGGGAATGCTCTCCAACTCTACCAACATCTCGTGAAAGCGTTGTTCGGTGATTGAACCCTTGGCATGGGCGACAATCAAGGCGATCAGGTTGAGCACAGTTAATTGTGCTGTAAATGCTTTTGTAGAAGCCACACCAATCTCAGGACCAGCGTGGGTATACGCCCCGGCATGTGTAGCACGCGGGATGGATGAGCCCACCACATTGCAAACACCAAAAATGATTGCACCCTTAGACTTAGCTAACTCGATGGCAGCAAGTGTGTCCGCAGTTTCTCCGGATTGTGAAATGGCAATAACCACATCGCCTTCGCGGATAATGGGATTGCGATATCGAAACTCTGAGGCATATTCAACTTCGGTGGGGATGCGACAAAATTCTTCGAAGAAATACTCAGAAACCAGACCAGCGTGCCAGGAAGTTCCGCAGGCAACAATCAGGATACGATCAGCGTGCACCAGCTTGTTGATATACTCCCGAAGACCACCGAGTATGAGACGGTTGGAACTTGAATCCAGCCGGCCACGCATACAGTCCATAATGGAACGAGGCTGCTCAAATATCTCCTTAAGCATGAAATGGTCGAATCCACCTTTTTCAAGGGCCTCCAATTCCATGTCGATGGTCTGGATGTACGGGGTCAGCGGCAGGTTGGCCACATTCTTAATGGTCAGTTTGCCACCCTTCACCAAGGCAATCTCCTGATCATTCAAGTACACCACTTCATTGGTATATTCAATAATTGGGGTTGCATCAGATGCCATGAAATACTCACCCTTACCAATTCCCAGTACCAATGGGCTTCCTTTTCTGGCAGCAATCAGGGTGTCAGGCTCTTCCAATGACATCACAACAATCGCGTAAGCACCGACTACACGGGTAAGGGCCAGTCGCACTGCTTCGTCCAGCGAGCATTTCTCTTTTTCGTAGATGTCTTCAATGAAGTGAATAAAAACTTCAGTGTCGGTATCGCTGAGAAAGGTATGCCCCTTGCGGATGAGTTCCTTCTTGAGCGGAGAGTAGTTCTCGATGATACCGTTGTGGATAATGGCCAGCTTTTTGGTGGCTGAATAGTGCGGGTGGGCATTTTCATCGTTGGGTTCGCCATGGGTAGCCCACCGGGTGTGGCCGATACCAATATGGCTGTTGAGGTTTGTCCCTTTGAGAAAGGATTCCAGTTCTGAAACCTTGCCTTTCTTTTTGTAGACGTTAAGTCCGCCGTTGAGGAGAGCGATTCCGGTGCTGTCATAGCCCCGGTATTCCAGTCGTTTCAGGCCTTTGATAATGATTTCACTGGCCTGACGATGACCAACGTATGCAACAATGCCACACATGGTAATTATCTGATCTTAATGATCGGTCGGGTATAGTAAATGCGTAGACTAATATTCGGATCAAGCATGAATGAACTTACCGATTTTTGAAATTCTGATTCTGTAGGCATAATCGCCAGTGCTTTCACCCGGCGTTTGTCGCGTTTGTATTTATACACCTGCTGACAAAACTCGGTTATGAATACTTTGCCTATAATTTTGTCTGTGCTTACAGCAATAACTGATCCTTGGTCTGCCCGCACATCCACTGCATTGGAGGAGGTTGGTGCTGGTTGCAATGCAGTAGGGATCTTTCCCATATAAGGGTCGAGGGTGGTGGTAATAACTCCGCTGACCAGGGTATCAACAAAGGGGCTTCTGAAATGATTGGTTGAATCCAGAACACGTAATTGTACGGTACCAGGCACAATGGAATTGCCCACATTACTTAACACCACTTCAGCCGAGTTGAACATCACATTGTCCATGGTGTCAACAAACTCATAAAACTTGGTGAGGTCCAGTTTGGTGATAATGCCCGTTCCGCTTTGAACGTACATGTGGTTATCGGATGGCTTAAAATCTGTGAAATCTGTAATGCCATTCAGCGGTGTTGCGCTCAAATCAGATGTGATGGTGGAGAAACTTACTCCGGGAAAAGTGATGCCAATGGAAAAATTGTTGGTATAATAGATGGTGAAGTCAGCCTGGCTTTGCACACCACCATCCGAATAGTAGAGGCGCATTCTTGAGTTCCTGGAGGTGGGGGATGTGCCTGTAAACACAGGATTGATCCCAACGATCTTGTCACCATCCTTCATCACGAAGGCCAAGCCTGGATATTTTCCGATAAAGGGATTGATATCCTGGAACAAAGTAGGATTGCTGATCATATCTCCCAACAGCCTGGAGGCAAATGATGAAGAGAGCTTCACATGAACAATCTGGTGAATGTTGTTCGCTGTATCCGTATCTGCATTAAGTACAAGGGCATCTGCCCAGTCCGATGGCTTAACACTGAAATATGCTTCGCCAATGGGTTTGAGACTATAATTAATAGCGGTAGTGCTATAGTAGCCTGAAGAAGGCTGAATCGTATCCAATACTTCGTAGACTTCAAGGTGCTGCCGGGTGGAGTCTGGATTTCCATAATAATAAAAGTCCAGGTTAAGGGACAATACCAGTGAGTCTGGAATGGATGTAGCGGTAGGGGTAATCGTCACACTCGGGGGGGCGATATTGGCGAAGCCCTTCACTTCTATATTTCCCAGGTTAGGATCATTGTACTTACCTACCATGATGCGGGCAAGTTTATCGTTTGGCCCATTGCGCGTAAGAATCGCTCCGAATTTAATGACGGAGGGATTGAGCGGAATGTCAACAAAATAGGACTTCAGCCGCGCATCTTTTGGGAAACCCACAATGGCCGCATCGTCCTTGCAGGAAAAAAACAGAACGACCAGAAAGACCAGCAGTAAGCCAGCCGTGTTACCCCGCCAACTCCGTATAAAGATTATAAAACGACTCCGTGTAATTGTCGTCTTTTTCAATGGTTTCAACTTTCTTCTCTTTAATCTTCTTAACTAATCCTTCCAGCTTCTTATTGTCTCCGGCAACGGAAACCACATCCGCAAACTGTGCACCCAGTTTAACAAACCCTTCGTAGTCGGCTGTTTTCAGGTGGCCCAGCATGTTGTCCTCGATGTCCATCATCTTCACTTTGCCCATCAGATCACCCTTGAATTTGTGGGTGAAGCTGTTGTTATAAATCGTAAACACGGACTTAGTATTCTTGAACAACGGATCATTCTTATACGTGGTTTTCAGGTACAGGGGGATAAAGCTGGTGATCCAATCGTTGCAATGCACGATGTCCGGGGTCCAGCCTAGTTTTCGTACAGTCTCAATCACTCCCTTACAGAAGAAAATGGCCCGCTCATCATTGTCTTCGTAGAATTTATTTTCCTTGTCATGGAACATTGACTTGCGGTGGAAGTAATCCTCGTTGTCGATAAAGTACACTTGTAACTTGGCATTCGGGATAGAGGCCACTTTGATAATCAAAGGCTTCTCCTCATCGCCAACCGAAATATTAATTCCAGAAAGGCGCACTACCTCATGCAGCCGGTTTTTACGTTCGTTAATTAACCCAAATCGGGGCACCAGAATGCGAATTTCCATCCCTTTTTCCTGCATGGCCTGAGGAAGCTTCCGAACAAATTCGGCTACTTCACTGGTCTGAAGAAACGGGTTGATTTCGCTGGCTACATACAGAATGCGTAGTTTGGACATAATAGATGATATTTTCAAAAAACAAGTCCACAAAGGTACGGGAATTTCAACCCGTATTCAACTGTGAATCAATTATAAAGCCCCTATCACTTAGATGAAAATCAGCCCCCAGGGCCTGAATTGTCAGTTTTGGCCAAGCAAAACAAGTCGCAGGGGCATCTTGCAACAGCGACTTGGTTATCGACGAATGACCGCGATCTGGCTATAACTGGAACTAAATGGGTTACTTGCTACCTTCGCGAAAAAATTAGAAAACGTGCCCAAGGCAATTCGTACAATTCTTCAATATGTACTGATGCTCGGCCTCACCGCAGGGTTGCTTTGGCTTTCATTGCGTGCGCTAACACCTGCTGAAGGGGAAGATAAATGGGATATTATCTGGGCTGCCTGGAATAACGCAAACAAGGGCTGGCTCATATTAATGGCTGTTGTCGCTTACGTCAGCCACTTCCTGCGTGCCGAACGATGGCGTATGCTGCTGGTACCTTCCGGCAACGAGGTTTCGCTAATGAATAGCTTTTACTCCCTGATGATCGGGTATCTCGTAAACCTTGCTGTTCCTCGCGGTGGAGAAGTTTCGCGATGCTATAATCTTTACAAGCTGGAAAACACACCCGTCGAAGTATCCTTTGGCACCGTCGTGGTGGAACGCATTGCAGATGTGCTTTGCCTCTTGGCAGTAATTGTGCTGGCTTTTATTGTGGAGTGGGATAAACTTATCGGGTTCCTTAACAGCCTTGGTGTAGGTTCTTCTAATAACGGATTTCATATTCCGATCTGGATTTGGGTGGGAGGATTAGGTGTTGTAGGCCTGGGGATCGCAGCCTGGTCGTTTCGCAAAAACGAAAAACTTCAAAAAGTGCTTCATGGATTTAAAGAAGGGTTGCTTTCGGTTTTTCAATTGAAGCGCAAGGGACTTTTTCTCATTTACTCCGTATTAATCTGGGTATTGTATTTTGGCATGAGTTACACCGTAATTCGTGCCTTTGATACCACCGATCAGCTGGGGCTTAATGCGGTGTTGGCCGTATTCGCACTTGGCGCCATTGCGATGGCGGCCCCGCTTCCAGGTGGAGCCGGATCCTACCATACCATAGTGCCAGCAGGACTGGTTGTACTTTACCAATTGCCCCAAACGGATGCGGTCGCATTTGTGTTTATCTTTCATGCGTGGCAAACCTTCACCATGATTGTTGGTGGTGTAGTGTCCCTCATCATTAGTTATTTGATTATTAGATGGAAAAAGCAGCCGGAAAAATAGTAGATGTTGCGTCCGCCCAAAAGCAGATTCAGCAGTGGAAGCAGGAGGGGAAGAAGGTTGTCTTCACCAATGGTTGCTTTGATATCGTTCACCTGGGACATGTCGACTACCTTGAGAAAGCCAGGGCCCTGGGTGATAAATTGGTACTGGGCCTAAATACGGATGATTCAGTATCGCGTTTTAAAGGCCCAAGCCGACCTGTGCAGGATCAGATATCCCGGTCGCACATTCTGGCCTCTTTTCAGTTTATTGACCTGGTCGTCTTTTTCGACCAGGATACCCCCCTGGAGTTGATTTCTGCCTTGATTCCTGATGTTTTGGTGAAGGGAAGTGACTATTTGGCAGAAAACATAGTTGGCGCAGATGTTGTAAAAAAGCATGGGGGTGTAGTAAAAACCATAGAATTTGTACCTGGATACTCTACGTCCCGTATAATTGACAAAATCAAGAAAACCTAACTGTTAGCACATATGGCATTTATCATTGGTATTTTTTTCATGATCGTGGGTTGGATGATCAGCTCCCGTCTCAAGAGCAAATTCAAGCAATACGCACAAACACACCTGACCAAAGATCTGTCGGGAGCTGAAGTAGCTCGCCTGATGCTTGCCGATCACGGCATTCATGACGTGCAGGTAATCAGTGTTGATGGTGAGTTGACGGACCATTACAATCCGGCCAACAAAACAGTAAACCTGAGTCAGGACGTTTATAATGGACGCAATGCAGCTGCTGCCGCTATTGCTTCTCACGAATGTGGCCATGCTGTTCAGCATGCCACAGCATACGCTATGCTCGAGTTTCGGTCAGCCATGGTGCCCATCCAGAACATCAGCGCCAGCGTATTGAACTTTGTGATGATGGCCATGTTATTTGGTAGCTTCTTTGCAGGTGCCTTCCTGCCCTGGAAGACGGCCTTGATGATATTGATTGTATGTTATGGTGTGTTCGCCCTGTTTGCGTTGATCACCCTTCCGGTCGAATTTGATGCCAGCCGCCGGGCGCTGGCCTGGGTAAAGACCCGCAACGTGGTAACGCCCGAAGAATATGACATGGCACAGGATGCACTTAAGTGGGCAGCCATGACCTATGTGGTTGCAGCCATTGGTGCCATTACCATGCTGGCTTACTACGTGATGATGTTTCTCGGAGGCGACCGGGATTAAACATATCGCAATGAAATGAGAAGGCCTGGCCATGTGTCAGGCTTTTTTGTTGATGCTGATCCGGGATTACCAACCAATCATCAATTTGCGTGTATCTTTGTTACACCAGAACAATCCATTTTCTGCATGAACTTTCAACTTACCGAAGAGCAATTGGCCGTACAACAAGCCGCTCGTGACTTTGCGCAAACTGAGTTATTACCAGGTGTCATTGATCGCGATACACACTCGAAGTTTCCCGAAGCCCTTCAGCGGAAAATGGGAGAACTGGGATTCATGGGCATGATGACCAGCCTGGATTACAACGGCGGCGGCATGGATACCATATCTTATGTGCTGGCTATGGAAGAAATCTCGAAAGTGGATGCATCGGCGTCGGTAATGATGTCGGTGAACAACTCTTTGGTGTGTTGGGGTCTGGAAAAACACGGATCAGAAGCACAGAAGCAGAAGTACCTCAAGCGATTGGCTGCCGGAGAAGTCATCGGTGCTTTTTGTTTGTCGGAACCTGAGGCAGGATCAGATGCGACGAGCCAGCGAACTACGGCTGAAGATAAGGGAGATCACTACCTGCTCAATGGCACGAAAAACTGGATCACCAATGGCAGCAGCGCAAGTGTATACCTGGTCATGGCCCAAACCGATGCAAGCAAAAAGCACAAGGGCATCAATTGCCTGATTGTAGAACGCGGCATGCCTGGCTTTGTCGTGGGCAAGAAAGAAGATAAGATGGGAATTCGGGGCAGTGACACCCATTCGCTGATGTTCACCGATGTGAAGGTGCCCAAGGCGAACCGGATTGGTGAGGAGGGTTTTGGATTTACTTTTGCGATGGGCACCCTGAACGGTGGGCGCATTGGTATTGCCGCGCAGGCATTGGGGATTGCTTCAGGGGCATTGGAGTTGGCCACGAGATACGCAAAAGAGCGCAAAGCTTTTGGCAAACACCTGGCCGAACATCAGGCCATTCAATTCAAGTTGGCAGAGATGGCCACCAAGATTGATGCTGCCCGGTTGCTGGTATGGCAGGCGGCTGCGCTAAAAGATGAGAAGAAAGATTTTGTGAAGGCGGCCGCCATGGCCAAACTGTTTGCTTCTCAGATTGCTCAGGAAGTGACCACTGAAGCCGTACAAATCCATGGCGGCTATGGCTATGTGAAGGAGTTTCATGTGGAGCGATTGATGCGGGATGCCAAGATCACCCAGATATATGAAGGCACGACAGAGATTCAAAAAATGGTGATATCGCGTGAACTACTGCGATAGCCAAAACTAATCGGCACGTCACTGACCAGTCGCTTGTTGATTCCAGTCGTATACCCTCTCACTGATTTCGGTAAGCAGATCAGGACTTTTCTCCAGTGCATTACCAATAACAATCAGGTCAGCCCCGGCGTGAAGTGCATTGTGAGCTTTTTCAGCGGTGTTGATGCCTCCCCCTACAATAAGGGGAATACCGATGGCCTTCCGTACGGCCCCTATCATGCGGCCCGAGATTTCGCGCTCAGCACCGCTACCAGCATCAAGATACATGAGGCGGAGACCGAGCATTTCCCCGGCCAGGGCGGTACTGGCAGCCAGACTATATTTATCTTCTGGTAGTGGAATAGTATTACTGACATAAGCTACCGACGTCATTTTTCCGGAATTGATGAGCATGTAGCCGGTAGGCAGGATTTCAAGACCACTTTCTTTCAGGAGCGGTGCAGCCAAAACGTGCTGTCCGATGAGGTAGTCAGGATTACGACCTGAGATCAGGGAAAGAAACAAGATCCCGTCAGCGCCCGGGTCAACCTGCTGAGCACTGCCTGGAAAAAGAACCACAGGTATACTTACATTTTCACGAATGGTGGAGATGACTTTGGAAAGATTTCCAGTAGTAATAAGGCTCCCGCCCACGAAAAAGAAATCGACGCAGTTTTCGCTGGCCAGATCACAAAGATATTTTAACCGACTTGGGTCATCGACCTTATCCGGATCTACCAATACGGCAATGGATTTGATGCCCTGTCGCTTCCGTGTCTGAAGTGACTCAAGAATGCTCATCCGCTTTCTTTCTGGATTCGAGGTATTCGAACAATTTATCCTTGGCAATATCCAGCAACATGATTGTGGCTTGATTCAGAATCTTAGTACCCAGTTGTCCCAATACGGAAGGCTCATCGGATTCTTCATCGGTTTCGATAACAGCTCCACCTTCGGCCTGGGCCTGAACAACCTTATGCTTGCGTTTCTTTTTCTTGCCCGAAAGGGAACTCACTAAAAAATAAGTAAGTGCCAGTGATCCTCCGATAATCAACGCATTGGTTACCATGCGCTCGGTCTTCTTTGAGAGTTCGTTGACTTCTTTTTCCAATGCGCGTTTATGGCGATCGGATGTTTCGATCAGTCTCTTCTTTTCGGGATCCTGAGTTTCCAGTAATTCCATGACTTACCTGGCTTTTCGTTTGGTCAATTCCTTGAAATGAGCCTCAAAGGATTTGAGGATGTTGTCTTTGAAAACCAATACAAGCAGAAAAATGAAGGCATACAATCCGGCGACAGCCCAGAATCCGACATAACTGTCTTCAAAGTACTGGTTAATGAAATGAGCCAATCCTAAACTGAAGAAGATGAGGGATAAGAACCCTACCAGAAACAAGGCAATTGATACCATAGCACGGCTCAGTGCCTTGCCCAGGTCTTCGCGTATTTCTGTCTTCAGTAGTTCAATGCGGGCCTCAACATAGCCGGTCAGGTTACTGACAAACCCGTCTAGCCGCAAAAACTTAAGAATCGTCTCTGAAATCTTATCCATAACCTTATGGCAATATACGTGATTTTGACCGTTTTAACGGTTACTTGCGCCTGGCAGCAATCAACTCTTCCACCAACACGGTTTGGCCGGATTGGCGCCGTTCTCGTTTTACAACAAGATTGTCCTCTGCACCTATGTAGTACCAGGTAGATTGAGCAGGATCAGCATCGTGCGTCTTCTCGAATACGAAAACAGAAGCAAAAGTCTGTCCTGGGTTTGTGACAAAAGATGGTATAATTTCCCGTATGCACATTTGGAACTTGCCCTGTGCATCCTCGCCATCCCGACAGAAGCCGGGCTTGTTCATTTCAAACAATTCGTTGTTGATCATCAACACATTGTTTTTGCGATAAACCGAATAGATCTGGGAAGGTTCGGCTGCGTTGTCCTCATCATAAACTGAACGAATGCTGACGGATTGGTTTTCAAATGTCTTGGCGATTACGGTAAAGAAACTCTGTTGATTGTTTTCAATCTTTTGATATGTGAGTTCGGTAACGGCTACCGCATCGCGGTTGAAATAGATTAATGAGAAAGGAATAAAAAAGAAGGAAAGCAACAGGTAGAGCAGTCCAGCCAAACGATAACGGAGGGTAAGCCGACCCAGGCCCTGTGCGAGTTGAACCGGCACTTCCCGGATGTAGGGGGTAAGTCCAAAGAGCAATACACCAATAAAGTTAAAGAGCACATGTGCGAGGGCAATGCTGATGGCTGTTTGAGAATTCATCAATGCGGCCAATAAGGCACTGAATGTGGTACCCAGGTTAGCGCCGAGGATAAAGGGGACAGCACTGCGGAGTTTGACGACTTTCTTGGCAACCAACGGCACCACCAGGGATGTCGTCACTGAGCTGGAACGAATGGCGGCTGTGGTAAGGACCCCCCAGGCAAATGACTTCAGCGGCTTTTGAAAGAAGAACCTTTGAAACCGGTCAGAAGAACCCAGCCCGAGCTGACTCGTGAGCACCTTCCGGAAGAAAAGAATCGAACCAAATAGAATAACCAGTGACAGGGCAATCAGCACGAAACCATTGCCGATAAGACGTACCAATCCATCGGTAATGGTGCCGAGGCCAAGGCCGAGATGCGCAAATCCTTTGGCAGACAACCAAGGTTGATGAAACAAAGCTGTGGTCAGCTTTCGGGATAGGAAAGACAGAAATTGAAAGTAGTATTCCAGTGGAAATAGAATCACTACCGTGAGGATGTTGAAAAAATCATGGTACGTGCCTGCGGCTACTGCACGCCTGAACTCCTTTTTGCGGGGAAGGAAACCCAGTGATACGATGGTGCTTGTGATCGTTGTGCCAATGTTGGCGCCCATGACAATGGGAACAGCGCTTTCAAGGGTCAATGATCCGGAAGCTACCAGTGCCACGGTCATGGAAGTGGTTGCGGTGCTGCTTTGGATGATGGCTGTAATCAGCAATCCGATAAAGAGCGCTGTAAATGGATTTGAGGTTGCCAGGATAATGGCCTCTGCCGCAGGTTTGCCCAAGTGTTGCAGGGTGGATAACATCAACTCGAGCCCGAACAGAAAGATTACCAGTGCTAGCAACACAAAGGCTGTGTTGCGGGCGTAGGAAGACCAGCGTGTGGTTTGTGAACCGACCGAATTGGGCGTGTTTTGACTCATGGAATGGGTAAAGATAGACACTCACCCCGATCACCAGAGACTATTAACAATTACTTAATACAGCTTATGGTTGGGCCCCCAACTCCTGCAGGCTCATCCAGGCCATCAGGCCAGGTCCAATTTCCAAGGCTGCCTCATCAATGTCGAAAGTCGGTGTATGGATATAACTGGTAATCCCCCGGGCTTCGTTGCGCGTACCGAGGCGATAAAAGGATGCAGGCAATACTTGCGAATAATAGGCAAAGTCTTCTGAGCCGAGGGTCAATTCAATGTCAACAACGTTTTCCTTTCCCAGGTACGCCTCCGCTGCTCGGCGTATGCGTTGGGTAAGGGCTGGATTGTTTTCGAGGTACGGATAGCCATGCGATATGGTCACTTCACATCGACCTCCCATTGAAGCCGCCAGGCCTTCCGCCAAATGCTGAATACGGGTCAATCCTTCTTGTCTCCAGTTCTCATTGAGCGCGCGAAAAGTACCGGCCAGTGTCACTTCATCGGGTACGATGTTGGTAGCGCCATTGCCCTGGATTTTTCCGAAGGATAATACCGTTGGTTGTTTGGGACTTGCATTCCGGCTGACGATCTGCTGCAACGCCACGACCAGGTGTGCCGCAATCAATACGGGGTCCACGACAAGGTCAGGGGCCGATGCATGACCGCCTTTTCCTAGTACGCGCAGATATATTTCATCCGAACTGGCCATGTACATGCCTTCGCGAAAGCCAACCTTACCTACAGGCAACAGCGGCATGACATGTTGCCCAATGATGGCCTCCGGGACTGGGTTGACAAGTGCCCCATCGCGGATCAGATAAGAAGCACCGCCTGGATTTTTTTCTTCGCCAGGTTGGAAAAGCAATTTCACCGTACCATCAAACTGATCACGGAGGGAATGAAGAATAACAGCCACACCCATCAATGATGCCGTGTGTGCATCGTGCCCACAGGCATGCATCACGCCAGGATTGCATGATTTATATGGAACATCGTTTTGCTCGGTGATCGGCAACGCATCCATGTCGGCGCGTAAGGCAATCACTTTGGAGGAAGGATTCTTACCGGCAATTAATACTACAAGCCCAGTTGTAGAAATGGGCGTGGATGAAATTGCGTACTTACGCAACTCGCCCGCAACCCAGGAAGCAGTATTATATTCCTGGAAGGAAAGTTCCGGATTGGCATGCAGATACCTCCGCCACCCGACTACTTTCGGGGCGAGTTCACCGGACAATTTTTTAACGGCATCCAGCAGACCCATCAGCGCAGCATAATTTTTTCGGGAACCAGAATCGCATTGGGAAATACCTTTTTGAGGCGAAGCAGATCTTTTTGCGCCTCCAGGCGGGAATAATAACTACCCACGCGAACCCTGAATTTTGGTTGCGTATATTGAAGTTCTGCATTAAGGTCGGACACTTCGGTGGAAAGTTTTTTCTTGGTGTTCATGGCTTCTTCTTTGTTCTGCCCTGAATACACTTGTATGGTGAAACCATCAGTGAACTTGCGTGTTCGGTTAAACCGGTTAATGCTGTCCATCACCGTATCCACTTTGGCGTTTACCGTTCGCGTGGGGGTAAAGACTGCTTTTTCGCGCAGGCTTTTTACTTTGCCCGTATCCATGGTAGCTTCAAAACGAGGACGGAGTACGGTTAGGTCTTCATGGTAGTTGGATCGCCCCTTCTGCCCAAATGCCAGATGGTCACAACTGGCAATGACCAGTGCAATAAATCCGAATCGTACCATAATCGTGCGCATATTGCTTTCTGGTTAGTCAATGACTACGCAGGTACCGTTCTTAATGTCTTCTTCTACCTTCTTATACTTCACATCTTTCAGCACCCGTCCATCCTGATACTGAACACTTACCTTATCATTGCGCCCAGCTACTTTTTCTGATCGCACGGGCATAACTTTTTGTTCCGGTTGCGTATGTGCCGCTGCTGGTGCGCTGCCACCGCCTTGCAAGAGCGAACGGGACTCATCTTTTTGCTCACTGTACCGTTGACGCTTCTGTGCGCGTGCTTCCTGAACGCGTTCAGGTTCTTCGATCGGAATCTCAGCTTTCATCAGGAAGGAGATGGTCTCTTCATTCACGCGGGTGACAAAGCGTTTGAAGGCCTCAAACCCCTCAAACTTGTAGATCAGCAAAGGATCCTTTTGTTCGTACACCGCATTCTGAACGCTCTGCTTCAGGTCGTCCATATCCCGAAGGTGTTCTTTCCATTGCTGGTCAATGATGCTGAGTGTGATCATTTTCTCCATGGACCTGATCAATTCATCGTTGTTGGTTTCCACGCATCGCTTCAGGGGCGCGGATACGCCAATCTGCTTAATGCCATCGGTGAACGGCACCAAAATATTCTCGACAGTAGCTCCACGGGTTCTAAATATATCCTGGATGATTGGCAGGGCTTTATGGGCTACGGCCTTATTCTTGGATTCGTACTGGGCGAGTGCTTCGCGATATACAATGCCCGTGAGTTCATCCGGACTTGCTTTGGCAAACTGGTCCTCCGTAATGCTTACATCGACGCCGAGCATGGTCAACAGGTTCAGCTTAAAGTTGCCAAAACTTTCTCCGGCTTTACCACTAGCCACCTGATCTTCACAGGTATCGTATAACATACTAAGGATGTCCAACTGTAAACGCTCACCAAACAGGGCGTTGCGACGACGCTTGTAAATGACTTCCCGCTGGGAGTTCATCACGTTGTCATACTCGAGCAGTCTCTTGCGTGTGCCGAAGTTGTTTTCTTCTACCTTTTTCTGCGCCCTTTCAATGGAGTTTGTAACCATGGAGTGAGAAATAACCTCGCCTTCTTTCAGGCCCAAACGATCCATGATACGGGCAATACGTTCGGGCATGAACAATCGCATTAGGTTGTCTTCCAGAGAAACATAGAATTTGGAAGTGCCTGGATCACCCTGACGACCAGAACGACCGCGTAACTGACGATCCACACGCCGGGATTCATGTCTTTCCGTTCCGATAATGGCCAAACCGCCCGCAGCCCTAGATTCCGGCGTAAGCTTGATATCCGTTCCGCGGCCGGCCATGTTGGTAGCAATGGTAACCGTGCCAGGCTTACCAGCTTCCGCCACAATCTCTGCTTCGCGCTGGTGCTGCTTGGCGTTGAGTACGTTGTGTTTGATCTTCCGCAACTGCAGCATACGACTCAGCAATTCAGAAATTTCTACGGAAGTAGTACCCACCAGGACAGGGCGCCCCTCTTTGGTGAGCGTTACAATTTCTTCGACTACGGCATTGAACTTCTCACGCATCGTTTTGTGCACGAGGTCATCCATGTCTTTACGGGTCACCGGCCGGTTGGTGGGAATTACCACCACGTCAAGTTTATAGATATCCCAGAACTCACCTGCCTCTGTTTCGGCGGTACCCGTCATACCAGCCAATTTGTGGTACATCCGGAAGTAGTTTTGCAGCGTGACCGTGGCGTAGGTTTGGGTCGCGTCTTCCACCTTCACGTTTTCTTTGGCCTCAATGGCCTGATGCAAGCCGTCAGAGTAGCGACGGCCGTCGAGTACTCGGCCGGTTTGCTCATCCACGATCTTCACTTTACCATCAACGATGATGTATTCGGTGTCACGTTCGAACAGGGTATATGCCTTTAACAACTGATTGATGCTGTGTACCCGTTGTGATTTGGTAGTGTAGTCACGGATCAGTTCTTCCTTCTTTTGCTGGAGTGTGGGGCCATCCAGGGTGGAGTCGTTTTCCAGTTTATTCAGTTCAGTTCCGATTTCGGGCAGGATGAAAAGTGAGTGGTCTTCACCTTCACCGGTGATCAAATCAATCCCTTTGTCTGTGAGTTCTACACTGTTGTCTTTTTCATCAATAACAAAATAGAGCGGTGCGTCCGCCTTTGGCATCTCCTTCTTGTTGTCCTGAAGGTGATAGTTTTCTGTCTTTTGCAGGATGCTCTTGTTGCCCGCTTCGCTCAGAAACTTTATTAAGGGCTTGAATTTGGGCATACCGCGATGTGCACGAAACAAAGCCAGACCACCATCTTTTTCGTTGCCTTCGGCGATCAGTTTCCGAGCCTCATTCAGATATTGCGTGGCCAGTTTTTTCTGGGCCTCTACCACTTTAAAGATCCTGGGCTTCAGATCATAAAACTCGTGCTCATCGCCGCGGGGGATCGGACCAGAGATAATCAGGGGCGTACGGGCCTCATCAATCAACACAGAGTCGACCTCGTCGACCATCGCATAATGGTGTCCGCGTTGTACGAGTTCATCGGTTTCACGGGCCATGTTATCACGCAGATAGTCGAAGCCGAATTCGTTGTTGGTACCGTAGGTAATGTCAGCCTGATAGGCATTGCGACGTGCCTGGGTGTTGGGTTCGTGCTTGTCGATACAATCTACTGTGAGGCCATGAAACTGAAACAAGGGAGCCATCCACTCACTGTCGCGGGTTGCGAGGTAGTTGTTTACGGTTACGATGTGAACGCCACGTTTGCTGAGCGCATTAAGGAAAGTTGGGAAGGTGGCCACAAGGGTCTTTCCTTCACCAGTGGCCATTTCGGCAATCTTTCCTTCGTGTAACACAACCCCACCTATAATCTGTACATCATAGTGTACCATATCCCAGGTGATCATGTTACCAGCAGCCATCCACTTGTTGTGCCAGCGGGCCTTGCCATTCTCAATGGTTATGTTTTGATATTGGGCTGCAAAGCGGTGGTCGTACTCAAGTGCGGTAACTTCGATGTACTCATTTTCCTTAAAGCGACGTGCGGTTTCGCGCACAATGGCAAACGCAAGGGGAAGTACTTCCATCAACACAGCCTCAAGTGCCTTGTTGCGGTCTTTTTCCAGCTGATCGATCTTATTGAAAATCGCTTCTTTGGACTGCAACTCAAGCTGCGGCTGATCCTGAATCTGCTTGTGCAACCCCGCCAGCTGATCATCAATGGGCTTGAGGGCTGCATTGATTTGCTGTTGAACTGCCTGGGTCTGTCCCCGCAGCTCGTCGTTGGATAAAGTAGCCAGTTTGGCGTATTCCCGCTTGGTGGCTTCTACCAGCGGCATGATGCGTTTGATGTCCTTTTCTGACTTGGTGCCGAGCAGTTTGGCGATGAATTTTAGCATGGGATCGTGTTATTCGTTCGGATTACTTGGTCTTTTCGCAGCGAAGGCAATTCATCCGATTTTTCTTTTAAACGGGTTGTAAAGGTAAAGATTTTCAAGGGTGCAATTATAGTTCCAAACCAGCGGGAACACGCATTTTGGCAGTAATAAGCCCGGCTCGGGTGGACCTAGCGAGGCAGCTGGGTCTCAAAAACGAGCGAGACAGGGCCGGTTAGGTACACCTGACGGAAGCCACCGGCTGGTGTAGTGACAAAAGCAACCTCCAACTCGCCGCCGGGAGCTGATAGCTTGATGGGTGATGCCATACCGCTGGTGTGGGCTACCACCAAGGCGCAGGCGGTTGCTCCTGAGCCACTGGAAAAAGTCTCATCTTCAACACCGCGTTCATAAATCCGGAACGATACGGCGCCCGAGTCAGTAACTTCAACAAAGTTTACATTGGTGCCTTTGGGATAATCAGCACTATAGCGAACAGCCCTGCCCTCTGTTACAACCGGATATTGGGCAAGATTTTTTACAAACCGAACATGATGATCGGTACCGGTGTTAATGTAATAATCCGCGCCCCGATGTTGGATGCTGTCGACATCGCGCAGGGAAAAGCGAATACGCCCATCAGGCAAGATAAAGGCTTCGTGAGCACCATCATGCGCCATGAAGCGGGCTGTATTTTTTATGACACCAAGGAGATGAGCGAAATGGACAGCCGCCCGGCATCCATTGCCGCAAAAGCTGACGCTCCCATCACTGTTGTGGTACACCATCCGAAAGTCATACCCTTCCTGGTTTTCCAGTAAAATAATTCCATCCGCACCAATGCCAAAACGACGATGGCACCACCTGCTGATCTGATCATTTGAAAATCTCAACTGACCCGATCGGTTGTCAACCAGAATAAAATCATTCCCAGCTGCCTGGTATTTATAACATGGGACGTTCATGGTGTGCTGTTATTTGACTTCCTCGTAGTCAACGTATTCTCCTCCCTTGATTCCGCCGTTCTTGGTGTTCTTACGGGGTGCAGAATCAACATGTATGCTGCCGGTAGGAGCTTTGCGGGAACCTTGTTCAGGACGACCCATAACCCGGAACAGGATTACACTCACCTTATTCAGGAGGTAGATAATCAGGATCAGAATAATTATTAATTTAAACATAGCGTGTAACCGCCGGCAAAGATAATCGTTTCCCCATAAACGCTGGGGAAGCAGTGTTCAGAACCGGCCTGCCGGATAGACGTAAATTCAATTGAATTGTTTGGTTTGATAAGACTTTTTGACGCTTGCACTCATCTTAATTGCAAAAATTCATGCTGAAGAACTACCTGAAAATAGCCCTGCGTAGCCTGCTGAAGCAACGCATTTATTCGCTGATCAATCTGACCGGCCTCGCGGTAAGCATTGGGGCCTGTTTGCTGATCACATTGTATGTGAAGCATGAGCTTTCCTATGACCGTTTTTGGCCAGATGCCGAACGGATTTTCAAGGTAGCGCTTGAGCGGAAGTACCCGAATCATGCAACATTCTATGCCGCGATACCACACTCCTATGCACAAAGCATGGAACATGATTTTCCAGAGGTAGAAAGCACCTTGTTGATGCAGGGTCCGGCCGATGATATGGTCGTCAACTATAAGGTGGGAGAAACTGAAGTCAAAACTTTTGAGGAAGACCATTTTATCTGGGTAGATTCAGCGTTCTTCTCATTTTTTGATCTTACCCTGATCAAAGGAGATAAACTCACCGCGCTGTCCGTGCCTGATCAAATCATATTGTCTGAGGCAATGGCCAATAAGTTATTTGGTAATGAAGATCCAATAGGCAAGGTACTATATGGCGGATTTGGAGAATGTAAGGTAACTGGGGTTTTTCAAAACCTTCCTGACAATTCACACTTGCGGGCTGATTTTATAGCCTCCTTCGCAGGCCGTCAATTGCGACAGGATATCAACTATATTTCATTTGACTCACATGCCTATGTAAAGCTAAAACCCGGATCGGATGCGAGAGCCCTGGAAGCCAAATTTCCAGAGATGGTAAATACCTATGCGTCTGGACAAATTGAACGGGAACTAGGGCAGTCGTGGGAAGACTATAAAAAGGCCGGAAACGGCTACCGCTACTTTCTGCAACCGCTCACCGGCATTCACCTGGATCCTACCAACATTGAGTTTCAGGTTACACCGAGTGGCAACATCAAATATGTGTATGCCCTGATTTTTATTGGTGTGCTGATACTCGCCATTGCCTGCATCAATTTCATGAACCTTGCGACGGCTCGCTCTACGGAACGCGCGCGGGAGGTTGGCGTTCGCAAGGTAATGGGTTCCTTCCGAGATCAATTGATCATTCAGTTTTTGGTGGAGGCATTTTTGCTGGCCCTGATCAGTACCGCCTTGGCGGTGACATTGGCCACCCTGGCCTTACCCGGATTCAATGACCTCATTCAGAAACAACTTCATTTGGCCCTGGGTGCTGATGTCGTGATCGGATTGCTTGGTTTTGCATTGCTGGTTGGTCTGCTTGCTGGCTTATACCCGGCATTTGTACTCTCTTCCTACAATCCAGTAGTGGTGATGAAGGGTAACTTTTCTGGCAGCGCCAAAGGAGCATGGCTTCGCAATGGTCTTGTGGTTTTTCAGTTTGTAATTTCTATTGTGCTTATCGTTGGAACAATTGTAGTGGGTGAGCAAATGGAGTTCATTCGAAATAAAGATCTTGGCTTTAACACCGAAAAGGTCTTGATCATTGAGCGGGCCTGGTCCCTGGAAGGTAAGTTTGAGACATTTGCGGATGAGATACGTCGTATTCCGCAAGTAAAGTCCGTGGCCGGAACCAGTTCGCGGGTGGGCAATCGGGATGATTACTTTGGACAGATGTTTCAACCTGAGGGATCCAACGAAGTGCTTACGGTAAAGTCAATGATCATGGATGATGAATTCGGACAAAACATCGGGTTCACTTTAAAAGAGGGACGCTTCTTTTCCCGTGACAGCAATGACTCTTTGCACGTGCTGCTTAATGAAACTGCTGTAAAGACCATTGGACTGACTGATCCGGTAGGCCGGAAGTTATCAAACAGCGATTTATTCCGTGGCGACACGGCCCGCCAAAAAGCGAGGATGTTTACTGTGATTGGGGTCTTGAAAAACTTTCACTTTCAGTCCCTTCGCGATGAAATTACGCCACTGGTGATCTTCAGCCGTGACGTGATCGCCAGGCCAAATTTGACTTACATGGCAATACGCCTGCAAGCCGGGGAAGCACAATCTGCCATCGCCCAGATTGAAAGCAAGTGGCGTGAATTCGTTCCTGGCAAGCCATTCCGTTATCAATTTCTGCAGGACAACCTAAATCTGGGCTATGTTGATGACGAGCGGTCTGGCAAACTATTCACCGTGTTTTCAACCCTGGCAATTGTTATTGCCTGCGTCGGATTGTTCGGGTTGTCGGCCTACACGGCCAGCCGGCGAACAAAGGAAATCGGCATCCGGAAAGTGCTTGGTGCGAGTGTAAGTGGTGTTGTTTACCTCCTGTCAAAAGAGTTCACAAAACTGGTTGGTGTCGCCTTTGTGGTTGCTATCCCGATCTCACTCTGGATGATGAAACAATGGCTCAGCACGTTCGCTTACCGGATTGAGTTGGGCCCCATGGCTTTTGTTTCCGCTGGGCTCGCCGCCCTTGCCATTGCGTGGCTCACGGTGAGTTATCAATCCATCAAGTCGGCACTGATGAATCCCGTGCGGTCCCTTCGTAGTGAGTAGCTTTAACGGCTCAGGTATAAATTCCTTTCGGAATAAATATTCATGAAGTAGTCGTCCATCAGATCATCGATGAAGTAAATCGCTTCGCCGGTGGACTTCATCTCAGGACCCAGTTGCTTGTTCACTTCAGGGAACTTGCTGAAGGAGAATACAGGCACCTTGATGGCGTACCCTTTCTTGGTAGGGTTAAAAGTAAAATCCTTCAGCTTCTTGTTGCCCAGCATCACCTTGGTGGCATAGTTAACGTATGGCTCATCATAAGCCTTGCAGATGAATGGCACGGTTCTCGAGGCGCGCGGGTTAGCTTCAATGATATACACCTTGTCGTTTTTGATCGCAAACTGGATGTTGATCAATCCCACGGTCTTGAGTGCGAGGGCAATCCGGCGTGTAAAGCTTTCAATCTGTTTTAATACCAGGTCACCAAGGTTGTATGGGGGCAGTACAGCATATGAATCGCCGGAATGAATACCGGCAGGCTCAATGTGTTGCATGATACCGATGATGTAGACATCTTCGCCATCGCATATGGCATCTGCCTCAGCTTCTATGGCACCATCCAGGAAGTGATCGAGGAGCACTTTGTTTTCCGGCAGGTGCTTCCAGATGTCCAGGATATGATTTTCCAGTTCAGTTTCATTGATCACGATCTTCATACTCTGACCCCCTAATACATAGGAGGGCCTAACCAACAGAGGGAATCCGATGGTTTTCGAAACCTCGAGTGCCTCATCGGCATCAGTGGCTACACCGAATTCAGGATATGGGATGTTCATTTCCTTCAACAGGCTGGAGAAGCTTCCGCGGTCTTCGGCAAGGTCCAGGGCCTCAAAGGAGGTACCCATGATCTTAACGCCGTTCTTCTGGAGTTTTTCAGCAAGTTTAAGCGCTGTTTGCCCACCCAGTTGCACGATTACACCTTCAGGTTTCTCATGCTGTATGATATCCCAGAGATGTTCCCAGAATACAGGTTCAAAGTAGAGTTTATCTGCAATGTCAAAGTCGGTGGAAACGGTTTCCGGGTTGCAATTGACCATGATAGCTTCAAATCCAGCTTCCTTGGCAGCCAGTACGCCATGTACGCAGGAGTAGTCGAACTCAATACCTTGCCCGATCCGATTTGGGCCTGAGCCCAGAATAATTACCTTCTTGCGGTCAGATGCTTTTGATTCATTTTCAGAATCAAACGTCGAATAGTAATAGGGTGTCTTTGCTTCAAACTCAGCTGAGCATGTGTCCACCAATTTGTACACCCGGTTAATACCCATGTCTCGGCGCTTCTTATGTACTTCGCTCTCCAGGCAACCAATCAAGTGGCCGATCTGGCGATCGGCATATCCTTTTTCTTTGGCGGTTCTCATCAACGAAGGCGGAATGGTGTCCAGCGAGTACTTTTCAATCTCCTTCTCCAATTCAATCAATTCCCAGATTTGTTCCAAAAACCACTTGTCGATCTTGGTCAGATTCTGAATGGTTTTCATGGAAATACCCAATTTCATCGCATCATACACGTGGAAGATTCTGTTCCAGGTGGGGTGTTCCAGGCTAAACAACAAGTCAGCTTGCTTGGTCAGTTCCTTTCCGTCTGCACCCAGTCCGTTGCGACGAATTTCCAGCGATTGACAAGCCTTTTGTAAGGCTTCCTGGAAATTCCGGCCAATTCCCATGACTTCACCAACCGATTTCATTTGAAGACCCAGTTTGCGATCGGCACCCGGGAACTTGTCGAAGTTCCAGCGCGGGATTTTTACGATCACATAGTCCAAGGCTGGCTCAAAATAGGCCGTGGTAGTACCCGTGATGGCGTTGTTCAATTCATCGAGATTGTAACCGATGGCCAACTTGGCAGCGATTTTAGCAATCGGATATCCGGTTGCTTTGGAGGCAAGTGCCGATGATCGCGAAACACGCGGGTTAATCTCAATACCAATGATTTGATCATCATCGTTGGGGTTCACAGAAAACTGAACGTTGCAGCCCCCCGCGAACTTACCGATGCCATTCATCATCCGGATGGCCAGGTCGCGCATATGCTGATACACGGTATCGGGCAATGTCATGGCCGGTGCAACTGTAATGGAATCGCCGGTATGAATGCCCATCGGATCGAAGTTTTCGATCGAGCAAATGATAATCACATTGCCGAGGCCATCGCGGAGCAACTCAAGTTCATATTCTTTCCATCCCATAATGGATTGTTCCACCAGCACCTCGTGAATGGGGCTGGCATGCAATCCGCGGTTGAGGGCAGCATCAAAGTCTTCTGGCTTTTCCACGAATCCGCCACCAGTGCCACCCAGGGTAAACGAAGGGCGAATTACCAGCGGAAATCCGATTTCCTGGGCTATTTCTTTGCCTTCCAGGAATGAAGTGGCTGTGGCTCCTTTGCAGACGCCTACACCCAATTCGTGCATCTTCAACCGAAATTTCTCCCGGTCTTCGGTGGTTTCGATGGCGTTAATGTCAACACCAATGATCTTCACCCCGTAGTGTTGCCAGATACCCGCCTTGTCGCACTCAATGCATAAGTTTAGAGCAGTTTGACCGCCCATGGTGGGAAGCACCGCATCGATGTGATGTTTTTCGAGAATTTCTTTGATGTACTTTTTCTCCAGTGGCTTCAGATAGACGTGGTCTGCGTTGATCTTGTCCGTCATGATGGTGGCTGGATTGGAATTGATCAAAACGACCTCAATTCCTTCTTCCCGCAGTGATCGCGAGGCTTGCGTGCCTGCATAATCAAATTCACAGGCCTGGCCTATCACGATAGGTCCGCTTCCGATGATCAGTACTGAGCGTATGCTGCGATCTCTTGGCATGGTGGGATGGGATAAATCGGGCAAAAATAAACACAGAATTGAGGGAAACCTCGTTAGCTCTCTAATTAAAATTTGGAAAAGATTCCAGGCTCTGTTGTCTTGATGTGAAGCATGAAAAGTAGTCCACGGGGAATAGGTTAAACCCTTTTCGGGGCGGAGGGCTTATCCATTCCATTCCCGGGTTCATGTAGAACAAGGCCTGCCTCAGGGTCGAAGTTACAGGCCCATGCGAATGAGAATCAATTATAATGTACCGAAGTAAATAAAAAAGCCCTCCATCCGGAAGGGCTTTGGTTATTCGAACGGCGTGATTTTAGCGATGTATCAAAATCTTTTGGGCATAGTTGTGATGTTCATCCTGGATTCTAACCACATACATACCTTCGGACAACCCACCAACGAAGATCCGACTCCCCGAGCCATCCTGATTTATTTGAGCTTGAATCGCTTGCTGTCCCTGGGTGGTCATAATCAACACTTGTGCGTACTGCACCTCCTGTGGCATACGGATGTTAAGATAGTCTGTGGCGGGGCTGGGATAAATTAACCAGGATGTTTGTGATTGAGGTTCGAGGCCGGTTATAACCGCGAGCTTCTTTGTTGTCGTGCCGGCACAACCGTTACCGCCAACAATGGTCAGACTAACTGTGTAACTGTCCGCAGTGGCATATGTGTGTGCAGGGGCTTTGGTGGTGGCTTTGGCGCCATCGCCAAAATCCCAACTCCACGAAAGTGCGTTGGTGCTCAGGTCATTAAAGAAAATAGAGCTGCCGGCCACCAAATCACCAGTGGAGGAGAAGCTTGGTGTGGGTGAGGGCAATGCGGTTACCGCAACAGGAGCTGATACTTTGGTACACGAGAGCGCGTTATACTGCACTGTAACAGCGTAGTTACCAGCAACACTCACATCGATGGATTGGGTAGTTGCACCGGTGCTCCAGAGGTATGAATCGGCTGTGCCAACCGAAAGGGTCACTGCTTTTCCGGGGCAGTAGCCGGCGCTTGTGGCGGTGATGGTAGGGTTAGCTTTCAATTTCACCTGAACAGCCGTTCGCACACTCTCATAAACCTGGTCGGCATTAGAGACATAGATGATGGTATCCTTGGTCAGGTTAGCAGTGGTTATTGTTGAGGAGAGTGAATCGAATGGGTGGCCATCGGTGACTGTGCGATACCACCTGAACTTGGAGCTTGGTGTAGGACCGGTAGCTGTAAGGGTTGCCTTGCTTCCAAAGCAGGTTTCGCTTACCGAAACGGTAGGTTGTGGTGCCGTAAAGGTCTGGTTGTATAGTGTATTGGCGGCATCTGCGGAAGCCAACAATTCACTTAGGTTATTGGCGGCGTGCAAAGCAAAGGCCAGGACGACAGTGCCGCCGGCGGGAATAGTGAATGGACTGACCGAGACCACCTGGCTGACATCATTTCCATTGGTGGCACTTCCGGCAACGTTGCGCACCGTGGAAAGGGAAGTAAATTTTTCGTCTTTGGTAAAGCCATCGTACAATCCGAAGGGATTATTGGCGATCGTTTGATCATTATCGATGGAGTAGACTGAGCCAGTGGTATTCAGCACCTGGATGCCAGCATGGGGCAGACTTTGTGACTGCTTGGGATAAACGTAGGCGATTTTATGTGCGGCATCCCAGTTGGCTGCGTCCGTTGCTCCATTTACGCTAATATCCCAGTCAGCAAACAATCCCAGCCTGAAATTGGAGATAGGTGCGGTGCTGTTGTTTGTCAGGGAATATTCCATGATTACAAACTTGTCATTTGGCTTATCCTTAAGTGCCAGCCCCCTGTATCCAATGACCAGACTGGGTGAAGCTGTGGGAGCAAAAGAACCGAATACTTCCTGGGCCGCCCGCACACCAGGAATGCTTCTCTTGATGGAAGCGACTTTAGCGAAGTCCTGCTCAAATGTTGAGCCTGTTCCACGTACATTATTATAGATGTTGCTTACCGATGTGCCCATGATAAGGCCCATCTCAAACAAGATGGGAGTATCGTCCACCACAAAACCAATTCCGATGGTCTCTTTGTCGGGATCATCATATCCGATGCGTCCAGTGGAAGCAATGGATGTTGTAATGGTATTGCGATCGAGGTTAAAGAACGATGGGTTAAGCTGCACCTGAATGATTTGGTTATCGGTATAGGTTCCATCCGTGTAGGACAATTTTATATCGACCGTTGTATTGTCAGGGGTGCTGGCACTGATGAGTGCGCGAAAGGGATTGAGGGTATTCCTCACTGTGGCGCCGGCGGCGACAGCGTCCATCTGAATTTCATTTTTGGTAAATGTGATCAGCCCTGAGTTTGATGTGGCAGTTACGGTTAGCGGACCGGAAGTCTTAAGGAAGTTCGTAAAGGATGCAGTCAGGAAGGCCTCCTTTCCGGGTTCGGCAGTGTTTCCGAGGTTATCCAGCATGGTTGGTTTGGAGATCCTTATGCTGGGGACGCTTTGTGTCACGGCGTTTTTTACATTCAGACGGCCGTGTCCCATCAATTGATTGAAGATGGCAGGACTGAGGGCGTCTACATTATCAGCCGTTGCCCGCAATTGTTCTGCAACCTGAAGAGGGGTAAATGTTGGAAACTTGGACCACACCACTGCGGCAGCGCCGGCTGTGATTGGGCTGGAAAAAGAAGTACCGCTGATGCTATTAAAGCCATTGTTATAGGCCGTAGTGTAGATTGAAACACCGGGCGCAGAAATATCCACCGTTCCGCCGTAATTGGAGAAACTGGCCTTAATGTCGTTGCTGTCAGTTGCGCCAACCGAAAGCGCATTATCATAAGCTGCCGGGTAGCTTGGTGTGTTCGAGCCGGCATTGCCCGCAGCACACACCACAAGGTACCCCAGGTCAACCGTCACATGGGTGATGATATCCTGGGCAATCTGACTACGGAATGATCCACCCCACGAACAATTAATAATGGCACGCGATACATTGTCCTGCTTGAGGGTCTGGGCTGCATATAAGATCCCAGAGTAGCCCCGGTAAATGCTGGATGATTTCTGATTGTCTGCTGAGTGCTTGGTGAACAGAATTTTTGATTTGAAACCGACACCGGCGATGCCCGTGCCATTGTTACCCACGGCGGCAGCGCAACCAGCCACCCAAACCCCGTGGCTGAGAGCGCCGGCATCGCCGGTTTGCTTCAAGTTAGGATCGTTATCACCTACGAATGAAGAATTGTACAGGTTTAGCGTATCAGCCCCCATAAAATCCCATCCGTTGATATTGTCGATATATCCGTCATGATCATCGTCAATACCGTTGCTGGGGATTTCATCCGGGTTGACGTAAATGTTGGCCGCGAGATCAGGGTGATCGAGATCGCCACCTGAATCAATCACGGCAATGACGGTGCCCGTGTCACTTTGAGAAACATCCCATGCCTCGAAGGCTTTGATGATCGTAAGGTAATTCTGCTGACCCAACAAGGCATCATTTGGTGTAAATGAGAAATTGGCAACGTAATCGGGTTCTATGATTTCAAAATAGCCCGTCGCGAGCAGTTCATTGATTCGCGTACGCAAGTTGGTGCCCGGGTCCATGTTTAGGCGGACATACAACGACATGTCAATGGCAAATTGTGAATCCGACAGCGGTCCTCGGGCGAGTCGATTCTGCTTGGTGGCCGTGGGGTTGGCAATTGGTTCTATGATGATATCGGGCAGCGATGTACTTCTCCCTGCAATGGTTGATTGAGCCAGGTATCTATAAGCTGGCTTTATTTTTGCCAGCAAGGTGCCGGGATGATAGGCAGCAGGGTCGCTGGGTATGGAATTGGTTTGGGCGGCACAAACTGCGGCCAGACAAAACAGAGACACGAAAACAAGAATCCTTTTCATATGATCAGCAACTTAATGTTGTGAAGGAAGGATAATATTATCCAATGGGAAAGTTATGGACTATTACCCATAAATTATTTAGGTCAAGATAATAGTAACCTCGCAAAATGACCTCATGGTCTACAAAAGGTTCCGGGCTTTTAGTTCCAGATACTTATTGATTGTATTAACTGTCAACCTATCTGGGGGAGTAAGTAGTGCGTGAATCCCGTATTTCCGTAGTTCTTTCACCACAAGCCGTTTTTCAAAATTCAGTTTTTCGGCAATGGCTTTCTGGTAGACAGTACGGAGGTCGTAAGCGGGGGACTCCAGGAGGGTCTTGATTTCAGTATTCTCAAAGAAGATAACCACGAGCAGGTGACGTTGAGCCATACTTTGCAGGTAAGGCAATTGACGCCTGAGGGAAGAAACACTTTCAAAATTGGTAAATAACAGCAGCAAGCTGCGCTGATTTATTTTGGTGCGCACGTGGGAGAAGAGCCGTGAGAAATCAGATTCGCGGTAGGCTGTTTTTTGGTGATAGAGGATTTCCTGAATAAGCGTCATCTGATTATTGCGATTCCCTGCTGGCAGGGTTGCCCCTATGGTATCCTGAAAAGTAATGAGCCCGGCTTTATCGAATTTACGAATGGCAATGTTGGAAATAACCAGTGTGGCATTGATGGCATAATCGAGAAGGCTCATCCCCTGAAAAGGCATCTGCATCAGACGCCCTTTGTCAATCAATGAAAACACCTGCTGAGAGCGCTCATCCTGATATTGATTAACCATCAACCGGGACCGTCGGGCAGTGGCTTTCCAATTGATCGTGCGTATGTCATCACCGCTGATATACTCCTTGATCAATTCAAATTCACGGTTCTGTCCGATTTTTCTGATTTTCTTGATGCCGGTCCGGGTAAGCCGGTTGTGAATGGCCAGGAGCTCATAATGCCGCATCTGAAGATAAGAGGGATACACCGGAACCATGATGTCGATGGAGAATGAGAATCTCCTGACAATCAAACCTAATGGAGACTGGACAAACACCCGCACTGCGCCGAAGGAGTATTCACCACGCTTCACTGGCCGAAGTGAGTAGATCAGTTTTCTTTGTTCAAAGGGTTGCAGTTTGAGATCAAAGTGCAAGTCCCGACGTTGGAACTGAAAAGGGATCTCGTCAATAACCTGAATCATTACCGCGAAGGGATAATGATTGTGAAGTTCAATCAAAATAGTATTCTCATCCCCATTGGAGAGTCGTGCCGGCACATGCCGCGAAGCTGAAAATCCACGACGTACTCGGTATAACAGAATGAGATCGGCGCCGAGCGTACCTAACCAGATATAAAAGAGAGTTTGTGACAAGAGGAATCCAATGCCAACGATAAAGCTCAATATGAATAATCCCGCGAGGACTATCGCTGCGATAAAGAACCGGTTCCCGATGTAAAAACCTTTTAACATGGATTAGCGTGGGACTTCAACTTTCTCCACAATCTGTTTTACGGCATCATCCGCCGTAATGCCTTCCATCTCTTTTTCGGGGTTCAGTGCGATGCGGTGACGAAGCACGGGCAGGGCGACGGTCTTGATGTCTTCTGGCGTCACAAAATCGCGGCCTTGCCAGGCTGCATAGGCTTTCGATGCATTGAGTAATGCAACAGAAGCGCGTGGTGATGCGCCAAGAAACAAGATCGGATTGTTTCTTGTCTCATGTACAATTTGAGCCATGTATTGCATCAGTTGGGTTTCAACGTGTACAGCCTGCGACACCATGCGAATGGCTTTAAGGGTGTCTGCGGTGAGAACCGGGGTGACTTCATTAGTGGGCTGTGCGTTGCGCCGGGCATGCTGGCGCTGCAGGATGGCCACCTCCTCGTCAGGATTGGGATAATTCACTACCAGCTTAAAGAGAAACCGGTCGAGTTGCGCTTCCGGTAGCCGATAGGTGCCTTCGTGTTCTATCGGGTTTTGGGTAGCCACTACCAGATAAGGATTCTTCATGGTATGGGTCACCCCATCAACAGTCACCTGCCGTTCTTCCATCACCTCAAACAACGCAGCCTGAGTTTTGGCCGGAGCGCGATTGATTTCGTCAATCAAAACCAGATTTGAAAAGATGGGACCCGGCCTGAATTCAAAAGCAGAGGTCTTCATGTTAAACACAGAGGTCCCCAACACATCGGACGGCATCAGGTCAGGTGTGAATTGGATTCGGCTAAATTCGACGGTGAGCACCCGCGCAAGCAGTTTCGCCGTCAAGGTCTTGGCCACACCCGGGACCCCTTCTATCAGGACGTGTCCATCTGCCAGCAACGCCGTGAGCAGCAGATCGATCATTCGGTCCTGGCCGACAATTACTTTTCCAATTTCGGTCCTGATTTTTTGTACAGTGTTCTGCAATTCGTGCAGATCCAGGCGCGCTTCAAACTCGTTTTCAGCCATAGTATATTTAATTGTTGTTATATATGTCGGGAGAATTTTTCTATCTCGTTGTTCAACTCAATGAGTTGGATTGCAGTCATCTCTTTTTGTTGTAAAACGGCATCAATGAGTTTAAACAAGGCGGTTACTTCAGATACCGTATGTCCGGTCTTGCGGGAGGCCAGCTCGAAAAAATTAGTATCCCGGTGAATTGGATTAAGGTGATATCGTTGACGCAATTGGTCGAAGAAATACAAAATTTTTTTTTCAGCTATATCACGATGGTCACCCCGCTGATAATACAGATTGCCCAGGGTGGTAGCAAACTCCATAGACGTATTCTGAAGTGGTGGCAGGATTGGGATGGTGCGTTGTCTCCTTTTCCCCTCAAATATCATGAATACCAACAGGGTAATAACAGAAATATAATAAGCCCAGGTAAGGGGCGGGGTGCGAAGAATGAACCGAAGTGGTGTTACAGCTTCACGTCTTCCCGCACTATAATATTCCATCCAACGGACATTCTGCTGGGGAAGGTAGGAGAGCGATGTTGATGCAAATGCATTGGCGCCAGGCTGCAGGATATTGATGTTGGTGAAAACCAGGGGAGTGCTATTCAGGAGGAAGTACCCTTTGCCCCACGGATGCCTTATGGTTACGGGATGGTCGTATTCATTCACGGCAATAGTCGTTCCTTCGTTCCATACCCGAAGGTACTCCGATGAATCCTTCCTGAATTTCTTGTCGTAGATTTGAAAGTAGTGTTGTATGCTGTTTTTGCCGAATTGATAGTAGCTTGTGTCTAAGGGTGCTTTCTGAAACTGGAGGTAGGAGGAATCTGCGCGAACAGCCTTTATTCCATTTTGAAATAAATAGCTTGGGGTACTTAAACACAAGGTATCAGCCAATTTTCCCCAAATGGACTCTGCACTAATCAACACAACGCCACCTTTTTCAACATGGCTCAGCAGCGCCTCCGTGTCTTCTTTACTAAAATGGATGGCGGGTGCCAGGATAAATAGCGATTCGCTAGTCGCTAAACTGTCTTTCAACTCATAAGGTGTACGATTGCTGTACGTTATTTTATGAAGGGGAAAGATCGACGGCAATACTTGACTCAGCACCCAGGCTCCATAAGGATTTTTGTCTTGTGCATCGCAGGTTGGTGTCCAATCGAAGCCCCTGGGTTCAGTCAATTTGACAAGGACAAAAAGACCCAGGGCAATGGAAAGGTAAATGATATAGGAGCGGTTGCCTTTCATGAAACCTTTGTGTGCCATTCGTTATAGATTCCTCGCACGCGCTGATACAACGGCTCTGTTATGTCAAACTCACCGTACCAGGCATACTCAAAATAGAAACTTAGCTCATTGAATCCAGCCCGAAGTTTATCATCGGTCAGCTCATTAACATAATCTTTATTGGTTTTACCTGGCCTCCAGTCAACCTGGTTGTGATCGGAGAGTTTCTTCAGGGCTTGAAGAAATGTCAATCGAACAGCCAGCCGATATTCTTTGTTTTGCAGGGCTGTTGCAATGAGCCCGTCAAAATCCATACGATGGATATCTTCAACCAGGCCATGGGCGTCCAGGGGAGCCTGATCAGCATTTCCGGAGATAATGCGGAAAGCATCCACCTTGAGCAACATCATAACAACAACGATAATCAGGAAAAGCCCTCCTGCATAGGTAAGCACCTTGCCCCAGGGGGTATCGGAGGCATTTCTGAAAAACCAGCTAATAACTTCGCCCAACCATTGGGTAAACTGGTCCCATAACGTGGCGGCCGTAGAAGGTGGCTGGGTATATTTAAAATCGTTGTTGTCCCTGAATTTTGCGAGGATACCCTGATCAAATGAACGATTTGTTACAACCACCGAATCTGTCATGAGGCGCGGGGGCGCACCCACTTCGTCAGATTGGCCGAAGGCAAATCCAGGCAACAGCAGGCAGATTGACAATAAGCGCCACATGAACCTCAATACTGTTCTTCCCTTTTTTCAGAAGAAGCAACGCTTCCCATGGAATCTATTTTTTCCATCAATCCTTTGGCTTCCTTTAACTCAACGAGATTGAAGTATTGGAAAGCGATGCCAATATTGGGAATCGCATAGAGCAGCATCTGCACGATGTATCCCAGCGCGTAGAGCACATAACTGATCATTGGAATAATACCTTGTTCTGTGGTCTTTTCCTGTACTCGATGTGCAGCGCCCACAACCCCTATGATGCCGGCAGGCAGGGTAAATACATAGGTGATGATAACCACCAACAGAGAAAGGATAATGATCAACCCGAAGGTGCTCCACCATTTTCCGCGGATAAGGTAAAATGACCGCTGAATAGCGGCGAAAAAACCCTTGCCTTCAAAAGCCCGAATACAATACACAAAGGACAGGGCAACAAAGGCATAAATAACAAAGAGCATCAAACCAAAAAACCCAAGCACGGAAACGAACGGCCCCAGTGTCTGAGCAACGGCAACCGGGATCAACGCCACAACATACATGGTCATTGTCAGTATGACAAAAAGAAAAGTAGTGCCAATGTACATGCCCATGGTGTCGCGTACACGATTCCAAATGTCCCCTACTTCCGGCCTGGCACCTTGGGATTCCTGATAGTACAACATATAGTTGTAGGATGTGGAAATTACGGCTACGTAGCTCACCATGAGGAATAAAAACATCATTCCTATTTTGAGCCAGAAAGATCCAGCGAGAAAGTAAGTTGAGAATACCTCCGGATCTTTGGCAACGCCTCCCATCATACCCAAAAAATCAGAAATGAAGGAGCTCATCAGCAAGCTGGCTACCAAAATGGGTGGTCCAGCGATGAACAAAAGACTACTCCCGAGTCCTTTGAAGTTGCGCTTGGCAAATTCAAAAGTGACATTCAGTTTAAGACTGAAGTCTCTCTTTTTTTGAAATTCAATCAGTTCATGTTCTTGCATGATACAGGCGATAAGGGTGAATGATGAAGTAATAAGTCATCAGTAGTGCGGAAAGGCCGATGATAAGTGCCTTAAAGTACCACGGCATAAAGGCATAGCGGGTCAATGAACCTTCTATCAATGCAGCCAAAATGATAAAGGGAAGCAATCCGATAATAAGCTTCAGGCCCTTCCTCGCAGACATCTTGAAGGATGCGATGCGGGAATATGTGCCGGGGAACAATAAGCTGTTTCCAAGCAAAAACCCTGAGCCACCCGCAATAACAATGGAAGTTAATTCAATGGTGCCGTGCAGCATGATTACGGGTAGGGCCTGACTGAGTTGTTGCTCCTTCTGCATAAAGGTGATGAATGAACCCACCATGATCCCGTTATAAAAAAGCATCAGACCTGAACCCACCGAATAAAAAACTCCGAAGATGAATGTCCTCAACGAGACCATGATATTATTCCATGCAATTTGAACAAACATGGTAAGCGGACCAGTGCCAGAATAGACTTTGGTGGGGTTGCCTTCTTTAATATTTTCGAGTGTCATGTTAACATAGCCATCACCCAAAATCAACCTGACAAAGGTGTCATCATACAGGGTCGACACCATACCAATCATCATGGCGATGATAAAAATAATGGCGGCTACTGCCATGGGTCGTCGGGCTTCGAACATCACCAGCGGGACCTCTTCGGTCCAAAAAGTAATAAACCGGTTGGATGACTCTTTTTTGTTGCGGTAAATTTCAAGGTGAAGTTTTCGGGCAAGGTTGTTCAGATATTGCGTAGTGCGACTTGTTGGATACTGTGTTCTGGCAAATGACAGATCATCGGTAACCTGAATAAAAAGATCGGCAAGTTCATCGGCGCGAGCCTGTCCCGGGTTGCTCACGAGCTTCTCGTAAGCTTCCCAACGGGATTTATTGCGTTGAATAAAAGCCGCTTCTCTCATGCGCTGTTAATGCGAATTGCGGGCAAATTCTTCCGCCTGTTTCCAAACGCGAATCAGATTTCCGGAACAGATTTTTTCAATATCCGATTCTGAATAACCCCGCTTAAGCAATTCATAGATGAGATTGGGATACTGCGAAACATCCTTCAATCCATCAGGCAGGTTTTCTCCGCCATCTACGCCATCATAATCTGACCCCAGCCCAACATGATCAATACCGGCCAGGGATACAGCACGATCGATGTGATTAGCTACGGTTTGTGCATCCGTAGCCGGTTTGGGATGGGTCTTCCGGAAATCAGCGATCAGCGTTTTTGCACTGGAATCGGAAGAGGACACCCCATTGGCACGAAGCAGTGAATCTATTTGTCGGTTGTGACGCCACACATCCCCGCTGAGGAATGCCGTATAAAAATTAATCATCATCACTCCCCCGTTTTTCCCCAGTTCCCGGATCATATCGTCGGTCATGTCGCGACGAACTTTTGGTGCAAAGCTCCGGCATGATGAGTGCGAGGCAATGCAGGGAACGCGTGTAAGTTTCATCACCTGATAAAAAGTACTGTCGTCCACATGCGAAATATCAACCATGATCCCAAGTCGATTCATTTCTGCTACGACTTGCTTTCCAAACGGACTGAGGCCACCCCAGGTGCGCGTGGTATCACCTGATGAATCACAGATTTGGTTATCCTTGCTGTGGGTGAGGGTGATGTATCGGACTCCCCGATCAAAAAAGTATTTCACATTGGCAATATCGTTTCCGATAGGCGCACCGTTTTCCATCCCCATGGGTAAAGAGATTTTTCCGGCCTTGAAATTCTGTTGTAATGCATCGGTGGTGTTGGCCAGGGCAAACTTATCAGGAAGGTTGGCGGCAATACCCTGAACCATATTTATCATGGAGTCAGCAAGCACCCGGCCCATATCCGGAAGTTGCTGATAGCTGGCGGGAATATATATGGACATAAATGGCGCATCCAGGCCACCTTTGCGGGCTCGCACATAATCAAAGTCACCCTCCGCCGACTCAATGGGAATACCCATATATTCTCTTTCTATGCGAAAGTTCTTGACCTTCAATCGAAAGGGCAGGTCAACGTGGCCATCCGTAATGAGGTAGCGGTGTGCGAGGGTATCCGCATAGCCACGCAGTGCTTCATCGGACATTCGATCAACGGGCTTCTTGTCGCCGCATCCTGAAATCAGGACAAGCATCATAAGCACAGTTGTAATACGATGTTTGACTAGTCGGGCGAGGAAAGTGCATTGGTATTTCATAGGTTTGGGGAGGAGTCCATTAGACGGGATCATCGCAAAGACCAATATACGGTATCCAAAATGCAGGTACACGTCCGAACAACCCAAAATGTTTTCATCCATTATCCTGTGGCCAGTGTTGGTGACCGGATTTTAGCCTATCTGCTCGATTTGATCATCAGAATAGCGTACGCCATTGGCTTGACTTTCTTATTGGCCGATCTCAATGTGAATGCCATATGGGTGTGGATTGTGTTGTTGGGCGTACCCATATTGATGTATCACCTGTTTTTTGAAATCTTTATGGATGGTCAAAGTCCGGGAAAACGGGCGCTCACCATTAAAGTAATGAGGCTCGATGGTACACCAGCCTCGGTGGGCGACTATATCCTCAGGTGGATATTTTCATTTGTCGACTATTATATTTTTTCTGGATTGATTGCTGTTCTGACAATAGTTATTGGTCAGCGGGGCCAACGGCTGGGAGATCTCGCAGCGGGTACCACGGTGATCAAACTTGTCCATGAGGATGAAGTAAAATCAGAACAAATATTTGTTCAGCAGGAGCTGGATCATAAACCAGTTTTTCCGCAGGTGGTGGAATTGAATGAACAGGATATTGAATTGATCCGTCAGGCACTCGAAGTTAGCCGGGATGGTGCCAATGTAGTTCCAGTAATAGCGATCACTGAAAAACTTAAAATGCGACTTCGCATTGAGACTGATTTGCCTCCGGTAAAATTTCTATACACGTTGATCAGGGATTTTCAGCACTACGCTACCCGATGAGCGAACTGTTGCCCATCATCAGCCGTACCCAACTCGCCTTGCGCAATGGCCAGGACAAACCTGAAATATGGATCGCGTTTAGGGGAAAAGTCTATGATGTTACACCATCGAAAATGTGGAGGAATGGCAAACACTACGAGCATTGGGCTGGCCAGGACCTCACCAACGAACTTAAGGATGCGCCGCACAACGAAGAAGTTTTCGTCAAATGGAAAGTCATCGGTAAATTGGCTCCAGATCAACACCCACTATGATTATTATCGCTGATAGCGGAAGTTCAAAAATTGACTGGAGACTGATCCGCCGCGATGGTTCCATTAGTCAGGCGTCATGCCCCGGCTTCAATCCCTACTATCAACCCCTGAATGATTTGCGCACTTCTCTTCGCGAGGAGCTGATGCCCAAAGTAGCGGAAACTGTCACAAAAATCTTTTTTTATGGAACGGGTGTCTCTTCCGAAAAGAATCAACATGATGTGCGGGGGATTTTTCTTGAGTTCTTTCCAGGCGCACAGGTGGATATTGAGTGGGACCTGCTGGCGGCAGCGCGCGCGCTGTGCGGAACAGAGCCAGGCATTGCTTGCATTCTAGGAACCGGATCAAATTCCTGCTACTATGATGGCGTTAAAATTGCAGGGCAGGTGGCCAATCTTGGCTGGATACTGGCGGATGAAGCATCCGGAGCAGACCTGGGCAAGAAGTTGCTGGTGGACTACCTGAGAAATAAGATGCCAGCAAAACTGGCTGAGCAATTTCATCAACGGTTTCCATTCAGTCGGGAGGAATTTCTCTCCAGAATCTATCAACAGGAAAAACCAAGCACCTTTCTCGCAACGTTCTCCAAATTCATTTTTCAGCACTTGAAGGAACCATATTGCTACGAGTTGGTTTATCAGGCCTTTTCAGCATTTTATGAGAACAATGTCATGAAATATGAAGCCTACCAAACTACGAAAGTGCATTTTGTGGGCTCCATCGCATTTTACTATAGTGACTTGCTGCGTCAGGTGGCCAATGACAAGGGCATAACCGTCAGGAACATTTTGGAAGCCCCTATCGCTGGTCTTACTTTGTATCACCAGAAGGATATAGGATAGAAAAGACATGAGCACTACTGAATCATCTTCCTCTTATCAACACCTCGAAAAGATGAGTGTGCTTGATTTGCTGACCGGGATTAACCGGGAAGACAAAACAGTGCCCGATGCCATTGCGAAAATCCTACCTGACATTGCGGCCCTGGTTGCTGTAATCGTTGAAAAAATGAAGCAAGGTGGACGACTCTTTTATATTGGAGCAGGAACCTCTGGGCGGTTGGGAATTGTGGACGCATCTGAAATTCCACCCACCTTTGGTTTGCCACATGGAAAAGTAATTGGAATCATGGCTGGCGGCGACCAGGCTATTCGGCAGGCTGTTGAGTTTGCCGAAGATGACCGAAGCCAGGCCTGGAAAGATTTACAAACCCACCATATCACTTCCAGGGATGTATTAATTGGCATCGCTGCATCCGGTCGGACACCTTATGTAATTGGTGGCTTGCAGGAAGCGCGCAGGCATAACATCGTGACTGGCTGCATTACTTGCAATCAGGGCAGTGACCTTGCCCGGGAGGCCGACCACCCCATCGTTGTCGTTGTCGGTCCCGAATTTGTCACCGGATCAACCCGGATGAAGGCAGGCACAGCGCAGAAGTTGATCCTGAATATGATCTCAACAGCCACCATGATACAATTGGGTCATGTCCAGGGCAACAAAATGGTGGACATGCAGCTTACCAACCACAAGCTGATTGAGCGCGGCACCCGAATGATTATGGAGGAGCTGCAAGTACATGCTGATGAAGCTGCTGCCCTTTTGAAACAGCATGGCTCAGTGCGAAAGGCCATCAACAGCCGACGCTAATGCATGATATCGAGCCATATTACAATTGGCTGAAATACTACGACGCTTCTTTTGATCCGA
>DAOMGC010000020.1:0-54246 GCA_035430125.1 Cyclobacteriaceae bacterium | reverse complement strand
CATTCTTGTTGCCATAGGTGTTGGATGCCCAGATCGCTTTGGTGCCTTCATACAAAACGAAGTTACCATCGGCCTGCATCACCGTTCGGGTCGTGTGGTTAGCGGTGTTGGTATGCCAGAGGACTTTGTCGCCAGCACTGGTTCTCTTATACAACACTACATTTTTGTCGTTCTGAAAGATCAAAAAGTAAAGACCATTGGGAGAGGTGATTCTATTTCCCATGTCAATGGCCTGATCACAGCAAAGCTGATTTCCTAACTGAGCTACGGGTTGCGCAACAGGTTGCGTGACAACTTCCGGCTCGGCAGGTTGCACGGTCTTGGACGCCCAAAGTGCACGTTTCGCTGTGGAATAAATCACCAGGTTTCCATCGTCTTGTACCACAAGGGTTGCATTCTTGTTGCCATACGTGTTCGATGCCCAGATGGGTTTGGCATTTTCATACAACACAAAATTGCCATCGGCTTGCATGACGGTGCGGGTGGCGTGGTTAGCCGTATTGGTATGCCACAGGGCTTTGTCGCCATCGTTGGTCTTTTTGTATAACACCACATTCCGGTCGGTTTGAAAAATGAGAAAGTAGCGGCCGTTTGGAGACGTGATTCTGTTGCCCATGGTGATCTCGCGGTCGCAACAAATCTGGTTGGTGACTTCAGGCTCCGCGGGCTGTACCGTATTCGATGCCCACAGCGGACGCTTGTCGGTGGAATAGATGACAAGGTTGCCATCATCCTGCACAACCAAGGTTGCATTTTTGTTTCCATACGTGTTGGAGGCCCAGATGGGTTTGGCATTTTCGTACAATACGAAGTTGCCATCGGCTTGCATCACCGTCCGGGTAGCGTGGTTGGCCGTGTTGGTATGCCACAGGGCTTTGTCACCCTGTGCAGTTACTTTGTAAAGTACCACATTTTTATCGTTCTGAAAGATCAGGAAGAAGCGGCCATTGGGCGAAGCGATTCGGGTTCCCATGGCGATCTCTTTGTCGCAGCAGATCTGGTTGCCAGCCGGATTGGGTTGCGCAAAGCACAATGTGCTCATGAGCAAACAAATAAGCCAAAGCGTTTTTTTCATGTTAGGTTGGTAGGTGAGGGTTTATTCCAAGATAGTAATTGAGGTACATAATCCAATGTCGTGCCAGAAACCGAAAAACCAATTGGAGGATGAGCGGGCAGGATTTTTCTCTCAATACCCGCCTTATTTACCCTGCGGCGACCTTTTGTAAGCCATCAACCACTTGCCGCTTTTCAACTGGACCACATACGGGTCAGTGATCTCATAACCTGGCGGTGCAACCAACCGGTCTCCGGCCTCCATGGTCCAGGCGAGGCCATCACTGGACTTCATACTTACAAATTTGGTTTGCTGATTTGGTCCTTGTGGAAATCCGTACATCCTGAATGTACCATCAGCAAGCTTTACGGGTTTGGTAACACCAATATTGTTTGGTGACAAATGATCCAGGTACTGAAAACCCCGTCCATTGAGACTTGTAGCCCGAACTGTGCCGCCGTCGGTGAGGCTGAATACATGAAGTATTTACAGGCTCCCATTGTAAAAAACATCAGGATCAACAAGCCCAGGGTAGGTGAAGACAGTTGACTTGCGCGTAAACAACCGACCATCGTTGCTTTCGGCGACATCGATGTTGTGCAATCCGGTTGAGTTTACATCCTGACTGGAAGCATAGAAATAGAGTTGCGTCGTATTGTTCAATGGTCCAAAAGGAGCAAAATCCACTGCTTTGTTTGAGGTAAGACCTTCCAAAGAACAAGGCCCCCAGGTGTATGTCTTTCCACCATCACGGGAAATAACACATCCTAATTTCTCCGGAGCACCACTGCTGAAGTCGACAAAATAGATAATGATCGTCCCATCATCCATTTCCGCCACGGAGGGTACCGACACGTGCAGGGCCAGGTCCGTAGTGCGGTCATCGGTCCAGATCAGGCCATCTGTCGACGAGGCAGTTCGCAGCGTGTGATAATAAGGTCCGGTAGCCGGCAAGGGGGAGGTCACCACCTCAGCAGGATTCTTTACAGGAAATGCCGACATCGTTGCCGAATCCTTGTGGCAACCGATCGAAGTGCTGGCAAGCAGGATGAAGAAGTAAAGCCGCCGACAAGTTGTGCCCATCAGGTGAATATACATATTTTCAAGGGCCGATGAGATTTGTCACGCGCGACTGATCTCTCATATAGGAACGTTTGTTGATCAGGACTGATAGTTCCCTATATTTGCTTAATCCCATGCGACGCATTAAAAATATCGCCCTGGTCAGCCTCCTGGCAACCAATCTGGTCTTTAATCAGGTGGGGTTGTATTTTTTCCACGATAAGCACGATGCGCATGAGGTGCTGAAGCAGGAAACCAATCAGGCGCAATTCCACAAACATGGTGAACATTGCAATGTCTGCGCACTCGACACCCTTTTCAATCTCTTCTTCGAACCTGCTCTTGAAATAAATCCCGTTCAGCCGCAAGCACTACACCAGGTCGACTATTCGACCGGAGTGCAATTATCTTCCTTGCGGTTCTCTCAAAACAGGGCTCCACCTGTTCGTCTTTCCTGATCACCAATCACCGGCTCCGGCGGTGATGACTCACCCTTGGCGTTGTCATGGGTGCTGACTATGAAAGATGTTTCACCTCTCCCAAATTGAAATAGAGTCATGCGATTTTTTATGTTCACCCTGGCTATATGCGTTTCAGCTACAATGGCGGCGAATGCGCAGAACAGTTTATCAGGAAAAATAACAGATAAAGATAACCACCAACCTGTACCATTTGCGGCGATCACCATTCCGGACCTGCACATGTATGCCACGGCGGATTCCCTGGGTCGGTATCATTTTGAAAAACTGCCGTCCGCTACCTACCAGATTCAAATCACGACACTTGGTTATAAGACGTTCTCGAAAGTTCTCACGGTGAAGGGCACCATGGTCATGGACTTTGAATTGGACGAGAGCACGACCGAACTGGCTGAGGTGGTGGTGACGGGGTCATCGAAGGCCATTGAAATTAAGTTATCACCAGTGTCTATCGCCTCGGTCAATAAACAATTCCTTGCCACCAACTTGTCCACCAACATCATTGATGCCATTTCGAAGGTACCTGGTGTGAGCACCATCACCACCGGACCGAATGTATCGAAGCCGGTGATCAGGGGTCTGGGTTTCAACCGGATATTGACCCTGTTTGATGGTATGCGTCAGGAAGGTCAGCAGTGGGGCGACGAGCACGGCATCGAAATGGATAACTATGCCTTTGATCGCATTGAAATCATTAAAGGTCCCGCGAGCCTGATGTATGGATCGGATGCGCTTGCCGGCGTGGTGAACCTGATCCCAAACCAGCCGGCGGCAGAAAACAGGATGTCCGGTAACGTTACCACGGAATATCAGTCAAACAACGGCATGTTCGGGGGATCGGTGTTTTTGTCAGGTAGCCGGGAAGGTCTCGAATGGGGTGCCCGCCTTAGTGAGCGATTGGCCAAGGATTTTCATAACTCCGTTGACGGCCGGGTGTTCAATACGGGCTTTCGCGAAGTGGATGCCAATGCGTTTGTCGGTATTCACCGCAAGTGGGGTGGAAGCCACCTGCGATTGTCCATGTATGACAACCAACAGGAAATCCCCGACGGCAGCCGCGATTCACTTTCCAGAAGTTTTACGAAACAGATAACAGAAGATGATGTATTCCGCCCTGTGGTGAGTCAGCAAGAGCTTAATGATTATCGGATTTCCGTTTTGCACCAGCGGGTTCAGCATTATCGGGCGTATCTCAAGAATAGTTTGTTCTTTACCAACAGCAGATTGGATTTCAATGTCGGACTTCAGCGCAGTGTGCGGCGTGAGTATAGCCATCCTGAAGCGCCCTACCAGAATGTAGCAGGCTTGTACCTGCAACTGAACACCATCACCTATGATGTGAAGTATTTCATTCCGGAATTCCGAAACTGGGAGATGGTCGTGGGGGCGAATGGTATGTACCAGGTGAATGATGCTACCAGGGGCACGGAGTTTCTGATCCCATCATACCGACAGTTTGACCTGGGTGGATTTGCCACGATTAAGAAGACTTTTGGTAAAGTGAACGTTTCGGGCGGCATCCGATATGACTTCAGGAAGTTCAACAACGAGAAGATGTACACCAGGCCCGATCCGATAAGCGGTTTTGATGGGGTGGTGACGGGCAACGCGACTACAGGTGCCAATCAGGTTTTCCAACACCTTGCAACTTCATTCAATGGACTTACCGGCAGTCTTGGGTTGAGTTACCTCATCGACGAGGCCTGGGCGCTTAAATTCAATCTCTCACGCGGCTATCGCGCGCCAAACATATCAGAGATATCTTCCCAGGGTGTGCATCCGGGCACGAATCTGTTTCAGATTGGCAACAGCCAATTCAAGCCGGAGTTCAGTGCCCAGGCAGATGTGGGCGCCTCTTTCTCCTCGAAGTCGGTGAGTGCCGGGTTGAGTATGTTCGTTAACCGGATCGATAATTACATATACAACCAGAAACTGTTGGGTCGTGATGGGCGGGATTCATTGAGCGCAAGCGGCAGCCTTACCTATCCAACCTACAAGTTCCAGCAAGGCAGCATCTTGTTGTATGGACTGGAGGCCAATGTGGATTTTCACATCGTCAGACAATTGCATTTTGATAACTCGGTTTCTCTCATGTACGGCGACAACCACAGCTTTACCGGATCACAACGGACATCGGAGACACGGTACGTGCCATTTATGCCTCCGTTGCGGTTGATCTCGGAACTGAAATATGAATGGGATTCGAAAAGCCGTACGCTCGATAAACCATTCGTGAAGGTCCAGGTTCAGCATACAGCTTCACAAACCAGGGTATTTGCTTATGATCATACGGAAACACCGACAGCGGGGTATACGCTTGTCAATTTGGGTGCAGGAACTGGATTAAAGAATACGGCCGGTAAGTCAATCCTGGAGGTCTACTTGTTTGCCAACAACATTTTCGACGTGGCCTATCAGGACCACCTGAGCCGGTTAAAGTATTTCGAAGCGTACAGCGCATCACCCACAGGCCGGTTGGGGGTTTACAATATGGGGAGGAACTTGAGTATTAAGCTTGTGAAGAGTTTTTAGTTTAGGGAATACCCCTTCAGTAAAGAGTGCACTAACCGCAAAGACACAAGGGCGCTAAGGTTTACGCAATTGCTTGGTAGGTGAAAAACATTCAGCCCCGCTGGGGCTGTTGTCATGTTGTTGATGATTTGTTCTATTGATATTTAGCCCCGCTGGGGCTGGGTAGGTGCAGAAGTGCAGGTATGAAGACGAATGGTTACTGTGTCCTTCACTTATCATATCTGCGTCTTCCGCCTTTTTCTGCGTCTTCAGCGGGAACCTGCATTCCGCACCGAAGGTGCCGGCGTCTTCTTTTTGTATTCTTGTATTTAATTTTCCTCTGCGCCTTCGCGCCTCCGCGGTGAAAAACCCGCACCGAAGGTGCCCCTAGAACCCCGTCGCTGTCCGGTAGTGCCCCGGCAACGCCTTCAACCCAATCGCTAAACTCAACTCGTGGGTATTGTAGTTCAATGCTGATCCTTTGCCGGGGATTTCAAATACATAGCCAATACGGATGTCGTTGAAGATAGCCTGCAATAATACACCATAGGTATTCAGGTTGCGCGCAAACACCCCCGCCGAATACAATTGATCCCAGGTCATCGTGGCATTGATATCAATGGATGGCTTAATGCCCTGGGTGCCCCGCAGTAAAACCGACGGCTTGAACACGATGTGCTCGTTAAAGAAATAGTTATACGATCCAAACAGGTAAAATGTCTGACCACTCACTTTAATCGACTGCCCGCCCTGGCTTACGGTGTTAGGTAGTAACTGTGGCACAGATAAACCTACCGCAAAGGCATCGCTCTTCAACAATACCCCTACGCCCGTGTTGAACTTCGATTCGGAGTAGGGTGCAAACAATGGATCGGGATTCAACACGCGCACGGCATTCAGATCCGTGGAGAACCGCACCATACCTGCATTCATTCCGAAAGAGAATGTACTCGACTTAAGTTTGATCCGGTAGGCCACGGATCCGCTGAAGGTGGTGTTTTTCTGATCTCCAATTTTGTCCTGCATTGCAATGGCACCAACGGCGAGGTTCTGGTTGGTGAGTGGCATATGTGCATTGAAGTTGAAAGTTGTTGGCCCCCCGTCGATGCCCGCCCACTGACTGCGGTAGGCGATTCCGGCATAGAGCCGCTCCGTGCTTCCCGCAAATGCGGGGTTGATGAGCATCGGGTTATTAAAGTATTGGGAGTACAATGGGTCTTGCTGCGCAGTTGCTTTGACAGCGCACAGACCAAACAACAGAATGGCTATGTATTTCATGGTCTTAGCGCTTTAAGGAGATGAATCCGGTTTGTGAAGATTTTCCACTGGCAAAATCAATCCGGTAGAAATAGGTGCCGGTGGGAAGATCAGTTCCTGATGTGCTCACACCTTTAAACACGACCGTGGTGTTATCGTAGTTGGTGCCCCGCCAGACTTCATTTTGCCATCGGTCGAAAATATAGACGGTGTTGTTTTTGGTATCGGGCAGGAGTGAAATATTGGTGATGATGAAGGAAGGATTCGCTCCACTCGGCGAAAGCGCATTGTAGATGATCATTTCTCCTGACACGTCGATGGTAAATACACCCGTGGTGCAAACGTTGTTCTGGTCGCAGGCCTTTATTGAAACAGTTTCCGATCCGACAAACGAAATGCCACTGTAGTCAACAGACAACACGCCTGTATTGCTGATGGTGGCTTTGGCGCCACTGGCAGGTTGGGCTACTACCTGCAGGCTGGTGAGATTAAGTGTGCTTCCTGGCGTCGTGATCAGCGGCACCAGGTTGAGGTTTGCTGAGCCTCCTGCCTGCAATCCGATGGGTGCGGGCGTAATAACGGGTGATGACGTACAGGTACTTACCGCGGCGGTCACGGCAGTTCGAGCACCCTCACATCCACTGATGGAAATCGCTGCGTAGTAAGTAGTGGTCGCCGACAAGGTGGGCGTTACATAAGAACTGTTTATGGCACCCGTGATGGCCGTGCCTCCGGTCGGCACCGTGTACCATACATATTGTCCGTTTGTTCCTCCAGAAACTGACAAGGTAGCGCTTCCCGATCCGCACACCGTTGCGTTGACCGGCGAAGTGGGCGCTGCCGGAATGGCGTTGATGGTGGCCGTGATTGCCGTGCGCGTTCCTTCGCATGTACCGTTGTTGATCGCGGCGTAATACGTGGTTGTTGAAGTAAGAGCAGGCGTTGTATAGGTGGCATTCACTTCACCGACAATTGCTGTGCCTCCGGTTGGCACGGTGTACCAACGGTACTGGCCATTGCTGGCGCCGCTGGCGTTGATCACCACCGCAGTTCCCGAGCAGCCACTGGCTCCTGTTCCTGTTGGTGCCGCGGGGGCCGTAGCCAGGGTGAGGGTAGCAGGATTGGTTGTAATGTTGGTAGCACCGGATGTGATCACACATTGGTATTGTCCCGCAACAGCAGCGTTGGTGGTGGCCACCGTCAGTGTTGCGGTGGTTGCGCCGGAATAGTCACTTCCGTTGGTGATGTTAGTGAAAGTACCCAATGCCGGTTTGAATTGCCATTGATAGGTAATTGAACCAGGTGCCGTGGCTGCTGTGGTGAAAGTGGCATTGACACCTGGACATACTGTTTGTGGAGCGGGTTGTGTGGTGACGTTGAGCGACGACAGCGCAATCTTGTTTTCGTACACGAGCAACGCATTGCTTGCGGTTGGATCCGCCACAATCAGAATATCCGGACGAAGATCCTGGTTGATATCGGCAAACGCTACCGCCTGGGGATTGCGGTTGGGCGCGGTGAGGGCTACGTTAACAGCGTTCACAAAGCTCAGCACACCGCCGGTAGTGGTGTTCTGAAATACCGTGAATGAACCCGCGGCACCCACACGGTGAATGACCACCACTTCAGCGAGGCCATCACCATCGAGATCCTGCGACCCGATGCCATAGCCGTTGCCGGCACAGGTGACATCCACGGGTATTCCAAAGCTGATATCCCCTGTGGCACTCTGGTTGGGATAGATCGACACCTTGGTGCTCCCGGCATATGAGATGGCAATGTCCATGTCTCCATCGCCGTCAAAGTCCTGTGAAGTAATGCCGGATGGTTGAAGACCCGATACGGAGTAATTGCCCAGAAACTGGAACGTGTTGAATACAATGGGTCCGTACTTCTTGTTGTTGAGGTATACTGAAATATTGTTCGTTGAGCTGTTGAGGGTGATCAGGTCCGTATAGCCATCCTTGTCGAAGTCTTCGGCTACCATGCCCACGACGGTACCCGCAGCCGTGGTGTTCAGGGAAGTAGAGACGTAAGAAGAGAAGTTGGCATAATAGACAAAGTTTCCGCGCGTGCTTTGATTCTCCCACACACTGAACGTCGAAGAGCCGCTCGCGGTAACCACATCCATCTTGCCATCGAAGTTGAAGTCGCCGGCAACCGCCGTGTTGAATCCCGAGATTGAACTTGGGGTGCCATTGGGCCCGGATAGCAGACTGATATTGCCGCTAGTACTGGCATTTTGCAGCAGGCCTTGTCCGCCAATCACATCGTTGAGACCGTCACCATCGATGTCGACGATCAGGCTGGCCGTTGAACTTCCATAGGTGGTGGCGTTGAGCGTCAGTGAAGCAGCAGTAATGGGTTGTCCTGCTGTGGCCGTGTTGCGGAATATCTTGGCCACAGCGCTTGCATCTACCACCCATACGTCCGCTTTGCCATCATCGTCGAAGTCGGTCACCTGCACCTGGTCACGGGTACTGCTGCCCAGGGCGAAAGCCACTGGCGGACCAAAAGATGTGGCATTGATGACTTTATTGGTGCTGAATGTGCTGGTGAAGGGATAAGCTGCTGTTGCGGTCAGGCCATTGCGCGTCAGCGTAAACTTCCCCGACATGGTACCCGATGGCACTGAGGTACTCACCAAAGTATTTGATGCTCCGGCGCTCACAACCGCTTTGATAGCACCCAGCCTCAACGTGGGCAGCGCAGACGAAGTTCCGTTGTTCATTAATGTACCATTCACCGCCACTGCAGTTGACAGCGTGCCCGTCGCAGGTGAAGTGTTGTTGATCACCGGTGCAGGAAAACTCTCGTTGTGAAAAATGAAAATTCCCCGGTCAGTGGCAAGAGCCGACCCGTTGGTGTAGCCCATCGCCAACTCTGGCTTGTTGTCGCCATCGAGATCTGCCACCACCGTGCCTTTTCCTACGAGCGCCTGACCCGTCTGACTTCCCTGCAAGGGTACAGTCGGAAGGAACGAGTTGGGATTGAGGCTCCCCACCGTACTGCGGTTTTCACAGATACCCATGTCAGAGTACCCGCTCATGACAATGTCGGTGCGGCCGTCCGCATTCACGTCGCCCAACGCCAGGTACTGCGGACTCGACAATGTGTTGGTGATTTTAATTTCCGGCGAAAGCGAAGTGGCATCGAAGGTGGTGCCATTGAAGATGTTTTGTCCGATAAACACAAACCCGGATATATAGGCACTCCAGGCCAGGTCAATTTTTCCATCTCCATCAAGATCACCGGCAGTAATTCGTGCATCAAAAAGTGATGTACCCGGTGAATAATCGAATGGTGCCTTCATCACGATGTTGCCAGGCGTGGAGTTGTTTTCAAACACCTGTATGGGGAAGCCATTGTAATGGGGAGCGATAATCTCCGGCTTGCCGTCGCCGTTGAGGTCTGCGGTGATGATGTCACTGTAGGAACCGATGCCCGCGAACGAGAATAGGAGTCCGTAGCCGAAGTCGATGTTACCCGGTGTGCTGAGGTTTTGACAATAATATATGTTGCTCGGAGCAGTGCCTGTTACGCCCATCAGGTCTATCCGACCATCGCCGTCGAGGTCACCACCTGTCATGAGCAATGCCGAGTAGTACGGATAACCAAAGAACAGTGGGTTGGCGAAACTAATGGTGCCCACCGTGCTGGTGTTGCGATAAATCGCATAGAAACCACTGCTCGCGCCGGATACCGATGCTGCGACATCTGGTTTGCCATCCGAATCAATGTCCGCGACGATCAGCTCTGCCAGTGATGGTGATCCACCCGGGACACTGGTGAGGGCAGGCAATGTTTGTGCAGCAGCGAAGGATGCGGTCGATACAGGACCGCTGGCGCCGAGGTTTCGGTAGACAACTATTTTAGCGGATCCGGTTTCCGTGGTGATCAGGTCGATCTTGCCATCGCCGTCGAAATCACCTTTGTCCATGATGCCGAAGCTGTTCGTTGTTTCTGTTCCTGTCTGTAGGATCGTTTGGTAGCCCCGTGTAAAGGTGGCCGGCATAATTCGTCCACCGTTGTCATTGTTATTATTAAAGAGCGGATTGAACGACAGCGTACTGCTTCCCTGTAACCCTGTGCCCAGGTTCACCACCGTCACCGGAGCATAGGTAGCGCCAGGCGGGAGCGTGACCACGAGTTGAGAGGCCGTGGCACTGGTGACCGAGGCGGCCACTGATCCGAAGAATACCTTGTTTTGTGCGGGCGTGGTGTTGAAGTTGTTGCCTGTTATCGTCACGGTTGTTCCCGGCACGCCGCTTGCGGGAGAGAAGGACGTTACCCTGGGCGGGTTTTGCAGTGTTACTGAGTTGAGAACAACGTTGTCGAGTTGACCAATGATTGCGGCCACGGAGGGCGTCTGATACTTCATTCTGATGAGAAAGGTACCGATGTTGGCAAGCACTTGTTTAAACTGATCGCGCGTAGGCGCAGGGCCTGCAATACTGCCGAGATGCCAGTTTGATTCGTTCAGTGGTATAGAATAGGTTGTCCAGCTGGCCGACACCGGTTTCGTGGGAAGTTGGTACACGAGCAGAAATGCGTTCGCCGCATCGCGCAGGATGATGTCCGGCTGCGAGTTGTCAGTACCGTTCACGTTCACCTTCATGTCGAAGGTCAACGTCTGGTTGTAGGAGAAGCTGAAGTTGCCCTTGAATTTCGCCGGGGCTGAGAAATAGATATTATAATTAAGTGTTCCCGACGAGAACTGCACAAATCCGCCCGGATTACCGCCTGCGGCCGTGTACGTCGGTGCCACGGTCGAGCCTGAATTCTGGTCGAATACGGTCCACCCCTCGTCGTTGGTGGAGAAACTACTGGTTTGGGTTTGGGCCAGGCCCTGGACACACAATACTATAAGCCAACAGCACAGCGCGATCCTGAATTTTTGCATGGGGGTTGTTTAGGGTTGCCATGAATCAATTTCAGTCAGCAAAGATAACCGTACCGGGGTACAATTTTAATGAGCGCAACGGTGCGAAATGGGGGATATGGGTAGTGGCTACCCATGATTTTGCCGAAATTGGGACAAAGAGGCGTGCGATATGAGGCTGAATGGGTTTGATTCAATTGCGGGTATATATGATGTGTTGGCCAAACTCGTCTACGGCCCAAGCATACAACACGCACAGACCCACTTTCTGCCTATTGCGAGCAACTGCACCAGTATCCTGATCCTGGGAGGCGGTACCGGTTGGCTGCTCAGGCACATCAGAGAAGTGAACGCTACTGCACATATTGTTTATGTTGATGCCTCATCGGCCATGTTGAACCGCGCCAGGCGTTATGCCACAACCAATATTGATTTTATCCACGGCACTGAGGAAAATATTCCTGTAAATGGCAGGTTTGATTTGATTGTCACCCCATTTTACCTCGACTTGTTTGACGATGATAAACTGACTGATGTTGTGAACATGATCAAAAAAGTGATAGTGCCAGGTAGTTATTGGCTTGCAACGGATTTTGTTCATACCTCAACCTGGTGGGGCACAATGCTTGAAAAGGTGATGTATTTGTTCTTTCGTTCAATATGCCATATCGAATCAACCCGCTTGCCTGCGTGGGAGGATATCATGAAGTGCGCAGGATTTGAAATGCAAGATTCCGCTTCATTTTATCGCGGGTTTATCAAAACGGTATGGTACCGGGGAAGTGTAGAGTAAGAGTTCTGGCCTTTTTCACTTCCTTGGGATACCGGATCGCGCCGATCCCGATGGCTATCGGGATTGTCCGGTATGACGGTTAATGGTTAGCGCATTCTTTCATTTTAACAATCTGCGTGATCTGCCTTTTTCTGCGATATCTGCGCCTCTCCGTGCCCGGTCACTTCAGTCCGAAAGTGAACACTAGCTCCCGGTGTAACGCCAAAATTTGACTTGAATTTAATGCCCGACACTCTGGCACAGTTATTATTCCTACAATTAGAAAATACTCCCGATGAAGAAATACTACCTGGGCGAATTCGAAGAAATCGCGTTGCTCACCATCGCCATCCTCCATAAGGAAGCGTACGGTGTCTCGATCAAAAATGAAATTGAGTCACGCCTCGACCGCAGTGTGAGTATGGGAGCATTGCACACCGCCTTGCTACGGATGGAAGACAAAGGATACATAAAGTCTTCCGACGGTGAAGCAACGGAGGAGCGTGCCGGCAGGCCCAGGAGATATTTTGAAATTACGGCCCTGGGGAAGAAGGCCATCGCTTATGCTAAAAGTACCCGTGAAGAGTTGTGGGCAGCCGTGCCCAAGGTAGTACTCAAGGCAAGCGTGCTGCCGATATGAGACCATCGCCTCCATCCCTGGCGCTCCGGTTCTTTCGCTGGTATTGCCACCCCCGGCTGGCGGACCATATAGAAGGCGATCTGATTGAAGTCTATGGCCAACGGCTGAAGACTGCCGGGAAGAGAAAAGCCGATATGCGGTTCGTCATCGATGTGCTGATGTTGTTCCGCCCAAGTATTATCAAACCATTGCAAACATCTGGTCCCACTAATCACTATGATATGATCAAGAGCTATTTCACCATCAGCTGGAGAAGCATGACGCGGCAGGGCATTTATTCGGCCATCAAGATTGGAGGCTTTGGTCTGGGCATTGCGGCCTGCATGCTCATTGGGTTGTTTATTCTCGACGACCTCAGCATCGACACGCACTACCCGAAGGCCAAACGCATTTACCGGGTGTACGTGCGGTATGACTACCGGGGTGAGGCAGGCAAAGATGTGTATTTCCAATCGCCGTTTGCGACAGCACTGAAAGAAGAATACCCTGAAATCGAAAAGATCGGGCGGTATAACAACAGCCCGCTGTTTGGTGCCGGCAGCAACCAGATCAAGCGTGCCGACCAGGCAGACAATACCTACGAAGAAGGGTTTGTATACATGGACCAGGCTCTTCTTGAAATGCTGGATGTGCCGATGGTGTATGGCAGTCTGGCCCATTGCCTTGAACAGCCGCGTTCGATGGTGATCTCCCAAACCAAAGCCGAAAAATATTTTCCGGGAGAGAACCCCGTTGGTAAGCAGATGGTGGTTAATAACGATGACAAAAACCCATACACCATCGGGGGTGTGATTAAAGACTTTCCGACAGGCAGCCACCTGAAATACCATTTCTATATCACACTTTCGCAAAAGGAATTCTGGCCTGGAGAATCCAGCAGCTGGGGAGCAACCAATTATCCCACGTATGTATTGCTTCGCGAAGGCACCGATCCTCATGAATTCGAAGGCAAGCTCAGGAAGGTGATTGATAAATACCTGCTCCCTCACTGGATCAATGAGGGCATTGATGATGCGCAGGAACTGGCCAAGAGTGTGTGGCTTGAGTTGCAACCTTTAGAAGATATCCATCTCTACTCTGAAGGAATATCGGATAGTCTGTCCCACGGCGACATCCGCTTTGTATGGTTGTTTGGTGCTGTGGCCATCTTCATTCTGGTGATAGCTGGAATCAATTTCATCAACCTGTCCACGGCGAGGTCCGCCAACCGGGCCAAGGAAGTGGGGCTTCGGAAGACCGTGGGCTCGATGCGTGGTCAGATCATGAATCAGTTTCTGGCGGAGTCTGTATTATATAGTGTATGCTCATTTATCCTTGGTTTGACGTTGGCAGGAATTCTGCTCCCTTACTTTAATGAGCTATCGGGCAAATCATTGGCATTTCCGTGGCAGGACTGGAGAATGTATCCATTGGCATTCGGGGCCATTTTGGTCATCGGCATACTGGCTGGCGTTTACCCGGCATTCTATCTGTCTGCATTCAAACCGGCTGATGTATTAAAAGGCAAGGTGAGCCGGGGTAGCAAGAATGCATCCACCCGAAGCGCATTGGTGGTATTTCAATTCACGACCTCTATTGGTCTCATCATTGCCACGCTGGTAATCTACCAGCAGGTGAATTATATATTAAACAAGAAAGTTGGATTTGATAAAGAGCAGGTAGTATTGATTCAGGGGACGAATACACTTGAACAACAAATCCCGGCATTCCGGAATGAATTGCTCTCCCTCTCGCAGGTAGCGAGCGTGGCGGTAAGTGATTATCTGCCGATCCGGGGCACCAAGCGAAACGGAAATGGATTCTTCCGTGAAGGCAGGAGCAATGTCGATAAGGCGGTAAGTGGTCAAATGTGGATCATCGACCCCGACTACCTGCGGACGCTCGGCATCAAACTGATCGATGGTCGCAATTTCTCACCCGAGGTGGCCAGCGACAGCGCGGCACTGATCATCAACCAGTCGATGGCGAAACGACTCGGACTCGATAAGCCGGTGGGCGAGCGGATCCAGAACTGGCAGGTGTACCATATTATAGGTGTGGTGGAGGACTTTCACTTTGAATCTTTGCGAAATGAGATCGGTCCATTGGCCATGCGTTTGGGAAGTAGCCCCAATATCGTTTCTGTGAAAATTCGTCCCGAAGATGTTTCCGGTGCGCTCGCTGGCATTGAAGAGATATGGAAAAAATTTGCACCGCACCAACCCATTCGTTATTCGTTTCTGGACGAGCAGTTTGCACGCATGTATGATGACGTGCAGCGCATGGGAAGGATTTTTGTGAGTGCGGCCCTGCTGGCCATTGTTGTTGCTTGCCTCGGGTTGTTTGCCTTGTCGGCCTTTATGGTTGAACAGCGGAGCAAAGAGATCAGCATCCGGCTGGTGCTGGGCGCTTCGATGGAAAGCGTGTTTGGATTGCTGACTGCGAACTTTCTCAAGTTGGTGTTGGTGTCCATCCTGTTGGCTGCGCCGCTGGCGTGGTATGCCATGGACCAATGGTTGCAGAATTTCACTTATCGCACCGAGTTGGCGTGGTGGATCTTTGCACTCGCAGGTGTACTGGCGTTGCTGATCGCGGTAGTCACCATCAGCTTTCAGGCCTTCCGCGCCGCGCGAATGAATCCGGTTAATAGTTTGAAGTCGGAGTAAGGTTTTTCACCGCTAAGACACGAAGGCGCGAAGAGATAACAGCTTTGCATTTTCCGCGCCGTTTGCGTCTCCTCTGCGGCTTCTGCGGGAACCTGTATTCTTACTTCATGATTTTCACCGGCTTGATGAATCCCGCTGCATCAAACTCCATCACATCAATGCATGTCACCCGGTGATCACGGTGCGTATCGCCCAGAGGCCTGCGGTGATAAACGATGCGCCATTCGTCTTTGCCGGGTATCTGCACTACCGAATGATGCCCCGCGCTGGTGGCGACAGCCGGATCCTGCTGGAGTATTTTGTCCACGCGTTTAAATGGACCGAGCGGTGAATCAGCTATGGCATACGCCACAGAATAATTTGGACCGCCCCAGCCGCCCTCGGACCACATAAAATAGTATTTACCGTTTCGCATAAACATGAACGGTCCCTCCACATAGCCTTCAGGTGTTACTTCTTTGAAGACCGATCCATCGGAGAAGGGAATAAATCCGTCAAAGCGGTCATTGAGCCTGGCCACGTTGCAGTGTTTCCAGCCACCATAGTATATATAATAACTGCCGTCTTTGTCTTTGAATACAAATTGATCGATGGGCTGGGCGCCGTTGTGAAACTTATCAATGAGGGGCTTTCCTAAATGATCACGGAAAGGGCCTTCGGGTTTGTCGGCAATTGCTACGCCGATCCCGCCATACTCCGCATCGCTCTGAATGTCGTTAGCGGCGAAGAATAGAAAATACTTGTTGTTTTTGGCCACGACGGCAGGTGCCCACATGGCGCGCCTTGCCCATCGGATGGAGGCCGTGTCGAGAATTCGGCTGTGCTTCGTCCAATGCTTCAGGTCGGGTGAACTGAATGCATCAAAGAAAACCTGCTCTTCATAGCGCGCTGAAAAAGTAGGGTAGATCCAAAATGTCTTATCGAATACTGCTACCTCGGGGTCTGCATACCAGCCTTCGAATACCGGATTATTGGCTGCCGCGGCTTTGGTCTGTGCACCAGAAGTATGATGGATCAGAATAAATCCGGCGATCAATAAGATGGTGAAGTATCGACTCATGAGATAGTGTAAGTCAGTAACAAAGGTATGGATCGGTACTTCCCTGAGCAACGTGCCCAGCTTCCAACTTCCAATATCCAACTTCCTCTTACTGCTCACCACTTACTACTTACCACTTACTACTTACCACCCACCGCCCACGCCAACCCATCCGGACCACCCCCGACGTCAATCCGCGCAGTGACCTCCAGTGTCTTCAGGTCAATCACGGCAACATAATTATCCGGCGTACAGCCAACAAAAGCACGGTTGCCTGCTTCATCAACTTCAAGGCCGGCACCACCGCGCCCTATGGGAATGCGTTTGATCTCATTGCGTGATATTGCGTCGATCACCGTCAGTTCACCCGTTCGCAAACTACTGACGAGCACCCGCTTTCCGTCAGGGGTAAACTTTAATCGATTGGCGCCAATCACCCTTACATTGATAACAACCTGAGCTTGTTGTGACTTCAGGTCAATAATGTAGATGGATCCATCACCCGCACAGGCGGTCCACAAGAACTTCCCGTCGGGTGACACATCAAAGCCTTCTGCACCTTTTGCTACAGGGATGACTGTTTGTACCCAATCCCTCCGTGGTTGTTGTGCTGGGCCACCCATCGGATTCGCACCAGGTGTGATCAGTGTATCGGTCAATAAGCTCACCGTGCCTGCGTTAACATTCGTAGTGTAGACATTCCGTTGGTTGCGGGTTACATAGATCATGTGCGTGCGGTCCTGACCCGTACCCATACTCCAATCCAGCTTACCCGTTGTCGGATCAAACCGGCCGACTGCGCGAGCACCTTCAGCAGAGAACCAGGCCTTGCCGCCTACGAATACAATGCCATGCGGACCAATCAAGGGGCGTGTATCAATATTGGGCAAGGCTTTTTGCGCCACCAGATCAATTACATTGATTTCATATGCGCGGCCTCCGCCGGTGTTGGTGACGTAGGCATATTTTCCATCGGTTGATGCCACCACTTCATGGGGATCCGGACCTACCGGAATTCGGGCCAGCACCTTTAGCGAAACGGGATCAACAATCGCCAGGGTGTGATCACCCTTGGACAGTGCTAAAAGCCGGGTTTGGCCGTTTGCCAGCGTGCTGGTGAAAAAAAGTACAACGATGAGCAGGTGACGTAAGGTCTTCATGGCTGTTGATTAGTCCTTATTAAATTCTCCGGTTGCGCGAAGTTCCACTTCGTTTGTCACCATGGCTTCTGGCAGATCCGCTCCTACATTGAAATCTTTGCGGTTGATCTTGCAGGTAGCCTTGATGCCGATGGCAGGTTTCTTGGTGCGGGGATGCGGCTCCGGGCCCATCAGGGTAACATCCATCGTTATGGCTTTGGTCACGCCCTTGATGGTGAGATTCCCCGTAAGGCTATATTTATTGCCATTGATTTTTTTCAGTGAAGTGCTTTTGAAGGTGAGGGTAGGAAAGTTGGCCACATCAAAGAAGCCGGCGTTCTTCAGGTCTTTGTCGCGCATTTCATTTTCAGAGTTGATACTGGCAGTCTCAGCCGATAGCTCAAACACCGCATCTGAAAAATCATCTTTTGATGCAGTCATCCGGGCTGTGAAGGTCCTGAAGTAACCATCGACTTCAGAAATCATGTGATGACCTACCGTAAAACCGATTTTGGAGTGGCCCTTGTCGATGGACCAGGTGTTTTGCGCGAAGGCGCCGCCGGCAAGGCATAGCGCCAGAAGGATGGTGCTGAGTTGTTTCATGTGTGAAAGGGGATTGGGTTGATCTTGTATCCTGGTTTAGACAGCCTCGGGTGAAATTTTATTCCCTGCTGCCAATTATAAAGATAACCCAATCCCCTGCCGATGAAAACGCGAATCGTTCGCGGCGGTGCCGGTTGTCAGGTAAAATGGGCGGTCCTCACCACGCGTACGGGATGTGAAAAGGCGATGATGGCATATCGCTCGAAGTATTTTTGTTGCAGGTGACGCAGGATGAGGTCACAATTTTCTTCAGAGACGATGGTTTCGATCTTGATGTTTTCACCTTCCCAGGGGTTATCGCGTACCCGGAAAAGTCCTTTTCCGGATGCAACGGAGGCCGTATAACCTTTGGCCCCAAGTTCGATGAGCTCTTTTTCGAGCGGTGCAGCGAGGGCTTCTTCAGCAATGATGGTGAGCAATAATAGTTGGTCCATGGTCAGTAACTTTTAAGCATGAACGATCAGGGTAGCGATGTGATGATACAGCGGCAAACCGATCATGATATTAAAGGGGAAGGTGATGGCAAGTGCAGCCGTGATGTAATAAGATGGATTTGCATCGGGCAACGCCACACGACATGCGGCCGGAGCTGCGATGTACGATGCACTTGCGGCCAGTACACCAAGTATCGTGGCACCGCCGAGACTGAGGCCAGCCAGATGGCCGAGAAATATTCCGAGTACCGCATGCAAGATCGGAAACACAATTCCAAAGGCCACAAGAAACAAACCACCTTGTTTCAGGTCAGAAAGTTTTCTGCCAGCGACCAGTCCGGCCTCCAGCAGAAACAACGTCAGGACACCTTTGAAGGGAACATCAAACAAAGGAGCCACCTGTTCCCATCCGGTTTTGCCGATGACCAGACCAATGATGAGAAATCCAATCAGCAAGAGACTGCTCTTGCCGGCAAACAATTCCCGTGCAATGGTTGACAGGGGTACCTGTTCGCCATCGCGAGCCGGCGTGTTGATGCGAGCCAGCAGGATGGCGATGAGGATGGCAGGAATTTCCATCATGGCCAGCATACTTGGCATGAAGCCCTCAAAGGAAATTCCAAGGTTTTCATGAAAGGCAAGTGCAGCACTGAATGTCACCGCCGAAACGGAACCGTAGTGGGCTGCCAGCGCAGCAGCATTGGAGATATCCATTTTTGCAGCTTTGCGCATGATCCAGTAGGTCCACGCGGGGATGGCGCAACAAAGCGCAATGGCCACCAGGGCTGGTTGATATACGTCAACGAAGGAAGCGAGGGATAGTTTGTATCCTCCTTTCATGCCAATGGCAACGAGGAGGTAGATGGTGAGTGATTGATATAGAGAATCCGGAAACTTCAGATCACTCTTTACCCGTGAGGCGATGATACCCAACAGGAAGGCGAGAACCATGGGGGATAATATACTGCTTAACATAGGAGTGTTGGTGGTGGTTTGGGTTATTCAAAGAATTCAACTTCTCCGGTTTGCAGGTTATACACCGCACCGATGATGCGGAGAGAACCTTCCTTCACCCGCCTGGCCAGTACGGGTTCAAGGCTCTTTAATTGATTGACTTGCATCAGGACATTTTCTTTGGTGGCAGCCAACAGGAGGTTGGGAGGATTTTTTTCTTTGGCGCGATCCACGGCTGGTTTGATGGCATTGATCAGTGTGATAATGTGTCCCGGAACTTCAGGGAGATTCACGGCAGCACCTACTGCACCGCATTGGGTGTGACCCATCACAACGATCAGCTTGGTGCCTAAGATCTCTTCGGCGAACTCAATGCTACCCCAGGAAGCGTACGTTGAAACCTGACCCGCTGTGCGCACAATGAACAAGTCGCCAAGGCCCTGATCAAAAATAATCTCGGCTGGTACCCGTGAGTCGGAGCAGCCTACAATGGTAGCGAATGGATTCTGTTTGGTGGCGATCTCCTGGATTCGATTGAGATCCTGCCTGGGCTTTGTTGGCTTACCCTGAACAAATCGCAGATTGCCTTCTTTTAATCGGCTTAGTGCCTGGTCTGGCTGAGTTGGTTGCTGAGCAACGCAATGAAAACTCAGCAGGAGGAGGAAGAGTGTAGTGAATTTTGTTTTCATCGCGATCGCCGGAGTTTTACTGCCTTGCCAGTGGTATAGTAGATCAGCACAGCGCTGAGGATGATGAGGATGGTTTCAGCAAGCATTTCCATCGGCTCACGCTGCACAGCATCGTCAACGCCGTTGGAAGGAGAGATCAGTCCGGCGCCCAGCAAGAGCAATCCGGTAAATAATAGCCCGAAGTGTTTTTTCGTCATGAGACTTGAGTTTGGTTTGACGGACGCAAAGTTGGACCCGATGCCTCATACTTTTTTATTTATATATATTATAGGAACTATAACACCCCCTTATGAATGGAGTATGCGCATCAGGCAGGGGTACCGAGTAGTGACTTATCGGGACGTGTAGGTCTTGCTGAATGAGTAGACCAGGCTCAGATTCCAAATGAAATCCTTGCTCGCAGCGATGTCGCTGTTAATTCGTTTGTTGAGGATGGAAGAAACAGAGAGCGGAAAATCTTTTCGTGCAGCCGTGATGGTGGCGGTGTAGAAGTAACCGTCATGGTTATCCATCTTGAGATAAAATAGCTGAGGATTGAACCGGAGAAAATAACCACGCGCCATCGGGATATACCCAAAGTTGGCGTTGACGGTAATGAAATAGGTATTCTGGGTAGCGTCCGGTTCAAAGCCGTGTGACTGCAAATAGTAAATGCCGATACTTGTGTTTTTGGTGAGGTAGTAATTCGGAACGATTTCAGCGGCCAGGTATCGCTGCGAGGTCATGACATCACGCGTGACGCCGTTCAGGATTACCGTATTGGTTTGAAACACCAGCGACGGATGCGCCCCGACATTCAATTTGAATTTTGGTTGAGTGATCACTTTATACCGCCACCAGAAAATAAAAGACCAGGGCTTGCCTTCCATCGCAAACCGCATCTGAGGTTCGAAGGTGAGCCGTCGGCCCATCGCCAGGTCAAAAATCACCGCAGGTTTCCCCAGCGAAAAAGTCGGCAGCAGTGAAATGCCATTGTTGGTAGCGGTGATCGCACCCCTGAAGATTGTGGGCGACTTCAGGCTGTCCGGCTGCTGCGCCAACAGCGGGCCGGAGGTCATGCAAACAACAATAACCAGGGGTAATGGTAGGGACTTCATGAAGTCTGCAAAGGAAAGTATTTCCGGACCACCGGTCAACCTAACGCGCGTTGAAGTATTCACCCCGGTTCGCTACCTTGATCTTTCTTAATTCTGATACCCCATGCGCACTTGCAAGACCATTTCAATTATTCTTTTAGTTTCAATCACCATCGCTTTCGGGCAAAAAGACCCGGCCAAATGGGATGTGAGCAACCCTGGTGGACCTTCAAAAGATGTGTCATTCATCACGAACGAGGGTACCTGGATGAACCTCGATGTTTCTCCGGATGGGAAGGAAATTGTTTTTGACCTGCTCGGAGATATATATATTGTACCTGTTAGCGGGGGTGAAGCCAAGGTGCTGCGTGCTGGACATGCCTTCGAAGTCCAACCGCGTTTTAGTCCCGATGGAAAAAGGATCAGTTTCACCAGCGATGCCGGTGGCGGCGATAACATCTGGGTCATGGACCGGGATGGCAGCCATGCGAAGCAAATCACCAAAGAAAACTTCCGTCTCTTAAACAATGCCGTTTGGACTCCTGACGGGGAATACCTGATCGCCCGGAAACACTTCACGGGAATGCGCTCACTGGGTGCCGGTGAATTGTGGATGTACCATATCAGCGGTGGAGGCGGACTTCAGCTTACGCCCAAGAAGAATGATCAGCAGGATTTGAACGAACCTTCGGTGAGCCCCGATGGACGCTATATATATTATAGTGAGGAGGTATTTCCAGGAGGATATTTTCAATACAATAAAGATCCCAACGGGAATATCTTTGTTATCAAGCGTTTTGATCGAGAGAAGGGTAGCAGCGAGGTTGTAGCCGGGGGTGCAGGCAGTGCCATCCGCCCACAGATTTCGCGCGATGGTAAAACATTGGCATTCGTCAAACGCGTTCGTACAAAATCTGTTCTTTACCTGAGGAATCTTGATAGCGGTGAAGAGTGGCCAGTCTTCGATAATCTCAGCAAGGATCAGATGGAAGCCTGGACCATCTTTGGCGTGTATACCGGCTTTGCATGGAGCCCGGACAACAAATCCATTTTCATCTGGGCGAATGGTAAAATAAATAAGGTGGAAGTTGAAGGGATCAATAAGTCGACTGACGTACCCTTTGCCTGCAACGTCAAACAAAAAATATATGATGCGGTGCGTTTCAAGCAAAACCTCAATGCACCAAAGTTCAACGTTAATGTGATCCGTCAGGGTACCACCTCTCCGGATGGGAAGTGGTTCGTGTTCCATGGTGCCGGCTATCTGTGGAAAAAGGAAATGCCCAATGGCACCCCCCAGCGACTTACTGCCGGTACCGATTTTGAATTTTATCCATCGTTTTCTCCGGATGGAAAATCACTGGTATATACCACCTGGAACGACCAATCGATGGGAAGTATCATCAAAATGGATTGGTCCGGTGCGGTTAAGCCGGTTAAACTCACCGGTGATAAAGGTATTTATACCAACCCGTCTTTTTCCCCCGATGGCAAATCGATCGTGTACTACAAGGATGGCGGCGACTACGTGATGGGCAGTTCGTTCAACGTCAACCCAGGAGTGTACCTCATGGATGCTGCCGGCGGCAAAGCGAAACTCGTGAGTGAGCGAGGGAGTGAACCCTATTTCAATGCCAAGGGCGACCGCATATATTATAATATCGACAACGGCATTAACAGTTCTTTTGGTAGTTACAAGACTGATGGATCAGATGACCGGACCATCTTCAAGTCGACGTACGGCACCTCCTTCCTGGTGTCGCCGAATGGCAAATGGGTAGCTTTCATTGATTTGTACAAAGTCTATGTCGGCGCCTTCCCGCAAACGGGCAAACCGATTGACATCAGTAGTGGCACTTCCGAATTTCCGGTAAAGCAGGTCGCCAAAGATGCGGGTATCAACTTGCACTGGAGCAAGAACAGCGACCAGTTGCATTACACCCTCGGCGATCAATACTTTACTATCAACCTCGAAGATCGTTTCAGTTTCGTTGCCAACAAACCCGATTCTGCGTTCCGCATGCCTGAAAAAGGAATCGCAGTTGGTCTTGAATTGACAGCGGATAAGCCAGAAGGAACCATCGCATTGACCCATGCTCGGATCATTACCATGATTGGAAACGAAGTGATTGAAGATGGGTCAATTGTGGTAGAAGGCAATGTGATAAAAGCTGTGGGCAAATCTGGTGACGTATCGATCCCAGCCGGCGCCAAGGTGATTGACTGCCAGGGCAAGACCATCATGCCTGGTTTTATCGATGCGCACGCCCACGCAGGTCATTTTCGTTCGGGCATTACACCCAAGAAGCACTGGCCATACTATGTGAACCTCGCCTATGGGGTCACCAGCATGCATGACCCTTCAGCGAATAGCGAAATGGTTTTCTCCCAAAGCGAAATGGTGAAGGCCGGTACCATGATTGGACCCCGTGTTTTTTCAACAGGTACCATTATCTATGGTGCCGACGGAAATTTCAAATCAGTCATCAATTCCTTAGCCGATGCAAAGAGTGCGCTGTCGAGAACCAAAGCCTATGGCGCTTTCAGTGTAAAAAGCTATAACCAACCGCGCCGCGAACAGCGACAAATGGTGATTCAAGCAGCTCGCGATCTCAATATGATGGTGGTGCCTGAAGGAGGCTCGTTCTTCTATCATAACCTCAGCATGGTGCTGGACGGGCATACCACCATCGAACATAACCTGCCGGTTGCTGTGTTGCACAATGATGTGATCCAGTTATGGAAGCAGGCTGGTACGGCCTATACCCCGACATTGATTGTAAATTATGGTTCATCTAGTGGCGAAAACTATTGGTACCAGCATACACAAGTATGGGAAAAGGAGCGGTTGTTGCGCTTCACCCCACGTTCGGTGGTTGATCCCCGCAGCCGCCGCCGCACGATGATTCCCGAAGAGGAATACGAGAATGGACATATCCTCGTGTCCAAGCAGCTGAAAAAATTAAGTGATGCCGGGGTGAAGGTAAACAGCGGTGCCCACGGTCAGTTGAACGGACTTGGCTACCACTGGGAAATCTGGATGATGGCCCAGGGCGGCATGACCAATCACGAGGCCTTGAAGACTGCCACCATCAACCCCGCCCAGAGCCTGGGCCTCGACGACTGGATTGGATCGCTGCAAGTGGGTAAGCTGGCGGATCTGATTGTGATGGATAAGAATCCGCTGGAACAAATTTACAACACCGAGAGTGTGCGCTATACCATGGTAAATGGTCGTTTGTTTGATGCTGAGCAGATGGATCAAATTGGCAATACACAAAAGAAGCGCGAACCCTTTTACTGGGAAACCAATAAGGGTGGCACCGGATTTTCCTGGCATGAAGAAGGCAATGGTTTGCCACAGTGCTCATGCGGAAGACATTAGCAAACATCAATAGCGGACAATAAGCCGACATGATATGAATAGTGGAAAATTCCTGACCAGCCTCACCATTATCTATTTCGCACAGATGATGGTGCCGGTTTTATTCAGTGGTGTTGTGGTTTTTCTCAACATGAATGGGGCGCAGCCATCAGGAGACAATGACCCCACCCCGTTTAAATATATTATGTACGGATTGGTGCCCGGTGCAACGGTCATAGCGCATATTGTTTTTAAACAGCAGTTGTCAGGCGTGAATCCGGAATGGAACCTAAGGCAGAAGTTGGTGCGTTTTCAGACAGCTATGCTTATTCGTTCCGCGCTGATTGAAGTACCCGGTTTGTTGGGAGCTGTTTTTGCGTTGCTGACCGGTGACCTGACATTTCTGATTTTCACAGGGATGATGGTAGTCTTGTTTGTGTATTGGCGTCCCACCGTAGATACGATCAGCGTTGATCTGCAGCTTTCGGAGCAGGACCGTGCGTTGCTTTCAGACCATGATGGCACCCTTCCGGAATAAGGATTGATGGGATATGCTTGAAGTTTTTTTCTGTTCGGGCTATTTTCATTGAACTGAAAAATGAAGTTTGTTATGAAGAATGAACAATCAGCCACCAAATCCACGTGGCAATACATCGTTAAATACGCAACAGAAATTCTGGTCATATTTATCGGTATCACGATTTCGTTCATGTTCGATGAATGGAACCAGGGAAGGCAAAAGACGCAGCAAGAAATAGCCTATGTGGAATCGTTACTTACGGATATTGCCATCAAGAAAGAGGAATTAAAGAATGACAGCCCCAGTGCATTGAGGTGGATTGATCGACTTGATTCAATCAAAAGGAACCGCTTGTCTGATCAACTGTCTGATAAACAAGTAGCCTGGTTTTATGGCATTCTTTCTGGCGGTGATATTTTCTTTTTTCTTGCGTCAACACCTTCGTACAACACATCGTTTTCCACCGGAATGTGGCAGGATTTACCGGACTCCGTGCGCCGGGAGGTATATAATTTGTTTATGGATGATTTTGAATACGACCGAATGATTTACACTGAATTGAAGGCTACCATGTCAAACTTCCGAAATTCCTATATGATGTCTTATGGGTTATTGCAAAGTGGAGCGCGCTATGGCCTTGCAGGTTCAGCATTGAAGGCTTTCCGAGGAGAAATCCGGAAACAACCTTATGAAAACGTAATTAATGAGATCATCATTCAGGAGAAGGACCTTTATCAGCGCAACATGAATTCAATCAATAAGATTGATGTCGTGTCCGCAATGCTAAGAAATTATCTTTCAGCCCTGAAGAACTTGTGACAATAATGTAAAGTCAGTTACTTTTTACCGGCCTTGCCTGACGAAGCGCCTGCCGTAGGCAGGTTATCACCGACTACTTACTACTTACAATTTACCACTCACCACTCACAACTTACTTCTTACTCCCCGCCTCTTTCAACCGCTGTGCAAAGTTTGGTGCAACACTCAGATCGTAAGGCAGTTTATTCGGCGACAACGCAAGTGCCAGGAACAATGAAAAATCCAGCGCAATCCGACGATCGTTATGGGCAGCCTCCTTGTTGGCCGCCTCACGTCCCAGCAGCGCATCGGTGGCAAACATCCAGCCACTCGACCGATGGGTTGAACGCTTACTCAGCAGGCCCAATGCTTCTTCCAGATGTCCTTGCCGGAACGCGATCATGGCCCGTAGATCCCAGTACGCCCTTACATTGTCTGGATCAAGTTTGGTAAGGAGTTCTTCAGCCTCGGATAACCTGTCAAGCTTGAGCAGGCTGTAGATATGAAGAAAAATCAAAGTCCGCTCCCGAAATTCAAGGCTGAGGGTCTGGCCCTTTTCGGAAATGAACTCTTCGTATTTTCCTTTTGAGATGAGTGCAGTGGCCAAATCAATTTGCAATGATCCATTGGAAGGATCCGATTGCAGGAGTGTTTTGCTGATAGAGATCATCTCATCCTGATAACCCAGTGCAATCAGCATCTGACCAAGATTGAACGATTGGTACGCAAAGTATTTGGAAGATTCAGGGTTATTCAACACCCGTTCAATGAGCGGCCTGAAATTGGACCAATCCCTGGAGAACATAGTGACATACAGGCGATAGTAGTCCTTTTCAGCAGGGCTGCCTGCTTTGTCCACAAGGTCACTCAGTACTTTTATGAGTTTGTTGTAGGATTGCTCGTCGGTCAGGGTGTCTGCCCTGGGGTCAGGCACCCGGTCTGATATATAATGGAGGTAAAAGTCGGCGATATAAAGATCCGGGCTGGCAAAGGCCGGATCCTGTTTGGTGGATTGGGTCAGCAACTTATTGCCTTCTGACATCAGTTTCAGGTCAACCATATCAGGTCCGTGGGCATCACTGAAGAGGCTCATTCCTTTCAGGAACAATAAATAAGCCTCCGGATTTTTCGTGCCGGCCCGTTGCATCTGTTCAAGCGATTTGGCGTCGAGGGAAACGTTTAGGTTCTCCGCGACTTTGGTGGCAATTTCCTGCTGCAGGGAGAGGATATCAGTTGGTACCCGATCAAAAGTACTTGACCACAGGTGTACGCCGTCGTTAGCGCGAATCAATTGGGCGGTTATCCGCAACCCTGTTGATGATTTTCGTACTGATCCTTCCACAACATAATTGACATGCAGGGAATCAGCAATCGTCTGGATCTGCAGGTTCTTGCCCTTAAAGGCAAAGGAGGACGTGCGCGATATTACTTTGAGGTCATTCAAATGTGCCAGGCTGTTCAAAATCTCCTCGGTAAGGCCGTCACTGAACCATTCCTGGTCCTTTGATTCGCTCATGTCCACAAACGGAAGCACTGCCACCGACTTTTCCACGGAGGAAGGCGCAGACGGATTGCTTGTCGACCCGAAGTAACGCATGCCTGCAAACCCAAGGATCAATGCCAGAATACCAACCGCTATCCAAATTTTGCTGTTCGATTTGCCAGCCGAAGGGGCAGATGGGCTTTCCGCGGATTGCTGCTGTGATGATTGGACAACGGGGTTTTTAAGCGCAGCGACAATCTCTTTGACTGAATTCGCCACTTTGTTCACCTGATCGCGGTAATAGGTCTTATTGAGATTATCCTGCGGACTTTCTTCTTTGTCCCGCAGCGGCCTGTTGACACCCGGTGCCCGGTAAATGAAATCTATGGAGCGAAGCACACTCTTCAGTTCACGCTCAATTGCTGCCTTGTCCTCCGAATCAATGTCATGTATCCGCACGGGGAGAATCCGGCTGGTCACATTGCCATTGCCTAATCGGATATCCCGACCATATGCATCTTGTAGGGCAATCAGGTTGAAGGCACAAAACTCATGTTGCCAGGCAAAGGATTTAGGATCGCAATACGTTTGTGAAATAATTGGTATGAACACCAGACATTTGAGCTTTCCGGTCAGGCTTTTATCGACATGGTGCGTTTCCAGCAGCCCATCGTGTGGATTCTTGTCGAAATAAATACTCAATTGATCTTTGACGGTGCTGCGAAGTTCCTTTTCGAGTTGGAGAACAAATTCGCTGACCCAACCATCGAGGTTGTCATTGTGTCGGTAAGATATAAATATGTCGTACTCGTAACCGGGTAGAAGGGAGGCCATAGGCCAAATATACCGGATTTTCGATCTTATATCGTGTTTGAAAGCAGTGGTGTTTTTCATCAACCACCTCATCCACAGAGGCTAATTAAGCGATGAGTTGATCTATTTCCGCTTCGGTAAACAGCCTCGATCGTATGATGAATCGCACACCCATAGGAATTTCCAGAGAGAAACTGGAACCCCGGCCGTTAACAACATCCAGCGTAAGTTGCGTGTGTTTCCAGTATTCGAACTGATCCCGGCTCATCCAGAACGGGCAGTCGTGCACCGTACCTAACAGAACATCGCTGTCACCGGTTTTGAAATCCCAGGCCTCAAAGCACATGGGCTGCGATCCATCGCAACAACCACCACTTTGATGAAACATCAGTGCTCCGTGACGGGCACGCAAGGCGTTTATCACGGCGGCAGCTTCCGGACTGATCAATACGCGGGATAAAGACATAATAAAAAAACCTTCCTGCCACACGCATGCAGCAGGAAGGTCATTGGTTATAGGTTAAAAGAATCCGAGTTTGTTCTTGTTGTAAGAAATCAGCATGTTCTTCGTGTTGCGATAATGATTGAGCATCATCTTATGCGTCTCACGACCAAAACCTGACTTCTTATAACCACCGAAAGGCGCATGAGCGGGATAGGCGTGGTAACAGTTTACCCACACCCGACCAGCCTGAATGGCCCGCGGGATTTGGTAGATTTCATGTGCATCCCGGGTCCACAAACCCGCACCAAGACCATACAATGAGTCGTTGGCAATAGCGATGGCCTCTTCCGTAGTCTTGAAAGTAGTTACGCATACCACTGGTCCGAAGATCTCCTCCTGAAATACCCTCATCTTGTTGTTGCCCTTCAGGATAGTGGGTTGAATGTAGTAGCCTTTCTCCAGGCCGCTATTGAGTTGTGCGGCGGCACCGCCGGTTATTACTTGTGCACCTTCCTGTTTGCCGATGTCCATGTAAGACAGAATCTTTTCAAACTGATCGTTGGATGCTTGGGCACCCATCATGGTGTCTTCGGCCAGGGGATGACCTACCTTGATGGCTTTGGTGCGGGCTACGACGCGCTCCATGAACTTGTCATAGATTTTTTCATGAACCAGGAGCCGGGAAGGACAGGTACAAACCTCGCCCTGATTGAGCGCAAACAGCACGGCTCCTTCCACACACTTATCGAAGAATGCATCATCAGCATCCGCGATGCTGGGCATGAAGATGTTCGGTGACTTTCCGCCGAGTTCCATCGTCACCGGAATGAGGTTCTCGCTGGCGTACTGCATGATCAATCGTCCCGTGGTCGTCTCACCGGTGAAGGCAACTTTGGCTACACGTGGAGAGGTGGCCAATGGCTTGCCGGCCTCAACGCCGAAACCGGTAACCACGTTGAGAATGCCTTTGGGCAGGATATCCTGAATCAATTCCATCCATACCATAATACTGGTCGGTGTTTGTTCGGCTGGTTTCACCACCACTGTACAACCGGCTGCAAGGGCAGGAGCAATTTTCCACGCGGCCATTAACAATGGAAAGTTCCAGGGAATAATCTGACCGACAACACCGAGGGGTTCTTGCAGGTTAATGCTGATGGTGTATTCATCGTGTTCAGACATGGTGCTCTCATCTGAGCGAATCACCCCGGCGAAATAGCGAAAGTGATCAATGGCGAGGGGAAGGTCAGCCGCTCTGGTTTCGCGAATGGCTTTGCCGTTGTCAACGGTCTCCACGCGGGCCAGGAGTTCGAGATTTTTTTCCATCACATCGGCAATGTCCAGCAGCACCCGGGCGCGTTCTGCCGCGGAGGTCTTGGACCAGGTAGCAAAGGCCGCATGGGCTGCATCAATGGCTTTGTCGATGTCTTGCTTGTTGCCCCGGGCAGCCTGTGTAAACGGCTTTCCGTCGATAGGGGAAATGTTGTCAAAGTACTCCCCGCCGGACGGAGCCACCCAGGCACCTCCGATAAAATGGTCGTACCGGGCTTTGAACGAAGGACGAGGAACCGTCTTTGTCTTGGTCATTTCAGCTGTTTCCATGGTTTTTTTTGGTTTTTGTGGATGTACCAAAGCTCCATCCTTTGCCTGTCATCGAATTGTCCTCCGGTATCAAATCATGGACCTCAAGTCTCATTTCAATCGTTTTCTGGATTTCTTATATTGGCTTTTACATGAAATCCGGACTTCAGCCTTTCCTGCCTTCAGCCGAGCGGTCGCTCTACACACTCGTGGAAAACCGGACTGCTTTCACGATGGAGAAGTGTGAATTGAATGTGTTCGAGACTCACCAACGGGCCGAACGCGTAAACCTCACCTTTGGTGATCTGGTACTCACCAGTATGTTGCGGGGGAAGAAAGTCATGCACCTCTTCGGTGAACCTGGCTTTGACTACCTACCGGGCGAATCCGTGATTGTGCCACCCAATGAAACAATGCAAATCGATTTTCCGGAGGCTCAACTGAGTAATCCAACCCAATGTATAGCGCTGGCCATCTCTGCCGAGCATATTCAGGAAACGCTTAATCTCTTGAATGAAAAGTTCCCAAAGGTGGAATCGCACCAGCAGTGGAAAATTGAGGAAGCCATGTTTCACCTGAACAATACCCAGGAGCTTGGCGACACCATCAATCGTTTAATGAGGATCAGCGTGCAGGAGCACCGGAAGGAGAAAGATTTACTGGCACACCTGGCCTTGCGTGAACTGATGATCCGCCTTATGCAAACGCAGGCAAGGCAATTGCTCGAACTGAACTATGTGCGGATGGGATCCAGTCACCGCTTTGCTCACCTCATACAGTATATCAAAGCCAACATCCGTGAAAAAATCGACCTGAACAGGCTTCACGAAAAGGTGTGCATGAGCCGCGCCAGTTTCTTCCGCAAGTTCAAGGAAGAGTTTGGCATTGCGCCGGGAGACTACATCCTGCAGGAACGCCTGCGACTGGCCAAAGAACACCTTCGCAGTATGAGACATAATATCACAGAAGTGTGTTACCTCTCCGGTTTTCAGAATCTTCACTATTTTATCCGGGCCTTCAAAAAGGACACGGGGATGACACCAAAATCCTATCAAAGCATTTGGCACAAGTAACTACCCCGACCGGCCTGACCAAACCCCACTTTCCCATTCTTGATGGACTGCGTGGAACCGCTGCCCTGCTGGTGGTGGGTTTTCATTTGATGGAAGGATACTTCCCGGATTTCTCCAAACACCCCATGCACCACGGGTACCTCGCTGTGGACTTCTTCTTTCTGCTTTCCGGGTTTGTCATTGGATACGCCTATGATGACCGTTGGTCGCGAATGTCGATGATGGAATTTCTTCGCATCCGGCTCATTCGATTGCATCCCTTGGTAGTTGCCTCCATGATTATTGGTGGACTGGCTTTTTATTTTGACCCGTTTTCAACCACCGCTTCTTCAGTGGGAGCATTAAAGCTCTTCGCCATTGTGTTGTGGGGATTCACCCTGCTGCCGCATAAAGACGTCCGAGGCTGGGATGAAACACATTCCCTGAACGGTCCGCTGTGGTCCCTGTTGCAGGAATATATCGCCAATTTGTTTTATGGATTGATTGGCAGGCGGATGAACCGGCCGGTACTGGTTGGCTTTGTTGTCTTGTGGGGAGCGATACTTACCGGTGTAGCCGTATGGCGCGGAGACCTCGCGACTGGATGGGGGTATAACACCTTTTGGATTGCCATCGTACGCATGATGTTTCCTTTCTTTGCGGGATTGCTGTTGTATCGGTCTGGGTTTATGATTCGTATCCCGGCCGCTTACCTCATTTGTTCTTTGTTGCTGGTCTTACTTTTCTTTTTTCCTACCTATTCATTCAATGGATGGTATGAAGCAATGTGTATCATCATAGCCTTTCCGCTGATTGTGGCGATGGGGGCAGGAGGAACCATCTCCGGAAGATGGGCAAGCATATGCAATTTTGCGGGCATTATTTCCTATCCGATCTATATTATTCACTACCCTTTTATGTATATCTACATGGAGTGGATCCATCAGAAACCTGACGCCGGAACCATCATATGGGTCGGGTCAGCCTTGGCGTTATTTTTTATTGGCCTGGCGTATGTAATCCTGAAGTATTATGATGAGCCCGTGAGAAACTGGCTCAAGACTAACTGGCGGTGATCTAATTAGTCTCTTCTACTGGTTCGAGTGTAACAACTGAAAAAAGGCCGTCCATGGATTCGATGTGCAGGATGGCCTGACCGCCGCCTTCCTGATAGCCATAACGTAGGTGAAGCCGGAGTACTTCATTTTGTGTTGCGCCTGGTTCCAGGGAGGTTATGCTGCCGCCCCCGGCTTCGCCGGATAACAAGCCAAACCAACCGTTATAAGTACCGGTAATGGCCTCCAGTTGTGCAGCATCATTCTTAAGAAAGTGGATGGTCTTCCCGGCTTCATCGAACAAGTACAGCACGGCATACTCGGTGCAACCTGTTAGTCCTCGGGTATCACTTGCCCCCATAGTGGTTGGGCGAAGAAAACCGATGGTAAAAGTCTGCCCTTGGTATTCAAAATGATCTTGCCAGGTTGGTGCTCCGGCTTTCTGCAACAGCCGGTCACCGGTGACCCATCCGGTATTTTGATCTTCCAGCCGGACCAGATACCAGCGGGACTGGTCACATAGATCCATTTGTGGCGGGTAAGTGAGTGTTGATTTAGAAATCACGGTGGCAGCCTGGACTGAGCCAGCGTACATGGCAATAGAGGCATCCTCCGTTGAATCTGATGATAGACCGGTGCCGGATAATATGAGCGCTGAGAAATCGGAGCTGTTTAATTGAAAGCTATAGATTGGTTGGTCTATAGATGCTGAGGTGACAGCCGGTGACATACGGGAGATCGAGTCAACAGCCGTGCTGTCGGATATGCGATCTGGATTTGTTTTGCCCTGGCAACCCGCCAGTGCGATGCAGGCAGAGATTACATATAAAGCTTTCAATCAGAGGGTGGTTGGTAGTAAAGCAATTTAGGATTTTCGGCCAGATATCAAGATAGCTTACGAAGAACGTCAGGTTGTGAAGCGCCTTTTGCCGGATATTCAGATGGAGAGACCCCGAATCGGGCACCCATCACCCGCACCAAGAAACAGTTTGGGTCGACAGTCGGCAATGATGAAATTTTTACGTACATAAACTGTAAGAATTAGCATTTACCGACAGAAGATAACCGGAAACAGGTGCCGGTTAACTGTAGCTGATCTTCACGAAAGTGGAGATCAGCTTTTTGGTTTGATGGCCTTTTCTTATTTGCGCAACTGTTGCGGAAAATACCCGATGGCGGGTAAATAGTGCCCATTTGGGCATAAAAATGAATTTTCCCTGACTATTGTCATCCTTTCAGAAGGAAATCCTTGCCACTTTTCGTAAGTTCCAAAGCACAAAAACCTATTCCTTATGATAACCTTAGCAATCGTTCCTGCCGATGTAGATCAATACCTCAATATTGGCGGAGTAATCGCCCTGGTAGTAGCCATCGGTATCCTGGCCTATCATGAACTGAAAGTGTTTCAGGCTAAAGACCTGAAAGAACGCTATGATTACGTAACTACGCATGAGATTCGCTTTTTCTGGTATTCCGTTATCGCGCTGATTATCTCAGCATCATTCTTTCTCCACACCATCATCGGCTCGATGCTCCCCGTAGAACCTGATCTGCATGTGTATGTAGGTTTGTTCTTCCTCGTTGCATTTGCCGTCATCGCGTATTTCATTGCCAACAGTGCTGTTCGCATCCTCTATCCTAAGGTGATTGAAAACCGATTGAAGCGCATCCGCAATACGCCGCGTATTTCACCCGCCGGCAATGTGATGCGTAAATTGGCTGAAGAAGAAGAATCTGTGCACCTCGACCAGGCCGCTATTGATGAACAGGCCAGTGCTATCCATGCGGCAGAGTATGATGTGTGGCTGGATGAAAAGACCGGATACAAGAAGATTGAAAAGTACATGGGCTACCAGCACGCCGAGAAATGCGGTGAATGTGGATTTTACACCATGAAAATTCACAGCGAGGAAATTCGCGAACAGCCCACCAAAGACAAAGATGGATTGCTGATCAAGCACTATCGCTGCAGCTATTGCAACCACCGCGAGGCCCGCGCTGTCGTGATCGCCAAATTATCAAGCAACCAGTAACCTGCGTCATCAGCCATTATACACGAAGCGGGATTGAATCTTCAATCCCGTTTTTATTTTCCCCTGAACCAAAAGAAACTCAAAGTTGTTGAACCGGAAACACAACCCTAAATCAAACCATCAATGACCGCACTTGATATTTGCTTGTTCCAATGGGATGCTTACAACAAACTGATGGCCAAAGCACTGGAAACAATCAGTGAAGAAAATTACAACCGCCCTGTAGTGCCTGGCGGCAACTCGTCTTCCTGGCTCATGGGCCACCTCGCCGATACGGATGATGCCCTGTTGCCATTACTCGGTATTGGTGAACGAATTCATCCTGAACTTAAAGCTATATACCACCACGAACGCGGCACCAACCAGTCAGGGCATTTATCCAAGGCGGAATTGCTCCGACGCTGGAAGGAAACATCCATAGCCCTTGATGCCGCCTTTCGCTCCTGGTCGGAATCGGATTGGCTGAGTCGTCACACGCAGGTATCTGAAGAAGACTTTAAAAAGGCCCCGCAACGAAACAGGTTGAATGTTATGCTTAGCCGGGTTGCCCATAAGGCCAGTCACCTGGGCCAAATGGCGTTGGTGAAATAGTACTTCGCGGCTTTACTGGTAGGTAATACCAGCATCCTGAAGACATCCTGCAAACACTGCCAGTGACGCCGGCGAAGGGGTCGCAACACCGTTGCCGTGAAGGCGTGTGGAAGGGCTTGCCAGGGTAAACGGTGCTGTAATAAATAATTGGCGCGTTCAAAATAGAATCGCGATCCATCTTCCTCATAGGGAATCTTGAAAAATTCAAGTTGTTGCTCGATGGTATAGTAGTCTCGTTTCATCAGACTGTCGGTTCCAAAATTGATGCGCCGTTCGGTCGCAAAGAATCGTGACATTTTTGGCGCCAGGTGCTGACTTAGGCTTCGATAGGATTTGGTCATACTTCCAGGCACTGACCGGTATTGGTATAAGGGCTCCGGCGCATTGATGTTGGAAAGCAGGTACGACTCCGAGGCCTGCAATATCCAGTCATAATCGCCAATCATGTTTTTGTGGAGAAGAAGTGCATCCCGGAATCCACCAAGGCGCTCATACACCCTGCGTCGAAAAAGAAGGGTGGATTTCTGAAATTCATTCTGTGCCATGAGCGCGTCAGGAATCAACTCGGCGTTTTCCATCATGCCAGAAATGGTGGCAACAACGTCACCCCGTGTGTTGATGATGGAATAATTAGTTCCGACGAGGTCATAGTCGGGCCGGGCACGGAGAAACTCTACTTGCTGACGAATCCGGTCTGGATGAGAGATGTCGTCCGCGTCGTGAAATGCAATGTAGTCACACCGGGTATACGCCATCATCTGACTGACCGACCGGTAGCAGCCTAAATTCTCTTCGTGATTAAAGCGCCTTATGCGTGAATCGGTATAGGTATCCAGGATCGCACCGGATTCGTCGGTGGAAGCGTCATTGCACACAAATATTGCCAGCGGAGAATAGGTTTGAGACAGGATGCTATCCAGGGAAGCACGCAAATAACGTTCAGCATTATATACAGATATGATGACTGTTACCAGCCCATTTTCGATTTCCATAGTGTCCTATTGAATGATTGGTTGCTTCGGCCTGATGAGATACCGTGCTATTTCAGAAAACGGAGATCAATTTTTTCCCTGCTCAACAGGAGTTCAAGACTTCCTTTGATTGAATACAGAAATGCATATACAACACACTTCAGGTTTAATTCATTCAAAGAAGCACGCAATGCCTTAATGGACAGTCTCATTGCATTGCTGTACATCTTCATACCCAGTAGCCTGAAGACCCCTCGTCGCAATGCTATACTTGGGTCTGCGCGGTATTCAGCAGTGAACTCCTCCATAAGGGACCTGATCTTCGCATCGTCTCCGCGCATGAGGGTATCGATCCCTTGGTTCTCCGCTCGTTCCCTGGCCAGGTGGTAAAGCATCTTGACATCGGCCAGCCTCTTTAAGTCATAACCACCCACATCATTACTCAGGGAGCCGGGTTGATGCCGGTAATAATACAGGTACTCTTTCAAGTTCGCAGTTTCAAAGCGCTCCGCTACCCGCATTGTAAAATCAATGTCGGATGGATGATCAAAAAACCGGTATAAACCTCCCACTTGCAATGCTATGTCTTTTCTGAAAATAACTGTTGGCCCATGAAACTGACTCACCGTCTTGATCTTTTCACGAATGGCTTTGCTTTCAGTTTCCAGGTTTGATTTTTCTATTACTTTCCCATTACCCACGAAAGCTATAAAGTTTGTTCCACATAGTACGCACTGCGGATGTGCGTTTAAGAAGTTCATCTGGTTTTCCAGACGTGATGGTACACTGATATCGTCAGCATCATGCACATTGGCCCACTTGCCAGCAGCCTGATCAAGCAGAAAATTGCCCGTGAAGTTCTTGCCCCTATTCTCTTTGTTCTGAAAAAAACGAATACGCGGGTCCGTAAAGGTGCGGACCACATCGGCTGTGTTATCCGTTGAGCCGTCATCACACACCAGGATCTCAAAGTCCGTATAGGTTTGAAGCAATAAACTCCGCAGGGTAGACCCGATAAAAGGCCCCGCATTGTAGGCCGGAATTAAGATGGAAAGACCCGGGGTTGTCATGGACATGAATTTCAAATTTAGCATGAAAAGCGATACCGGTGACCAACCCCAAAAGAGCAATCGTCTTTTTACAAGGACCTGGGCTTCCAAGGTTATGTCTGCCCAATTTCCGTGTGACGTGCACGATAAGATGAGTTGCTGTTTATCCCGATCATTAACAACCCATCCCTTCTTGGAAACGCTCCACCTGCTATACCGTTAGCGCTACATGCTAAAATGTCTGACCTTTGGTGAATAAGAAGTATTTTTAACAGACCATCAATTTTCATATGAAATCAATTCGCTTATCCTTCGCCTTGTGCGCCCTGTTTTTTGTCTCAGCCAACGCCCAGGCCCAATCTGAAAAATCCAAACCCAAACTCATCGATCCTTCGAACATGGATGTTACTGTGAAACCGGGTGACGACTTTCAGAAGTATGCCGGGGGTGTGTGGTTGAAGAACAACCCGGTGCCGGCGAAAGAGTCAACATGGGGAAGTTTTACAATCCTGCGTGACTTCAACGTAAAGGCCGTGCGCGAAATCCTTAAAGAAGCTATGGCAGACAAGCAGGCTGCGCCAGGCTCCGTGAAGCGCCGCGTCGGAGATTTTTACGCTGCGGCGATGGATAGTATGGCCGTAGACAAAGCAGGATTCTCCCCCGTGAAGGAAGATTATATTCGAGCCGGCTCTGTGCAAAATGCCAACCAGGTCCTCGACGAAATTGTATACCTGCGAACCCAGGGTATTGCGGGACCGCTATTTGGATTTTTTGTGGGCCAGGACCGCAAACACCCCAACACCATGGTGGCTCAACTTAGTCAGGGAGGTACCTCCATGCCAGACCGCGACTATTACCTGAAAGAAGATGCCCGAACAAAAAAGATTCAGGCCGCCTACTTCACCTACCTCAATACCTTGTTTATCCTGGCGGGTGAAACTGAGACTACAGCAAAGCAACGGGCTGAAACGGTATTCCGCCTTGAAAAGAAATTGGCCGCCGCGCAAATGAGTCGTGTCGAGATGCGCGACCCGTATAAAACGTATAACAAGTTTCTTGTGAGCGACTTTTCCAAAAAAACCCCCGCTGTGGACTGGTCATCTATGCTGGTAAAACTAAAAGCACCAGGCCAGGATAGCCTCCTGGTAAACTCCCCGCGATTTTTCTCGGTTGCCGACAGTTTACTGCAGCATGCACCCATCGCTGATTGGCAGGTGTACCTCCAGTGGAATGTGTTGCGCTCCTCAGCTCCATACCTGAGCAAACCTTTTGTGGATGCCAACTTTGCATACAATCAATCGTTGAGCGGACAAAAAGTGCAGACCCCCCGTTGGCAGCGAATGGCTAACCTGACTGATAATAACATTGGCGAACTGTTAGGGCAATTGTATGTAGATAAACACTTTAATAAGGAAGCCAAAACCCGGATGGACGAATTGGTTGCCAACCTGGTGAAGGCGTATGAGATACGGATTAAAAACCTGGAGTGGATGAGCGATGCCACGAAGCAGAAGGCACTGGATAAGCTCCACGCCTTTACACCCAAAATTGGCTATCCATCCAAATGGAAAACCTATGAGGGACTTGATATTTCCCCAAACTCATTCTTCCAGAACCTGCGCAACGCAGCCCGTTGGTCATATCAGGACATGGTAAGCCAGTTAGGCAAACCGGTTGACAAAACGCGATTTGCGATGACGCCACCCACCGTAAATGCGTACTACAATCCTGTGAATAATGAAATTGTATTTCCGGCTGGTATCCTGCAGTTTCCGTTCTTTCATCCAGAAGCTGATGATGCCTTCAACTATGGCGGTATAGGCGCTGTCATTGGTCATGAAATTTCCCACGGCTTTGATGACTCGGGGAGCCAGTACGATAAGGATGGTACCTTGCGCAATTGGTGGACACCCGACGACATGACGCGATTCAAGGAACGCGCTAAAAAATTACAGGAACAGTTTGATGCCTATACGGTGCTCGACAGCCTGCATGTCAATGGCAAACTCACCATGGGAGAAAATATAGGTGACCTCGGCGGACTGAACGCAGCCTATGAGGCATTCAAAATGACACCCCAAGGAAAGGGAAACAAGAAGATTGATGGATTCACACCCGACCAGCGGTTCTTCCTTGCCTGGGCACAAGTGTGGCGCAGCAATACCATGCAGGAGCGGAAAGCCCAATTGATCGTTACTGACCCGCACTCCCCCGATGAGTATCGCACGGTAGGAGCTCCGGTGAATATGGATGCCTGGTACAAAGCGTTCGATGTAAAACCCGGCAATAAGCTTTACAAAAAGCCCGAGGACCGGATCAGAATCTGGTAGACCCCATTAACGAAGCATACCATGGCAAAGAAATCCGTTGATTGGAAAAAGGCGATGCAGCCTCTGATCAAAAAGTACAAGGGCAAGCAGCATCCCCTCGATTACCATTCTCCCTATGAGTTGCTGGTGATGGTGGTCTTGTCTGCACAGGACTCAGATCGTAACATCAACAAACTGGCCCCGGCTTTTTTTGAGACATTTCCGGATATGAAGGCATTGTCCAAGGCCACGCCAGATTCCTTGTTTCCCCTGGTGCAGAAGATCAGAAACTTCCGGAATAAGACAAAGTGGCTTTTAGAGATGTCGGCCATCATTGGTACAGACAAGAATATCCCAACAACCCTGGATGATTTGACAGCCCTGCCTGGGATCGGGCGGAAATCTGCCAACGTGATTATGCGTGAATTGGGTTGTGAGGCCGAAGGAATCATTGTTGACCTGCATGTGGTACGCGTGGCACCTCGGTTGGGCATCGCACAAGGCACCGATCCCAAGAAATTGGAAAAGCAAATGATGGAGCTTCTTTCGCCCAAAGACTGGGGAGAAGCAGGCATGGCGATATCATTTCTGGGCCGTGAAACGTGCAGGCCGAAGAATCCCAAGTGTGGAGACTGTGTGATGAATAAGGTCTGTGGCTACTATCAATCTGGAGAATCCTGATGATTTGGATTTTTTGGCCTGTCATTTGATATGATCTGGTAATAGAATCCAGATGGCAAATTGAGTGTAACTATGAATCTCATTTTTGGTCGCATGAACTACCTCTGCGTGGTTGGGCTAATTATATTAACTGGTTCAGCGTATGCACAAAATGCTGAAACTGCTTCACCACCTGTTGATGCTGTCTTTTTCTATGCTGCCGGACAGGTAGGCGTTCCCATGGGCGACCTGAAAAAGGCGATCTATAATGACCTGGGAAATCTGGGTGGAGGCTTGTCGTTGGGACTTTTGTTTAACCCCTATGGCATCAAACGAGCAACGCCGGTTCACGTAGGACTTGATTTTGGCTACCTCACCTACGGTGTCGATAAAATTGCGGCCTCCGGCAGCAACCCGCCGCTGAAGACTTCATTTAATGTATATACCATCGGGCCGGCAGCCCGCATTTTACTGGCTCACAAGAATGGATTTACGCCATTTATCGATGGCAGCATCGGTGCCAAAATCTTCAACACCCGCACCAAGGTGGATAAAGACATTACCAATATAATTCTAAATACAAACCAGCCAGAGGTAATCAATACCACCAACGATACCAGCTTGGGCTATTCGGTGGGTATTGGATTTTTCAACCACAAAGAAGCAACTGGTTCAATGACGGGCAGCTTTACTTTGCGGGTGATGTACCTCTGGGGCAATGAGGCGCGATATGTCCTTCGTGATTCCATTACTGTGGATGCCAATGCCAACGTGCAATTCAAGACGGGTTATACCCGGACCGACATGATCCTGGTACAGCTGGGTTTCGTACTATTCCAATAAGGACCTACCCCTTAAGTCGGGCAAACACAATATTGTTCTCCAGGTGTATGTGTTGCATCAAATCCTCATCAAATTCACGCAGCATCCGGAAAGTGTATTGGTAGGTAGGGCAGGCGTACTCCGGTGTAGTGTAGTCGTCAGTGAGTGAACGCATCAGTTTAATGAGGTCTCCGGCTGATTCATGCTCGTGCTCCATGACGGCAACAGGTGCTTCTACGCTTGGATAGAGGTCTGTTGGCTTTGTCCCCTCCTGGGTAAAATGCAAAATCATAGGAAACAGGATTTCTTCTTCTTTGGGCAGGTGGGCCAAAAGCTCTTCAGCCAGCAACGCGAATGTTTGTTGCAGTTTCTTCAAGAACGGCTGATCCGCCCCGTGTTTTTCACAAATCCGCTCAAGCAGTCCCTGAATTTCGGGTATGGACTCCCGCACATAGCGATGGTGATGCTGCTGGATGAAATCAATTAACAAAGGTGTAGACCAGTGATCGAACCGGAGGGTGCCTTTTGCTGGTCGCGCTTGTTGAATTTCCATCCATAAATGGTTCGGGTCCAGGTCCTGATTTACACACGCGTCCGCGAAGGCGGTGCTTCCATGGCAGCAATAATCGAGTCCATGGCGATTGAGAATTTGGATGGCTTGGGGATAGGCGATGGCAACATCAGCAACTGATTTATTTCCAAAATCCGAAACGAGAAGGTTTGTGTTCATAGCAGTAATGATATACCCAAAAGTATTTCATCATGCTATCGCACGGTATGCGTCAGATCATACAACGGTTGGGAGCAGTCGCTCTTCGATAACCTGCTTGAAAACGGGTTTGGGAAATGCACCAGGTTGTAGCATGGGCTTGCCAGACATGGGGATGAATAGAAATGTGGGAATGCTCCGCACATCAAAAACAGCGGCCAGTTCCTGCTCTTTTTCAGTATCTACTTTATAGATCACCAATTTACCAGCATATTCATTGCTGAGTTCCTCCAGTACCGGGGCTACCATCTTGCATGGTCCGCACCAGTCAGCATAAAAATCAACAATGGCAGGTACAGTTCCTTCGTATTTCCATTGTTCCTCGGTTTCATAATTGAATACGCGGGCCTTGAATTCTTCGGCAGTCAGGTGGATGGTCATGATGATGATGCTTTGTGACCGCAAAATGAGATTAAATATTGAACACCCTGGTGACAAATATCACATTATGGTGAAATAACTTTTTGACTCAAAAAGGGCTATCTTGAGTTCAAACCCCACCTGCTATGGCTCAAACAAATGGTTTCGCAGGCCTGTTCGCCAAAATACTCCCTGTCGTCGAGAAAGCTGCACTGATTGCGGTTACCGCGGGAGCAGTATTCAAAATAATGCATTATACGGGCGCAAATATGTTGCTCCTCATCGGACTTAGCGCTCTTGCCGGGACATGGTACCTGATGGCATTTTCGCCAAAGCCACCCTCGGAGGAAGAATCCAACACGCCTCCCGAGCCAAAAGACTTTTTTTCCTTGCTGCTATCAACCATCCTGCCTAAAATCATGGGTATCGGCGGTGCGGTAACAGTCATAGGGATATTGTTTTACCTGTTGCACATGCCCGGAAGCACACCCATGCTACTGGTAGGTTCATGCACCTGCGCCGCAGCTACCTTAATTCTTGTGTTTGCTTTATCCTCGGGTAAGATCAATGCGCTTCCACCGATGATATGGCGCATTGCGACGGCTGCGGCCATTGGAATTTATTGTTTGTCACTGTCGTCCTTCTCATGAAGGAGTGCATATACAACTAACGGACCGCTTGTGACCGGATTTTCAGACTCATCACAATCCCGCTTTGTTGAGCAAATGCTTTTTTAACTTTCCACCATGAAAACCATCAAAAAAATTACCCTGTCTCTTTCGCTGGCATTGGGCGTCGTGTTCATTTTGAGTCAGTGCAAACAGGCTGCACAGGAATCAGCCAGCCCGGAACTTAAGATTTCCCTGGCCCAGTGGTCTATACACCGGTCTATCGACAGTGGCATTTTGAAACCCGAAAATTTTGCAGCCATCGCCAAAAATGATTTTGGCATTGAGGCCGTAGAATACGTGGCCAGCTTCTATAAAGAGAAAGCTTCGGATGAAGAATTCTGGAAGATGATGCGCAACCGGGCCGACTCCCTCGGGGTTCGCAGTCTGCTCATCATGGTAGACGGAGAAGGTGACCTCGGCAGCGTCCAGGCAGAGGCGCGTAATGCAGCAGTCGCCAATCATTACAAGTGGGTTGAGGCAGCACGCATCTTAGGCTGTCACTCCATTCGAGTAAATGCTTTCGGTGACGGCTCCAAAGAAGAAGTTAAGGATGCCATGATCGATGCCCTTACTCAGCTCTCGACCTACGCATCATCGCGACAAATCAATGTAATTGTTGAAAATCACGGACTGTACAGTTCCGATGGTCAATGGATTGCAGATATCATGAAGAAAGTCAATATGCCTAACTGTGGCACACTGCCTGACTTTGGAAACTGGTGTCTGAATGCTAAATGGGGCACGACGCAGGATAACGTCTGTACGGAGGTATATGACCGGTATGCCGGCGTTTCAGAGATGCTGCCCTGGGCCAAGGGTGTAAGCGCCAAGTCATATAAATTTGATGCCGATGGCAACGAAACGATTATTGACTACGCAAAGCTCTTGACTATTGTGAAGTCATCATCGTTCGATGGATATATTGGTATCGAATACGAAGGACACGATCTTAGCGAAGCCGATGGCATACGCGCCACCAAGTCCCTGCTCGAAAAAACCTGGAAAACCTCAAATTGAACTGAATAGGCTGTTTTTGGCCCCATGAACTTAAAATGGGGATAACACACCCATAACCCTGCGGTTGAATGACTTTGCCACCTTTGGGAAACATTTAACCGATGAAAACATCAAGCAAAAGCAAGTATTCGAGCCAACATGGTTTGTTTATTGCACTCGCTATCCTCGTAGGGCTTATTATGATTGTGGGGAATGAAATGATCCACCATCGCTTTGCCACCCTGGGCTATCTGGCCTTGTCGGTTATTTCACCAGTACTTGTCCTGTTCATCGCCGACCTGCGTCAGTTGAGTAAGGCCGTACGGCATTAGTATGTGCCGGTTTTCTTAACGGCACTGTGGGTCCGTTATATCCCTACTGCGGTCGGTGAAGAACCCCGACCTACATTCAAATCTCAACCTTTTCAATTGCCTTCACAGGCACCAGGCATCCGCCCCGTAATTCAACGAAGTCGCCCTCCAGGTCAATGAAGTTTGAGAATACCTCCACCGTGGAGCCATCGCGTAGCCGGATCCACAGCCCAATTTCATCGTGATCCTGATTGGTTTCCTGGGTAGCGGCTTCAAGGGCATGCTTGCGTGCGGCCCTGGCTTTTTCGGTGCTTAGCACATCCACCGTGGCGAAATGTTGTTTGGCCAATTCGACCAAGGTCATGGGCTTGAGCACTGCCCTGGATTGCCATACGTCCAGTTCTTTCCTGAACCATTCAAGTGCAGCGGGTGTCCATTGAAAATTGGTCTGGATGTAGTCAATGGTTTCACGCTCAACTTCGGTGTACTTGTTGCCGTCTTTCACGAGATTCAGCAGACTCACAGCATCTTCAGTAGAGATGCGACCGTCGCCCTTGCCATCAACCGACAATTGCGCCTGGTCGAGCAAGGTGGCATCCATTTTTTTTCCGTTGATGGTTTTGTAGTAGCTCATAATTTGGTTCCTCCGCACCACAAAGCACCCAATATCCCTGGGTTAACCCTATGAGGTAAGGCACGGGAGTGGGTGACGAAAATCAGGCCACTGCTGTTGAAAACAGGCTAAAAAAGCGGATTTGTTTCTGCAATCGCCAAATTGAAAGAGAGATTCAGAAACGTTTGCGAATGCCGACGAGCGAACTGGAGATCCACACATAGTTTCCCTGATCAAACGTCAGTTCCTGGCGAACCAGGCTGAAGTTGACGATGAATTGATAGTCGTGTGGGAAAGTCTTTTGCCAGTTTATTCCGATACGCTGTGACTGAAGAACATAGATGCCGTCGGTGCTCAGTCCGTTTGAGCTTTGAATACGTCGATCGTCCGGGCTGAAGCCCAAACCGGCAGATATCCCCAGGTAATTGTCGCCATCCTGAAAATAGCGACGTACCGTAATCACGGAAGAAACTGAAGTGCCGGGAGGTCCGGGGGTAATGTATGGGCGCAGAGAAATCCAATAGTTCTTCACGTACCAGCCTACCGAACCGGTATAAATAGTTACCGTGCTCGTGTTGAAATCGAGGTACCGCGCACCAATTGACGCTTCGAAACTTTTTGGCAGTTTGGAATAAATTTCTCCGCCTACCCGATGGGTTGGAAAAAGGGAGTTGTTGGAAAACCCGTAATTGATATATGCATAAACGCCGTTAGCGATTTTTGGATATAAGTCAATTTCAGGTTGGATCCCCTGTGTACCAAATCGGTTTGAATAATTGAGGCGCATGATGGCGGAACCCCAACGGGTGGTCTTGGCCAATTGCGCCGCCAGATAGTTAGCTGGGTCATAGCTGCGGCTGAACAAATCCAGTGAATAAGAAATGCCTGCCGTATAAAGCATTCGTGATTGTTTCAATTCTGCCATCAAGGCATGTCCTTTAACGTGCGAGGGATCGATGGCCAGTAGGCGCGAGGCCACCTGAGACGCCTCGTCAGGTTGCTTGAGCTCTACGAGTATCCTTGCTTTTTTATACAAGAAGTCTTCCTGATTGGGATAGTGAATCATAGCCTGGTTGACCAGTGATAGGGCTTGCGTGTATTGTTCGTCCCACATTTCCACATCGATAGCTGCATTGAATGCATCTTCATGGGATGGTTCATCAGCCAATACAATCCGCAATTCTTTGCGGGCCTGATCACGCTGACCATCCCAGGCATACGTGCGGGCCAACAAAATGCGGACATCTGCATATTTCGGACTTCGCGAAAGGACTGCTGATAACATCAAGCGGGCCTCTTCGCGGTTACCGTTGAATGCCTTTTCACGGGCAAGCATAAACAAAGCATCTCCATCCAATTGCTTCCATTCCTGTGCTTGGGCCAGGCTGGTGGTAATCAATACCACGCAAACAAAAATTAACCAGGAACGCATCGGTTTCATGTTATGGGTTTTTCAATTGTTCTTGTGCGCGGCGCACACGCGATTTCAATTCATCGAGGTTGGGGTTCACGGCCAACCCTTGTTGGGCAACCTGCAATGATTTTTTCAAATGCCCGTCCCAGAATTCTATGTCGGCGAGGGCTATAAAAGCATCGGGATAGGTTGGTGCGCGCTCCAACGTTTGATGGAGCAGGGTTCTGGCGCTGTCAAAGCGTTGTTGCCAACTAAACGTCCGTGCCATCAGTACACGGGTATCGTGAAAATTCGGACTCTTGTTAAGGATATATTTGGCAAGGATACGGCTCTTCTCGTATTGTTTATCAAAAGCCAGTTGGCGTGCCTTTTCAAATTGCTGATCCGGATTGAGGCTGTCGATGGTGATTTCTTTGAGGTACTGCTTTTCTGCGTTCGTCAGGTGAAAGCTGGCCAACACCACATTGGAATTACCCCGATCCACGCGGTTGCTGTCGCAGGCATAACGGTTGCGGGCCTGAAACTCAGCAAGCTTCGCCCGCAACGACTTTCGTTTGCTTTCATTTTGCACGGCGGTGATTTCCAGGTTATCACCGATTTCATACAACCGATCATCAGACAGGTAGTACGTACCGTCGAGGTAATCAGACAATAAGCCTTTGTTTCTGGAAATAGCCAGTTGCAAAGTGCTGCCAAAAGTGGTGTCCGTGCTGAGTTCATCGGAAAGAAATGGCATCTCTTCCGGGAAATTGATGTTAAAGCCATGGCTCAGCCAACCAAGGAGGGTGGGGGTTATGCCGGAATGCGAACCGATGGAAGCGAACATGACCGGCTTCCGAACCAAGGGCGAGTATACCATGAGGGGTACATGAAAACGCTTGAGCCGGTTGTCGGAGGGCATGGGGATTAAGCGGTGGTCTCCTGTAATGACGAATATTGTTTCGTTAAAATCAGGGCGTCTGGAGTATGCCTGAATGAGTTCCTGGATAGCATGATCGGTGTAGCGCAGACACTGAAAGATGTTCCTGTTTTCCAACATCAGGGTTTTGGTCGCACTGGTGGGGCGTGCATTCAATTCGGCATCGGCCTGAGCGGCGATGGTGGTATCCGGACAAACAAATGGCTCATGGGTTGAAAGTGTAAGATAAATATCAAGCCGGGGCGTTTTTCCCTCGCCAAGCACTGTGGTGGCATATTGAAACACGTCCCTGTCGGCAAGACCCCATGATGAGATATTGGCTTTTTGTTTAATGCTTGTCGGGAATGATGTTTGGTTGACAAAGTGATCTGTTTTCTGGTACTCGAGAAAAAGGTCGAGGTTGTCGAAGTTGGGGTTGCCGCCATAGAAGAAATTCGAGCGATAGCCGTATGGCTTAAGCATCGAAATCAGTGTCTGATGATAAGGCATCGCGGTGCCATAATTCATAAATCCATTGTCACCATAAGGCAGTGATCCCAGGATGCTGGGGGGTGCCCCAAAGGTTCGTCCGGCGTTACTTACTGCATTTTTCCAGAACAGGCTATGTCCGGCCAGCGAATCAAGGAACGGAGTGAATCCACCATATATGGCATCGGGTCCCATGAAATCCCGTCCAAGGCCCTCCACAATAATCACTACGATGTTTGGATATTCTTTTGGCGTATTCAGGTATGGAGCAAGGTTGCCGGAGTAATTCACGGTGTGTAAGAGGGGGTAGCTGCCGGGCGTGATGGCCAGGACTCCGGGAGTAGCCCGCTTCGCTTTCCGTATTTCATCGAGCAAAACAAAGAGCTTATTGCTTGCCAATGAGCGCTCGGTTTCAAGATCATAATTTTCTCCATCAGCTTGCCATGGGGCAAAGATGAGTGCAAAGCAGACTGTCAATCCAATGAGGGCCTTCGTCAGGGTAATCCGATAAAAGGTATTATGGTCGTAGAAATACCGGTTGAGCATCGTGAAAACGACCAGCATCATCACGACAGAGATTATGGCGCTGATGCTGATGGATCCGGATGAAACAACGGTAGTTTGGATATCGGACCACGAGTAACCCAACAGGTCGGCACCCAGGGTGACGCCGGTGACAAGAAAATACTGGGTGGTCATCCAACTGGCCAGAAGGATAGCAACATAAGCGATACTTTGCACTGCATAACTGGTACCTGTCGAAAGGAATCCAGCGACAATGCCAAGCATTCCAATGAGAACGGCAGAAAGCACTATGGTGCTGAGGTCACTTACGGTGCCTCGCAATTCAAGGCTGTTCACGGCCAAAGGCTGGTGCAGTACAGATATCCATTCGTATAGGCGAATAAGGAGGCTGCCAGCCAGAAAGGCGATGGTCGTGCCGATCCAGATCTGAAGTGCAATGTGAATACGATCTTTCATATTATGCTTTGGCGACGTTCTTTCTGTATTCCACAAATCCTTGTCGCGTCATCGTACCCCATGATTTTTCGCCCCTTATCAATTTCCAATTACCCACCAATGACCACCACACGACGCGGGGGTGAAACCAGAATGGCTCGATCAGAGACGCTCCAATCATTTTTAATATGTCCTTGTGATGGGTGTACTTATAAAATGAAAATTCTTCAGTCAGCAAAGCAAACATGGATAAGAAGAATGCAAAGCAATAGATGGCCAACATGAGGGAAAAGAAAAACAGCCAATTCACTTTGCCCAGGATAACCAACAGGAGGAAAAACAATAAGCCGGTTGATTCAATCATGGGGGAAGCCCACTCATAGACCAGCCAAAAAGGATAACTGACCATACCCATCAAACCATATTTGGGATTGAATAGTAGTTTCTTGTGTATACGCAGTGTTTCGAATGTGCCGCGGGCCCAACGGTTGCGCTGACGACCCAATACCTCATTGGTCGACGGGGCCTCTGTCCAGCACAGGGGATCAGGTATATAGGCCACCCGGTACGGGATCTTATGGTCATGCATATAGCAACGCATTCTTACCACAAGTTCCATGTCTTCGCCGACCGTATTAGGATCATAGCCGCCACTTTTAACAGCAATGTCGCGGCGGAACAAACCAAAGGCACCTGAGATCAACAGCAAACCATTTAGTTTGCTCCATGCCATACGTCCCAGCAGGAAGGCTCTGATATACTCCAGCACCTGCATTTTAGCCAACAAATTGGTAGGCAGCTTTACTTCTACCAGCCGACCTTCTTCTACGACGCATGAATTGGCAATACGCACTACACCACCCGAAGCAATTACTTCCCGGTCTTCCAAAAAGGGTTTTGCCATTTTGAGCAGGGCATCCGGTTCAATGATACAATCTACATCAATACAGGCCACCAACGGCTTGTTGGCCAGGTTCAAACCAACATTGAGGGCATCTGCCTTGCCGCCATTGACTTTATCAATGATGACTAGTTTCCGAAAAGCCCGGTTTCGTGATTTATAAATTCCCCGAACAGGTTTTGCCGGCAGTGTCATTTCATAGGCCAGGGGCACTCGTACCAAATCAAATGCGGCAATGAGTTTGTTGAGTGTTTCGTCTTTGCTTCCATCATTGATGATGATCACTTCGTAGTTGTTGTACATCAGCGAAAGAAGCGACTTTACATTGTCGATGATGGTGAGCGATTCGTTGTAGGCAGGAGCCAGCAGTGAAATTCCTGGCGCAAAGGGAGAGGAGAGGATATAGGAATAGTCAATAAAGTAATTTCGCTTGAGGTAAGCGTGCATTTCAATCATGCTCATGATGGCCAGAAAAAAATACCACACCGCCACGGTGAATCCGTAAAGGAGCACACCATCATTCACCAGGGTATAGATTAGGTTCCACATAACGGTCTGATTAATGTAATAGGGGTTCGGTGGCATCCTCGATCAGTGCCTGCAATTCAGGTGTCTGCGGTCTTAGGCTCAGACGAAATCTTCCATATTCCTCCTCTTTCAGCAGGTTGCAAACGGCTTTTTTTCTCACAACGAATTCAGGATGGTCCAAATAAGATTCCGTGACCATCAGCCGAGGGTCACCGGGCTCCAGTAATTCCAGAAAATCCACGGTCAGCAGGCAAATGTTGATATGGGCAGGATATCGTTCTGCCGCCCGAATCACGTCATTCGCATATTCTATTGCCCCCAGGTTATACAATGCCTGGATAGCCGATTCGACAACGCGGGGATTTTTATGTTCCAGCAATGCAGCAATACCCGAAACGTTGGTGGCTTGCCTGAACTGGGCTGTCATTTGCAGACAGAAGATAACAACATCCTCGTCCAGGTGCGAGAACCACTGACTGAAGTCGGGCAGTTTGCGGGGATCCATCAATGACAGATAGTGATGCAGATTCAATTGCATCCAGGGAGATATTTTTCCCGCATAATCCGTAAGAAAAGATAGGGGATTGTCTTGTTCGGTTCTGGTAATGGCCATGAACACCTCTTCGCGGAGGGTTTCGTGACGAGCCCGCACATAAAGTCGCTTGAGCTTTTCAGGCAAGTGGTATTTCATGGTGGCGAGTTCACGAATGCCCTGGGCCTGAAGCTTCCAAACCCTGCTATGCATTTTGTTCTCTGAATACAGATGGAGCCCCAAAGCCCGGTAAACTTCATCTACCCGTATTGTAGCCGTGCCGGCCAGACTCCTTTTAAGCGCAATGAGGTAATCGATCATCACCTGTTTACCAATCCGGTCTTGTGCCATCGCTTTTTGCAATTGTTCCAGGTGATAGTGTTGCGAAGAATCTGGCATCGGTTCGTGCGGACTTTGGGCGAGCATGACGTTCAGCGATGGCTGAAAGGCCTCATGCAATTCGGTCACAACCCGTTGGCGGCGATTTTTCAGGCTTCGGCTGGTAAGTAAGATTACAACGATCACGATCCCGGCCACCATAAAGAAGCCACCCGCTTCAATCATAAAGGTTTCAAGCGGATCAAGGTGAAGCCCTAAAGATTCAGTGACACTCATTTCTTTCCCAGCAGGTGTTTTACACGGATGGCAAGTTCTGCCGGACTAAATGGCTTGGCGATAAAATCATTTGCACCCAGATCATACGCATGCATGAGGGTTTCTTCCAATCCTTCGGCGGTAAGTACAATGATCGGCGTATCCAATTTGAGCTCCTGCCGAACGACTGAAATCAATTCAAGACCCGAATGAAACGGCATATGAATGTCTGTAACGATTAAATCAAAATGCTCCTTTCGCAACAGGTTGATGGCATCACGACCGTCAACAGCCTTCACAATTTCTCCCAGATTTTCACGCGATAACTTGAAGCGAATCATCGTCATCAATACCTCGTCATCGTCACACACCAATACCCTCAGGTTACTCCGCGGCCCCTGATGAACCGATCCTTGCGGTCGGTTGACTTGTAAAATTGTGCGGCCCGGAATAGCCATCCCATGATGAGCATCAGGCTCCGGATTTTTTTCAATAGTTGACATGGTGTTGCCGTCGACACGGACATAATTCTCCGCTGACAGTGCAAAGAAGGCGGTTAGACTGCTCAAAATGACCGATTTTCGACCAATCCGGCCAAATCAACTGTCAGGCGCCGCTTTCGAATCGCTGAAAAAAACTACCTTGAAAGGATTCAAAATGACGTATCAATGAAAAAATCAACTATTGCAGTCCTTCTGCTTTCAGCCGGACTTATTCTTCCGGCCACCCGATCTTTTTCCCAAACTGATAAACTCCGCACAGCCATCAAGGCCAAGGCGGCTGCCATCGAGAGCAAGGTAATTTCCTGGCGAAGGGATATCCACGAGCATCCTGAGTTGAGCAATCGTGAATTCAGGACATCGGCCCTCATTGCCAAGCATCTCGAGTCATTGGGAATTGAAGTAAAAACCGGGATCGCAAAAACCGGCGTGGTGGGGATTTTGAGGGGCGGACTTCCCGGACCGGTTGTAGGATTGCGCGCTGATATGGACGGACTGCCAGTGCTGGAATCCAATGACCTTCCCTTTGCCTCTAAAGCCAAAGGAGAATTTAACGGACAGGAAGTTCCGGTGATGCACGCCTGCGGTCATGATACCCATGTGGCCATCCTGATGGGTGTCGCTGAAGTGTTGTCCTCCATGAAGAAAGACCTGAAAGGAACCGTGAAGTTTGTCTTTCAACCTGCTGAAGAAGGTGCACCCGCTGGCGAAGAGGGTGGGGCGAAGTTGATGGTGCAGGAAGGTGTACTTGAAAACCCGCATGTAGATGTGATGTTTGGATTGCATATCTCATCGGGCAATGAAGTAGGAACAATTTCGTATCGTTCAGGGGGTGCCATGGCAGGAGCCAGCGATTTAAAAATTACCGTGAAAGGTAAACCATCGCACGGTGCACAACCATGGATGTCGGTAGATCCCATTCTGGTGTCCGCGCAGATTGTAACCAGCCTTCAGACTATTGTGAGCCGCAATGTGAATATTACTGAAAATGCAGCCGTGGTAACGATCGGATCAATCCATGGCGGCAATCGCTCCAACATCATTTCGGAAAAGGTCGAAATGATGGGTACCGTTCGCACCTTGAGTCCATCGGACGAGAAACTCGTGTTTCAGCGAATCAATGACATTGCTAAACATACCGCAGAAGCCGCTGGCGCGGTCGCGGAAGTAGAGTTGCCCTATACCATTCATTATCCGGTCACCTACAACAATCCTGATTTGGTCAATCGCATGAGTGCTTCTTTGGTGAAGACGGCAGGCGCGGCCAATGTCATTCAGACACCCGCCCGAACCGGGAGCGAGGATTTTTCATATTTCGCCGAGAAAGTGCCCGGGTTCTTCATATTCCTGGGTGGTATGCCGAAGGGAAAAGATCCCGCGAAAGCCGGACCACACCACACGCCTCAGTTTATGATCGATGACAGTGGATTGCAACTTGGGGTTAATGCACTGTGCAATCTTGTTGTGGATTACGCTGCAACAGCGAAGTAGCACCTCTTATTAATAAAATTGAGCCCGACCACCGTTGGTTGGGCTTTTTTCATTTGGTCCGGGGATGAAACATGACAAAAATCATGTGGCGCTGGCGCTTCTATCATGCAGTTGCCATGAGGAAAAGCGGGAAATTTGGTGGTGCTTTTTCGTTAAGCCTTACGCTAAAATTCTCTGAGCTATGAAAATCGAACAAATCTATACCAACTGCCTGGCCGAAGCAGCTTACTACATCGAAAGCAATGGCGAAGTGGCCATCATCGATCCTTTGCGCGAAGCAAACCCATACATTGAACGGGCGCTGAAAGACAAGGCAAAAATCAAGTATATCCTCGAGACTCATTTTCACGCCGATTTTGTTTCCGGGCATGTTGATTTGGCCAAAAAGACCGGCGCAACCATCGTCTTTGGACCGTCTGCTGCACCAGCCTATCCTGCCCATATTGCCAAGGATGGCGAAATGCTAACCCTGGGTAGCGTAAAAATCAAAGTGCTGCATACGCCAGGTCATACCTTGGAATCATCAACTTTCCTGCTTATCGATGAGCGTGGTAAAGACTATGCGATCTTCACGGGGGATACGTTGTTTATAGGCGATGTCGGCAGACCGGACCTGGTGCAGAAACTCAAAGCGGATGTCACTCCCGAAATTCTCGCCAGCAAACTGTTTGATTCACTCCGCAACAAGATCATGCCCCTGGCCGATGACGTCATCGTTTATCCCGGTCACGGTGCCGGCAGTGCCTGTGGCAAGAAGATGGATAAAGAAACTGTTTCGACACTCGGGCATCAGAAGAAATTCAATTATGCCCTTCGGGAAGACACCACCCGACAGGAGTTCATTCACGAACTGCTCGATGGACTTGTTGAGCCACCGCAATACTTCCCGGCGAATGTGTTGATGAACGTGCATGGATCGGCCGGTATAGACACTATCCTGAAACAAGGAATGAATGGAATGGATGTGGCGACCTTTCAGGCCGCCTGGGAACAAACCGATGCGCTGGTAATTGACACACGCTCCAAAGATGAGGTGCCCCATGGCTTTATCCCTGACAGCATCTTCATCGGTGTCGACGAAACGTTTGCGCCCTGGGTAGGCACGCTGGTGCCCAACCTGCTCCAACCTATTCTCATCATCGCGGATGAAGGCCGCGAAGAAGAGGTAATTGTCCGATTGGCACGGGTTGGATACGATAATCCCATCGGCTATCTCCGGGGTGGTATTGAGGCCTGGCGCGCAGCCGGCCATCCGCTGGACACCATCTGGGAACTGTCGGCAGAAGAATTCGCAAAGGAAGCAGCTACAGGCAGTACAATCAACCTGCTCGATGTGCGCCGTGAAAGTGAATACCTCACTGAACATATCGTGGGGGCGGAAAACTTTCCATTGGACTTTATCAACCGCAACATGAGTAAACTGGATCCGCACAAGAC
>DAOMGC010000019.1:0-54597 GCA_035430125.1 Cyclobacteriaceae bacterium | reverse complement strand
TGGTGGTACTGCTCTTCTTTGGTGGTGAAACCCTCCGGGGCTTTTCTTTCGCCCTTATTGTTGGTGTTGTGATTGGAACCTACTCGTCCATCTTCATTGCATCTCCGATGGTGGTTGATTTGGATACGCACAAGGCATCTCCCGCCAAGGCCTAGTTGTAAGTAACTTGTAGAAAGAGCCCCGCACTTGCGGGGCTTTTTTTATTGCTGTTGGTTTCGTTCCAGCCTAATACCTACTGCGAGTACTCCGGTAAGGGTGTCAGATCGCATCATCTGATCCAACTTCACCGTGTATTTTCCTTTGTGAGGGAACCCGTAATTGTGCAAAAGCAAAAATTGATGGTCGTACAGATCGCCGATGCCACCCTCACCAAAGGGCTTGCCGGTTTTCTCGTCAAATAAATCATGGTGCACCAGTGTACGGGTCAGTTCAAAACCAGTGGAATCATACAGGTGGTAAGTAATGAATATCCGGGCCCACTTATAATCCAGTGCATTACGAACATTATAGTACAGGTTGTATCGTTTTGTTGTATCCGCTATGATGAATTCGAAGCGTGGCTCCTCGGTCACTTTCCAGGCCCGGTCTTCGAACGATATATTTTGCTCGTATACACGAGAATCATCGCAGGCCATGAGCCAGGTGCCGACAACAAGAAGGACGAGCGAGGTGCGTCCGGAAAACTGAAAGGTCATGCGCTATGAAGATTTTGGGGGCTGAGGATTGCGTGGGCCGTTCCCTTGCCCACGTCCACGCCCGCGTCCACGGTTGGGATTATTATTTCCGGAGGGCTGTCCGCGGTTAGGTTGCCCACCGTTTCGGTTATTAGGCTGCCCGCCTCCTTTTTGCTGTCCGGATGAGGGTTGCCCTCCCTGCGGAGCGTTTCCACCGCGTCCATCGCGGCGGCGTCCTTTGGATTTTTTCTTGTTGCGGCCACTGAATTTTTTGTCGAGGCGCTCCAGGTCACTGTTCAACACGGATACAGGTTCGCGCTCTACCAATTCATCCTGTTCCAGGGTGGCAGGTTTCTTGCCTTCCGCATTGAGCGCAAGAATTTCATTCACGCGATCTACCGACAGGGGATACCAATTACTTTCGTCTTTAAAACCAAACCACATGATCCGCCGGAATATGTCCGTCTTTTGAAGACTAGCATCACCCCGTTCAGTTTGGATGGGTTTGTTGATGTCGGGAATGTGTTTGAGTGCATCCATGTATGTCTCCAGTTCAAAGTTGAGACAACACTTCAGACGGCCACACTGTCCTGACAATTTGCTGGGGTTGAGCGATAAGTTCTGATAACGGGCGGCGCTCGTGGCGACATTTCGGAAAGAACTCAGCCAGGTGCTGCAGCAGAGTTCGCGGCCGCAGACGCCAATACCGCCCAGGCGCCCTGCTTCCTGACGGAGACTGATCTGGCGCATTTCTACACGCACGCGGAATTCTCCGGCCAGTACTTTTATCAGTTCACGAAAATCGACACGTTCTTCAGCGGAATAGAAGAAACTTGCCTTGGCGTTGTCGGCCTGATATTCCACGTCCGACAACTTCATGTTGAGCTTCATCTGTCGGATAATTTCCCGGCCACGGTGTAGCGATGGCATTTCACGTTTCTGCACTTCTGCATATCGCTCCAGGTCTTTGGTATGGGCAATCCGATAGACTTTTCGGATTTCGCTGTCGTTTACCACGTTTTTCTTTTTCATCTGCAGCCTCACCAATTCGCCCTGCAGAGACACATAACCAAGGTGGTGACCGTTGGGCACTTCCACAATTACAGGATCGCCTGTGGTCAAGTCCAGTTTGTCGGTATTGCGAAAAAATTCTTTGAAACCATTCTTAAACCGGACCTCCACCACATCAAATCGATCCTTCGCCGGCACTTCCATGTTGGAAAGCCAGTCAAAGACATTCATTTTATTACATCCTCCCGTACCACACGCTCCGTTATTGTTACAGCCGGAAACCTTTCCGTCCTTTTTAGTACCACACGCGCATCCCATAGTAATCTATCGTTAAGCCCGGAGGTTAGCACCATTCGGGCGGTTGAATTTTCCCGGCTTGAGTACGGGACTAAACGAGCAAATCTACACCAATATCCTTCCGGAAATATACGTCCTTCCAGGAAATGCCGGCAACCGCGCTATAGGCCTCGGCGCGGGCCTCGTTCGCGGTGGCGCCCCTGCCAGTAATGGCAAGCACCCGACCCCCGTCGTTGAGCACACCCTGATCTGATGACTTGGTGCCAGCATGAAATACCAGCGCGCTGGTAGGTGTTGTTAATCCCTGAATTAGATGTCCTTTTGTAAAATCTCCGGGATAGCCGCCCGATACCATCACCACGGTCGTAGCTGCAGCGGGATCAACTTCGAGCGAGCGACCAGCCAATGTCCCTTCGGCTGTGGCCAGTAAGAGTTCAACAAGGTCGGATTTAATGCGGGTCATGACGGCTTCCGTTTCCGGATCACCCATACGGGCATTATACTCGATTACAAATGGCTCTTCCTTCACTTTGATCAAACCAAAAAATATGAATCCCCGGTACGGGATGCCTTCTTGGTTAAGTCCGGCGATGGTTGGAGCAATGACGCGATCTTCAACTTTTTTTCTGAATTCCGGTGTTACAAAAGGAACGGGTGAAACGGCGCCCATGCCGCCAGTATTGGGTCCGGTGTCGGCATCGCCAATGCGTTTATAGTCTTTGGCTTCGGGAAGAAGAACATAGGATGATCCATCGGTGAGTACAAACATCGATACTTCAATGCCGTCAAGGAACTCTTCGATCAATACCTGGGCACTGGCGTCTCCAAAACGTTGGTGGGCGAGCATATCATCCAGCGTGTCGTGCGCGGATTTCAGGGAATCGCAGATGATGACCCCCTTGCCGGCAGCGAGGCCATCAGCTTTCAACACGATGGGCATTGAACACTGTTCCAGGTAAGCATGGCCCGCTGGTAATGTCTGAGCTGTGAATGTTTGTGCCTGGGCCGTGGGGATACCATGCCGGACCATGAACTGTTTGGAGAAGTCTTTGCTGCCCTCCAGGCGGGCGCCAGATTTTCCCGGTCCCACCAGCCGAACATGGGATAATTTTGGGGTAGACTCGAAATAATCTCGAACGCCCTGCACCAGCGGAACTTCAGGACCTACCACCACGAGGTCAATATGATGGTCAAGACATGCCTTTCCGATATTTGAAAAATCTGTTACGCTAACGGGAATATTCTTACCGACCGAAGCTGTCCCCGCATTGCCGGGTGCGAAATACAAATTCCGGGTATGTTTGCTTTGCTTGATTTTCCAGCCGAGTGCGTGTTCGCGACCGCCTCCGCCCAAAATGAGGATATTCATGCCAGGGGAAAAGCCAAAGATAAAGAAAGAGCAGGTGGGCTGCTAATTGGCGTATTCGCTAAGGAACTTTATACGCATCAACCGAATTTCTTCTTCAGAGAAGTCTGCATTGTTGCTGTCGTTCATCGCCTCCTCCAGGCTGTCGGTATCCGAATTGAGGAAGTAATCGAAGATCTGTTCCTGTCTGGACTCATCAAGCATGTCATCGATGTAGTAGTCAAGATTCAGTTTCGTGCCGGAATAACATATATTTTCTATTTCTGAAAGCAACTCATCGAAAGAAATGCCTTTGGATTGAGCGATTTCTTCCAAATCTATTTTCCGGTCAATCTGTTGAATGATGAATATTTTTATTTTGGATTTATTGACGGAAGATTTCACCACCACTTCAGTAGCGGTCTCGATGTCGTGCTCCTCAACGTATTTCTGGATCAATTCAATGAAATCCTTTCCAAACTTATTCACCTTACCCATCCCAACTCCATTCACGGAGGCCAGGTCTTCCTTATTGGTGGGGTAGGTAGTGGCCATTTCTTCCAGGGAGGGATCCTGAAAGATGACATACGGGGGAAGGTTCTTCTGCTTGGCTACTTGTTTGCGCAGTGTTTTCAACTGTTCAAACAATTTCTCATCGTAGGCTTTGGCCGGCGCGCGTTCGGTAGATACTTCTTCATCTTCAATGGCAGTGGTGAAGTCGTGATCCCGCGCCAGTTCAATGGGATGCGGTTTTTGTAAAAACTTCTTTCCCTTTTCAGAAAGGCGCAACACGCCGATATTATCAATGTCTTTTTCCAGGTATTGATAAATAAGTGTCTGGCGAATAACTGATTTCCAGTAGTCGGCTTCTTCGTCGCCGCCTTTTCCATAGATGGCGAGGTCGCCATGGCCATAACTCTTCACGTATTCATCTTCCGTACCGCGGATAACATTTACCAGGTGGTTAAGGCCAAAGCGTTCATTGGTTTGCTTCACTGCTTCAAGCACCATTTTAACGGCACTTGTGCCGTCAAAGCGTTCGCGGGGATGAACACAATTATCGCATGATCCGCAATTGGCTTCACCGAACTCCTCGCCGAAATAGTGCAGGAGCTGGCGACGGCGACACACAGGTGACTCGGCATAGAATTCCATTTCCTGTAACAGTACCCGGGCGTTTTCCCGCTCCTGCACAGTTTTGTCTTTGTTAAATTTCTCGAGTTTGTTGAGGTCGTTGTGGCTATAGAACATGAGGCAAATGCCTTCGAGGCCATCGCGACCCGACCTACCGGTTTCCTGATAGTAACCTTCCAGTGATTTGGGTACGTCGTAGTGCACAACAAACCGCACATCGGGTTTATCAATTCCCATCCCAAAAGCAATCGTGGCAACGATGATGTCGGTTTCTTCATTTAGGAAGTCGTCCTGGTTCTTTACCCGTACATCGGGGTCAAGGCCGGCATGATACGGGGCAGCCTTGAAGCCATTGACCTGCAGGAGTTGTGCAATTTCTTCAACCTTCTTGCGGCTAAGACAATAGATAATTCCTGATTTGCCTTTGTGGTCTTTGAGAAAGCGGATGAGCTGCTTCTTGGTTTCTTTTTTAGGCCTCACTTCGTAGTAGAGGTTCTGCCGGTTGAAGGAGGAGATGAAAACATCAGCTTCTTCCATCTGCAAGTTCTTCTGAATATCGAGTTGCACCTTGGGGGTGGCCGTCGCGGTCAGGGCAATCACTGGCATGTCTCCCAGCTGGGCGATCATCGTTTTGATTTTCCGGTATTCTGGACGGAAGTCATGTCCCCATTCCGAGATACAGTGTGCTTCATCGATGGCGACAAACGACACGTTGACCTTTTGCAGGAAAGCAATATTTTCTTCTTTGTTAAGGGATTCAGGAGCTACGTAGAGTAACTTCACGGTGCCCGATACACAGTCCTTCTTGAGCCGGGTGATTTCACCTTTGCTCAGTGTTGAATTCATGAAGCGGGCTGCGATGCCATAGGCGTTCAATTGATCCACTTGATTTTTCATCAATGCAATCAAGGGGGAGATTACAATGGCAAGGCCATCTTTGATCATGGCAGGCAACTGGTAGCACAACGATTTGCCTGCACCGGTGGGCATAATTACAAACGTATTGTGTCCACTGAGAATATTGCGAATGACCGCTTCCTGATTTCCACGAAACGAAGTGTATCCAAAAAATTCTTTCAGAGAGGCTTTTAGTGAATCCTTTTCTTCAGCCACAATCATGATTCCCAAGTCGATTAAATCCTTACATTTGCCTTCCGCAATCGATAACATGCGAAGGAGCATTGAATATACTAAAAATTATCCAGAAATTCTTCATGATTTGAGGGAAGAACATCGTTTATCGGTGAACGGACCAAAGCCGGAAATGTTATTCTTGGAGTGACAAATGAATAAAAATTTACACGTTGTACTGATGGCTGGCGGTGTAGGAACCCGCTTCTGGCCTTACAGCCGAAATGCGCGGCCCAAACAGTTTCTCGATGTGCTCGGCACTGGAAAATCCCTCCTTCAATCAACGTACGAGCGATATGCTGCGATTTGTCAGCCAGCGCATATTTGGGTTGTTACCCATGAAGAGCACGCAGCACTGGTCAAGGAGCAATTGCCTATAGCTGAAGAGCAGATCATGGCAGAGCCCATGCGGAAGAATACGGCACCTTGTATAGCCTATGCTGCCAACAAAATATCGCTGAGCGATCCGGAGGCGGTGATGATTGTAAGTCCTACCGATCATTTGATTCTGAGTGAGAAGGAATTCCTTCAAACCATTCAAAAGGCCGTTGATCAGGCACATGCCCAGGATAAGTTAATAACGTTGGGCATTAAACCCACACGGCCCGAAACTGGATACGGATATATTCAGTTTCTCGAATCTAAATCGATTCTGAAAAAGGTGAAGACATTCACCGAGAAGCCTGCCTTGCCGTTGGCCAAAACATTTATTGAGAGTGGTGATTTTTTCTGGAACTCGGGTATGTTTATCTGGGGAGTCAAGGCCATTCTTGAATCTTTCCAGCGCTACCTCCCCGAGCTATCGGAAGCATTTGATGAAATACGGCCCGTGTTAAATACGGATCGGGAAAAGGCAGCCATCGAAAAAGTGTATAGCCAAACAAAAGGTATCTCTATCGACTATGGTGTGATGGAGAAAGCAGACAACGTGTACATGGCGCTCGGTAATTTTACATGGTCTGATCTCGGATCGTGGGCTTCGTTGCACGAAGTTTCCCAACGCGATGAACAAAACAATGTGGTGACCGGACAGGTGCAGGTGTATGACACCCGAAACTCAGTATTAAAGGGATCTTCAGATACCCTGCTGCTTGTTCAGGGCCTCAATGGATATCTCGTCGGCGTGTTTGATAACGTAGTAATCGTCTGCGAAAAAGACAAGGAAGAAATGTTCCGACGTTATGTTAACGATATCCGGGCAATGCCTAACGGCACCGACTATTTGTAGTGCTTCTGACGAACCGTTTCGTAGATGGCAATCCCTGCGGCTACAGAGATATTCAGTGATTCAATCTTTCCCACCATTGGAATCCGCGCTAGTGCGTCTGAAACTTTAAGTAAGGGCGGAGCTATTCCATCTTCTTCTGATCCGAGCAGGAGGGCCGTGGGCCCAGACAGATCTATTTTGTAGAGTGGATCAGCTGCCTTTTCGGTGCACGCCACTACCTGAATGCCGTTTTGCTGCAGGTCATGTATGGTTTGCTTCAATGACTTTACACGGCATACCGGGATGTGGTGCAACGCTCCGGCAGATGTTTTGACAGCGTCACTGGTGATGGGCGCATTTCCTTTTTCTTCGATGATGAGCGCATCCAACCCGGCACATTCACAAGTACGGGCTACAGCCCCGAAGTTTCTCACATCAGTAATCCGATCCAGCAACAGAAAAAACGGAACCCGACCCTCTGCGTAGGCCTCATCGATAATGGGCTGTAGCTCTGCATACGGAATGGCAGCCAGGTATCCAACAACACCCTGGTGATTCTTGGTCGTGAGGCGATTGATTTTCTCGATGGGTACCCAGCTATAGGGCACGTTGTGTTCCTGTAAGGCGTTTACCAATTCCCTCATCAGGTCATTGTTGAGGCCGGCCTGTAAGAATATTTTTTCAATCTGCCGACCTGCCCGAACGGCCTCCATGACGGCCCGGGTTCCATAAATCAATTCTGATTTTTCCATGCGAATGCTAAATGCGGTACAAAGAAAGGGAATAAATCAGAACCGGCTCTTTCTCCACAGATCTACTGTTGAATACCAGGACTCGGCGTAATCTTTGTTTCTAACCAATACAAAGTGATCCGGGCCATATACGCTGCCGGTTTTGTTAAACACAAATCGAATGCCCACCGAACGATAAGTCCAGGTCTCTTGCTGACCTGCTAACGAAACCTCGTCCGGTGCGCCGAAAATGATAAACACCATACCCCGGTCGGTTTTCCAACCCTCTTTAAATGAGGTGAAAAAGTAATTGGCGTACTCCACCCGTTTAAAATAGTTTCTCATGAAGGTTTTAGCCCGGTCTTTGTCACCAGTGATGGTTAATATTACCTTATCAAACTTAGCTTTGTCTTCGCCAGCTGCGCTCAGTTGCTCATTTTCTTCCTGCGTTGTGACAAATAATAATGGTCCTTTTAATTCAGCCAGCGTATTATAGCGCGGGTAAGGAGTCTTTTTGATCATGAAGGCGAAACCCTGTGCCGATAGGGTATCCTGTTGGGCCAGGTAAAGACCTTGCTTTTTGAAAGGACCAATGCTGCTTTCGGGTGATGCGACAAAGGTGGAGTCTGGAAAGAGAAACCGATCCATCTTGAGTTCTTTATCTGCGAACGGAGGTGAGGGGGTTGGAAACTCGTCTTTGTAGTATGAGAAGTGAATGGGCTTGGGCTCGGCTGCGTGAACGGCAAATCGACCTTCTGCCTGATGAAAGGTCTGCCATTGGGGCAACCCTGCCAGGGTGATGAAACCATTTACTGGATAATGTGATTCGATCTGTCGGATGAAATGCCATTTCTTTCCATTGGCTGGATTGGTAATCCGGGCCACCAGCACCCATGGCTTCTCTGGTTTTGCGAACCGCATGTTACCAGCAATCCATCCGTTTGCCAATGTGACCGTATCCCCGGGTATCAGGACAACCCCTTGCCGCTGGGCATAAGAATCGCGCTTTTCCCACTGAATAATATAGCGGTTGTTATTTGGGTTACTGGCCGACAACTGAAAATACAGGACAATGCTATCGCCCCGAACGACAGGGGACAGTCGCATTTCCACTTCACTTTGCAAGTTGTAGAGGTAATTGAAATTGATAGAATTCACTGCCTGTCCAAAGGCAGTTGACGTGACTGCCGTCGCGAGCAGGATTATCAGTAACGTGTTAGTGATTGATTTCATAAAGGACCTACTGTAAAATAACGAATAAAGGAATAGAATCGATACATCCCGAAAAGCAGTAATTTTGAGATCCATGGCGAAAATATACACCACCGAGATCACCTCAGATCAGCTCCCATCTGACAACCCGTTGCACCAGCGGCTCCTTAAGCCATACCTGGTTGCTCCCGGAATAATTCGGGGTGATCTGCTGGAAATTGGCTGCGGTGAAGGTCGAGGTATTGCCCACCTGCTTCCAGCTGTAACTTCTTATGCCGCCATCGATAAGATAGCGGCAGCGGTAGAGCGCTTGCGACAGCAGTATCCCGCTGGAAAGTTCGTCAGCGGTCATTTGCCCCCGTTGCCTTATCCGAACAACTCGTTTGATGCGATAGTCACCTTTCAGGTGATTGAGCACATTCAGGATGATATACTTTTTTTGCAAGAGATACACAGGGTACTTCGGCCGGGCGGCGTGGCCCTGATCACGACACCAAACCGTCCACTATCGCTATCAAGAAATCCGTGGCACATCCGGGAATACACAGCCGACGAACTCAATCGCCTGGCAAGGCGCATCTTCGATCAGGTGGAAATGCGCGGCATAACGGGCAATGAAAAAGTGATGGCCTATCATGCGCGGAATCGTCAGTCGGTGCAACGGCTAATGCGATGGGACGTCCTTGATCTTCAATATCGCCTACCGGCCTGGTTGTTGCGTATTCCTTATGATCTCATGAACCGGCTTAACCGCAACAACCTGCAGCAGCACTCAGATGAACTGGTGCGCAGCATCACCGCCAACGATTATCTCGTGACTGATGATGCTGCTGCCGCGCTGGATCTGTTTGTAACCCTGCGGAAATAGTTAATCAGAAGTTCCGTCTATCGTCGCCGGTAGTTACCTGTAAACGTTCCAGGATGCCCTGATAGGCATCTTCATATTTCTTGGCCTTTTCTGTTTCGCCATGTTCGTATAGCGCCCGCTGAAGTTCACCCAACACATAAAGCGCTTTCTGGATTTCCATCGTGATACCTGCGTATTTTCTCATTTGGTAGTCGGCCATTTCAATAGACCGCGGTCCGATCTTCTCAGCGATTTCGATTGCCTTGTCCTTTTCGCCAATTTGCAGCAGGAGTTCTACCTGGCTCACCGCGGTGAGGTCATAAGGCACTGCGGCATCCGGCATTTTGTTCAGGCTGAACATCACTACTTCTTTGGCCCGGCCCAAGTCACCCCGGTCTACCATGGCTTCGGCCAAGGAGTTCAGCGATCCGCGCTGGTTCTGCACAAACCCTTTGTAGTCTTCATTGTAATAGAGTGCCGGGTTGTCCAATCCCCGATAACTGAAGGTTTTTATCATTTTCTCATAGGATGACTCGACGTTCACCAGGTTCTCGCGGTCTTTGCGGGTGTTGCGCACCGGCAAAATGCGATAGGCATTTCCCTCCTGCACCACATAAGGCCGGATGTCCAGATTGAGTTGTGCCAGCGAAGTATTGTTGACATACATAGGCCGTTCCCAGTTGTTGGTCGCGAGCATATCGAGGAATGCGAGGTCCTTCTTTTCGAGCACGCTACCCTTAAGGCGTATTCTCATCTGGTCAACTACCAAACTATCCATGCCAGCGGGGATAATACCTTTGGCCAATACTTCTTCTTTGTTGATGTTCAGGGTGAAGATCTTGCTCGGCACCAGGTTAACGCGATCATAGCGGAGTTGCGGGTAATTCCGCTTGAGGAGTTCGAGGTACTCCTTCAGGTCAATGCTGGGAATTTTCATGTCCTGATAATACAAGACATCGTTGTAACCACCCTGGCGATATTGCTCCAGAGAGAGGGTATATTTGAAAGGCTCCGATTTGTTGTGTTTTTGCATCGACTGTTCGATGTACCAGTCGGTATTGTAATAACTTAGCACGACCACACGCACATCAGCACGATGCTCTTCTACTTCCTGTGCATACCAGAGCATGAAGGTATCGTTGTCGCCGCCGGTGAAGATTACAGCATTGGGATCGCAGGAGGAGAGGTAGTTTTTACCGGAATCAACAGAGAAATAACGATCGGACCGATTGTGATCATCCCATCCCTGCGCAGCCATGAGGGCGGGGGCGGATAATGCCAATAGGCTGGCGACCAGGCCGCTGGCCTTATAGTTCTTCAGGAATCCGTTCAATGTCTCGGCAATGGCGATCACGGCCAGGCCAATCCAGAATGTAAAGGCATAAGTAGAACCGGCATAGATATAGTCGCGTTCCCGCGGTTCTTCAGGGGGTGAGTTGAGATATACCACAATGGCAACGCCGGTCATCACAAACAGCAGTCCTACGACAGCGAAGTTTTTGGTGTCCTTCATGAACTGGTAGAACATACCGATAAGCCCCAGGATAAAGGGTATCATGAAGAAGTTATTTCGGGCCTTGTTTTCGGCTAGTTCCGCAGGCAATTTTTCAAACCAGTTTTTGGGACTTAGCCAATCAGCGCCCTGGACATCGCTTTCACGACCCGCGAAATTCCACATGAAGTAGCGCATGTACATGTGCCCGATTTGATGGCGAAACATGAAGTACAGGTTCTGCCCGAAGGTCGGCTTCTCACCTTCCCGCAGGCCGATGATATCTTGATAGGATTTCTTGTAGTCTGAGTTCCAGGCCCGTGGGAGAACAGTTTGCTGATTGGGCTCGTACACCGGCTCTGTCTTATGATCCGTGATTTCGTATTTGTCTTTGCCTTTGGTGTAGACCGCTGCTCCTTCTTTGTATTCTATGGGGCTGGCCGTAAATAGGGGGCCATACAGCAGCGGACGACTTCCATATTGTTCGCGCTTCAGGTAGCGGACAAAAGACATAATGTCTTTCGGTGCATTTTCGTTGATGGGTGTATCAAAGTTTGAGCGGATGACGATGGTGGCATAGGAGCCATAGCCGATCAGGATAAAAGCGGTAGAGAGCAGGAATGTATTCAACACCGGCTTATCTTGCTGATGTGAATATCGGATGCCATAGACGAGTGCGCCAACAAGCAAGGCGATAAACACAATGGCACCTGATCCGAAAGGGAGTCCAAGGTTATTGACAAAGAAAATTTCAAACCAGCCGGCCAGCGATGGCAAGCCGGGTACGATCAGGTCGTTGATAAAGAGCACCAATGCACCGCTTACACCCAGGGTAGCAATGATACCCCATTGGGTAGGTTTGTATTTTTTGAAATAATAGATCAGGCCCAGTGCAGGGATCGTAACCAGGTTAAGCATGTGGATACCGATGGACAGACCTACGACATAAGCGATGAATATCAGCCAACGGTTGGCGGTGGCATCATCTTTTATCACATCCCATTTCAGTACCCCCCATACCACAAACGCCGTGAAGAAAGAGGACATGGCATACACTTCAGCTTCCACGGCCGAAAACCAGAACGAATCCGAGAAAGTGTAGGCGAGGGAGCCCACCAGGCCAGCACCCATGAGGGTCCAGATTTGTGCGTCAGTGAGGTCGCTGTCATTTTTGGCGCCCATCATTTTACGGCCAAACAAAGTGATGGACCAGAATAAAAAAAGAATCGTGAAAGCACTTCCCAATACACTGAGAAAGTTGATCCAATATGCCACTTTGGTCACATCGCCCATGGCGAGAAAGGAGAACATACGACCCAATAGCATAAAGAGTGGTGCGCCCGGCGGGTGTGATACCTCCAGTTTATAGGCTACAGCGATAAATTCCCCACAATCCCAATAGCTGGCCGTCTCCTCAAATGTGAGCCAATAAGTAATAAGGGCGATACCAAAAGCCGCCCAGCCGAAGATATTGTTGCTCTTTTGAAAACTCATGTTGCTGTAGATCAGAATTTTGAATCGCGAAAATAAGGAATAATGAGGACCCTTGCGTACGGAAGGGGTTTTTTGTGCTGACCGGGGCGCTCTACTTACCTTCGTGAAATGGATTATCTCCCGTTTTTCTACCTGGCTCCTCAGCATGACCTTATTCGGTCAGAACTGAACAATTGTTTCAGAAAATTGATGGACCAGGGAAACTTTATTTTAGGTGATGAAGTAGCTGGTCTGGAAGGCGAATGGGCAACGTTCACAGGAGTAAAAAACGGCATCGGAGTTGCGAACGGCTCAGATGCCATTACGCTTTGTTTTGTTAATAGGGTATAGTCGGACTTAACTTCAATGCAAATTGGCCGGTTATTCTATACTATCATTATAGGTCAAGCATTAATACACGATAGCATAAAACACCAGCCACAAAAGAAAAATCGGAACGTAAAATGTGAGTACAATTATCCAGGCTGGTTTCATCCCTCGTTTGGCAAAATGTTGAATGCCCAGCGCGAGAACGTACCAATACAATAGTTCAAAGAAGCTGAGTGCACGGCAAGGATAGGCATATTGTTTGGGCAACGTTTCAAAGTCCACGAGATTCATCACCGACAAGGGATAAAAAGCTTGTATCTCAAAGAAGTTAGGGTCGGTTTTGATAAAAAGAAACCACCCGATTTTAATCACTTCGGGAATGATGAAAACAAATTCGGACAACAGCACAATACCCCAGCATTGGCTGAACGTGACGCGGTATCCAAACAAGAAGCATCCTACCCAGATAACGAATCCGAGCACCGTAAATTTCCAGAGGTAGATAAAGGGTATAGAGATATACTGGGCGACGCTGCGGATGGCCAACAGGGAGCCTGCAGGTTGGTCAGCGAGAAACTCAAACGCAGCCGTTTCGTTCTCTATCATGGTTTTCTTTACATACAGGGCTGCAAGGGTGGCCAAACACATTAAAATAAAGGTCTGCCTTCGGGGGAATTCAAACAGGGACCTGGGTTCTGGGGATAATTCCATACCAATTACTGAGGGCGGCGTATTACTTTTGCACCGGTGAAAGATAGAACTAAAATATTATTTGCGGGCTTCCTGATCCTCTGTGGTACCCTCACCCACGGGCAGGCGAAAAAAGACACCACCCTGATTCTGATCACAGATATCACCGTACAGATTGAGGCCACCCAGGCCTTGAACGATATGTACAATTTTAAGTTTGCCAATGCCGAACGCCAATTCCGCTGGTTTAAACAGAAGTACGGTTGGCACCCATTGCCTTATTTTTTGCTGGGGCTAAGTGAATGGTGGAAGATCATGCCGGATCTTAGCCAGAAGAAACATGATGATCGTTTTTTGGCCTATATGGACAGCACCATTCGAGTGGCGGATCATTTACGCGAGACCCATCCGGAGTACGCTACCGAGTCTGCTTTTTTCCTGGCCGCCGCTTATGGATTTAAGGGGCGGTTATATTCGGATGAAGAACGTAAAGAATGGAGCAAAGCTGCGATTGCGGGCAAACGGGCTTTGAAATATCTCGAAGAATGTAAGGCTAAGAATTACCTGAGTCCGGAACTGCTCTTTGGAGATGCATTGTATAATTACTTTTCGGTATGGGTGCCTGAGAACTATCCGGCGTTGAAGCTGGTGTTGTGGGCATTCCCCAAAGGCGACAAGCAACTTGGGCTGCAACAATTAAGGGAAGTTTCCTTCAATGCATTTTATACCCGCACCGAAGCCATGGTTTGGCTGATGCGAATATGGAACAGCTACGAAAATAAGAATGATCAGGCGCTTCAACTATCCGAGTACCTTCACACCACCTATCCGGACAACGCTTACTTTCACCGGTACTATGCTCGTATGTTGTATGCCCGCGGTATGTTTCCGGAACTCGAGGTCCAGTCCAAGGAGATTCTGGCACGGATCGACAGTGGACAAATAGGATATGAAGCTACCAGTGGGCGGTATGCCGCATTCTTTTTAGGACAGTTGGGGGATATGCGCAAACAACCCGTTGAGGCAAAAAAATACTATCAATTGGCGGTTCGTTATGCCGAAGACCGTGGCGCAACAGATTCAGGGTATTATCTTTACTCGTTAATCTCTTTGGGAGAGATTGCTGCTAAAGAGGGAAACAAAGCTGAGGCAGCAAGATACTTCAAGGAAGTGAAGAAGAAAGCGGACCGTAAAGACGAGGCATTTAAGGATGCCAAGCGAAGGCTTAAGAAAATGGAACGCGACGATTAGTCAGACCAAAACACCAAATCGTTAATTTATATAGCATGAAAAAGGCATTGATCACCGGGATCACGGGTCAGGATGGCGCTTATCTCAGTGAGTTGCTACTCGCCAAAGGTTACGATGTACACGGCATCAAGCGACGTTCTTCCCTGATCAACACCAAACGGATTGATCATTTGTACCAGGATCGCCATGAGATTAATTCCCGGTTCCACCTTCATTATGGCGATCTGACAGATGCGTTGAACATTACCCGCATCATGCAAGAGGTACAACCCGATGAAGTTTATAACCTCGGTGCAATGAGCCATGTGAAGGTGTCGTTTGAAGAACCGGAATACGTGGCCAACGCAGACGGTACCGGTGCATTACGATTGCTGGAGGCAATTCGTTTATTGGGCCTGTCAGAGAAAACAAAATTCTATCAGGCCAGTACCTCTGAATTGTATGGCCTTGTTCAGGAGGTGCCGCAAAGCGAAAAGACACCTTTTTATCCCCGGTCCCCATATGGCGTTGCGAAACTTTACGCGTATTGGATTACAGTCAATTACCGGGAGGCATATAACATATTTGCCTGTAATGGTATTTTGTTCAACCATGAAAGTCCACGGAGGGGTGAAACTTTTGTTACACGCAAGATAACCCGGGGCGTTGCCAGGATTGCACTGGGGTTAGAACAGAAACTCTATATGGGCAACCTGAATGCACAACGCGATTGGGGGCACGCCAAGGATTATGTTGAGGCTATGTGGATGATTCTTCAGCAACCCAAGCCTGAAGACTTTGTCATTGCTACTGGGGTCACCACGCCCGTGCGGGATTTCTGCGCGATGGCATTTCGCGAGGCGGGCATGGTGATCTCTTTTCAGGGTAGTGCAGAAAAGGAGGTAGGGGTAGTGGAGGAAATATTGAACCCCGATGTACGAGCCGAAAAGGGTCAGGTGGTCATCGCAATCGATCCGCAATACTACCGCCCAACAGAAGTGGAATTGTTGTTGGGGGATCCGTCTAAGGCACGCAAGATGATGGGTTGGGCACCTCGCTATACGCTGAAAGAATTGGTTCAGGAGATGGTGGCTTCCGATCTGGAGGAATGCCGTAAGTTGATGGTCCTGAAGCAGCGTGGATTCACGTCTACCCGGGTTAATGAATCATGATGGAGAAAAAGGACAGAATTTTTATAGCCGGTCATCGCGGGATGGTGGGATCTGCCATTCATCGATTGCTTGTTGGTCAGGGTTTCAGCAACCTGCTATGCAAAAGCAGCATTGATCTTGATCTTCGACATCAAGAATCTGTTCGTCAGTTTTTTGAGCGTGAGCGACCGACCTATGTGTTTCTGGCAGCAGCCAAAGTAGGCGGGATTGCGGCCAATAATACTTATCGGGCTGAATTCTTATATGATAACCTGATGATTCAGAATAATGTCATCCATCATTCTTATTCCAATCAGGTTAAGAAATTGCTGTTTCTCGGAAGCTCCTGCATTTATCCCCGCGAAGCACCACAACCCCTGCGTGAAGAGTACCTGCTAACCGGCTTGCTCGAGTCCACCAATGAACCGTACGCGATTGCAAAGATTTCAGGTATCAAGATGTGTGATGCATACCGGAGTCAGTATGGCTGCAATTTCATTTCTGTGATGCCCACCAACCTCTATGGTCCTAATGACAATTATGACCTGGAGAAGTCGCATGTAATCCCGGCATTGCTCCGTAAGTTTCATGAAGCCAAGTTAACCCAAAGCCCAACCGTTACCGTTTGGGGGTCGGGGCGGCCATTACGGGAATTTATGCATGTGGATGACCTTGCCACCGCGTGTCTGTTCCTGATGGAGAAATACAATGAACCGGGATTCCTCAATGTTGGGACCGGGGTAGAATTGTCTATTGCCGACCTGGCTTTGCTGATTGGCAAAGTGACCGGCTACACCGGTAAGATTGTATTTGATAACACCAAACCGGATGGCACCATGCGCAAGCTCATGGACGTATCACGCATGCACCAATTAGGCTGGAAACATGCCATAGACCTCGAAACGGGGCTGCGCCGCGTTTATCAATCCCTGGCCATGGATAAGTTCTGACATCGTGGAGCCAAGAGATCTCATTGTAGCCCCGGTTGTAATTATACTGATCTATGTTATTGCATATGTGGTCCGTCCAAAGGTCACCGATGCAACCACACGCCGTTATTTCATCCCGGCCCTCAGCGTCCGGATGTTTGGTGCCATTGCTCTCGGACTTATCTATGATTTCTATTATCAGGGTGGTGATACTTTTAATTATCATACCCATGGGAGCCGTATCATTTACGAAGCCTTTTTCGATTCTTCCTGGTCAGGTCTTAAGCTGATATTTGGAACGGACCGGTTTGACCCTGCCCTTTGGGAGTATACCCGCAGCATTTGGTACATCCGAGATGCCCAATCCTTTTTCATCATCAGGATGGCAGCGATCATCGACTTGTTTACCTTCTCTTCCTACCTCGGCACGGCATTGATATTTTCAGTCTTATCCTTTACAGGCGGTTGGATGTTGTTTCAGACATTTTATACTATTCGCCCGCTTTCCCATCGTTGGGCAGCGATCAGTTGCCTGTTTATTCCGTCGGTAATCTTTTGGGGTTCCGGGATTCTAAAGGATACTGTATCGGTAGCATTCCTATTCATGGCAACTTACTATGTATACAGACTGGCATTTCAACGCAGGCTAACCATCTTCAACTTCGCCGGTTTTTTTGTTTCACTCTTTTTCATCTACTCCATTAAGAAATACATCCTGATCTGCTTTATAGCTGCGGTGATGGTGTGGTTCTTTGCGCAATTCCTGGTGAAGGTTCGTTCAATCATTGCCAGAATTATGATGGTGCCTATCGTGACTTTGTTATGCGTCACACTGGCCTATTTCTCTATTAATATGGTTGTAGAGGAAGATTCAAGGTACGCACTGGATAAGATTGCCATTACATCCAAGATCACCGCCTATGATATCCGGTATGGTTGGGGGAAGGATGCAGGCACCGGATACTCCCTCGGTGAATTGGATGGAAGTTTTGGAACCATGCTGCGGCTGGCACCTGCTGCCATTAATGTTTCGCTGTTCAGGCCATACCTGTGGGAAGTGAAAAACCCGCTGATGCTGCTTTCTGCGCTAGAAAGTCTCTTCATGTTGATGGGCACTGTGTATCTGCTGATCCGGTTGCGCGGTCGTTTATTTTCAGGCTTTAGCCCCGAGGTAACATTCTGTCTTGCGTTTGCACTGATTTTTGCTTTTGGGGTGGGCATATCCACTTATAACTTTGGTACACTGGCCCGCTACAAAATTCCCATGATGCCATTTTACGTTATGGCCCTTGGATTGATGCTGGAGTTTGTAAACATTCGACAAAATGCTCCCGCATTGACTGAAACGGAATAGTTCTCCGTTACATGCTGCCTGCCGGCAGCTCCTAATTTCCGTCGCAAGCCGGGTTGTTCTATCAACTGAACCAGGGCAGCTTCCCAAGAGGATTCGGTATCACACAAGAAACCATGGATCCCGTCCGTGATAATGTCCCGGTTGACGCCGACTGGAGAGGCCACAGCAGGGACACCAACAGCCATATACTGCAATGCTTTGAATCCACATTTCCCCAAAGACCATTCGTCTGTGGACAGGGGCATGATGCCAATATCAATCCGATTGAGGTCAGCTGCCTCGTTGGCTTTGGACCAGGGTATGAAGTTGAGTCGGTTGAGGGCTAACGTAGGCGGCTGATCTGCAATGACCACTACTTCAACATTTGGATAGCGTTGTTCAATATGCTGTAGCACCGTCTCAATAATTTTCAAATATGGCAACGTGCTGTGCGATCCAGTCCATCCGATCCGAACGATGCCATCATCCTGCTTTTTCATAGGCACATGGGATGTGTCGGTATTCAGCACCGTCGGGTTGATCTGAACCCTTGATGTATATTGTTTGGCAAAGTCAAAAAGATATTGGTTGCCAACACTCACCCTATGGCTGATGGAGCAGATGAATTTGATTTTCGCTGGATACTTCAACCGCGTAATCCAGGGATTTTCTGCAGAAACGACAGGCAGCCAAATGGCATCATCAAAGTCGAAGATAATTTTTTTTCTGAAGACCTGGCTCAGCAGCCATTCTATCATGGGTGGCCCCAGTGGCGTGGCCTCGCGATAAATGAAAATCCAGTCCGCCCGAAGGAACATCGGAAACTGCAGGATCCTTAGCATAAAACCCCCTGTCACTCCGATCAATTTACGTATGACGCGACCCGGTTTGTATAAAATGGAATACGTTGATGTGCAGAGGAATGGATAGACCTTGATTTTGTATCCTCTTTCCCGAAGGTGGGGCAAGTAATGTTCAAACCTGAATCGTTGACCCGGTGCAATGCCCAACGGGTATGGAACTACAAAGGCGATGCTACCTCCAGGTGCAGAAGGGCTTGCTTTTTCAAATGTCATCTTGTGAACTCAGATCAGCATGCTAAAAGTACTCAGTTTCCGGTTGACTACCGGATCATCGGGTTGCTGTCTTTTCGCTATTTTTACACTTTATGATCAGCGACGAATCCCCGGAATCCATCATCGCACCACCCAGGAGACTCTCGCTCCACCTGGGTGAACTTTGGGAACATCGCGAACTGATCTACTTCTTCACCTGGCGTGATGTCAAGGTGAAGTACAAGCAGACATTTCTCGGGATATTCTGGGCTATTCTCCAACCCGTTTTCATGATGCTGATTTTTACTTTCTTTTTTGGGCGCGCGCTTCAGGTTAGTATACCCGGAATGTCCTATCCTGCATTTGTGCTGTCGGGACTGGTAATCTGGAATTTATTCTCCAGTGGCATTACCAACGCCGGCAACAGCATGGTCAATAACGCTAACATTATTAAGAAGATTTACTTTCCCCGCCTCATTATCCCAATCAGTTCTACTTTGTCTGCTGCCGTTGATTTCTTCTTTGCCGCCCTGGTGCTGGGGGCAATGCTGATTTATTATCAGCAACCAATCACAGCCTATATCTTCATCGCGTGGCCTGCAGCCATACTTCTTACCCTTACCGGAATCCTGGGTCTGGGCTGCTGGTTGGGAGCGTTGAATATCAAATACAGGGACTTCAGGTATGTAATTCCATTTCTTGTGCAAGCCATGATGTTCCTCACACCGGTAATATACCCCATCAGTTTCATCCCTTATCGTTGGGCAGAAATCCTGGTCGCCATCAACCCAATGTTTGCTGCGGTTACCCTCTTCCGGGCACCCATGACACCCGAACCCATAGAACCGGCATTGATGTTCATCAGCATTGGAGCCAACCTTTTGTTCGTGCTATTCGGGCTGCTCTATTTCAAGAAGACGGAAACATATTTTGCTGACCTGGCATGAAACCCATTCTTGAAATAAATCAGATATCCAAGCGTTTCCTGATCCATCATCAGAACAATCACTCCCAGTTGCGCGATCGGATTATGAGCACGTTGCGTCCAGCCGCAGATCCGGAAGAGTTCTGGGCCCTGAAGGACGTGAGTTGCACGGTAGCGCGCGGCGAATCCATCGGTATCATTGGCAAGAACGGCGCTGGTAAATCAACCTTGTTGAAAATCCTTTCCCGCATTACGCCACCTTCTGGGGGACATATCATTACCCGGGGCCGCATTGCCAGTCTGCTTGAAGTAGGCACCGGATTCCATCACGAGCTGACCGGCCGGGAAAATATCTACCTGAATGGATCCATCCTCGGCATGAAGCGGTCAGAAATCGACCGACAATTCGATGCCATGGTGGATTTTGCGGGAACTGAGAAGTTTCTGGACACACCCCTAAAACACTACTCCAGTGGCATGCAACTCAGGCTGGCCTTTGCCGTTGCCGCTTTTTTGGAACCAGAAATTCTCATCATCGATGAAGTACTGGCCGTGGGGGATGCCGAGTTCCAGCGTAAATGCATGGGCAAAATGGAGGATGTAACCCACCAGGGCAGAACCATATTGTTCGTAAGTCATAACATGACTGCGGTAAAGCGCTTGTGTACTAAGTGTATGGTGCTGGACAAGGGTAGTCTCGCTTACCTGGGAGACACCAATGAAGCTATATCCCGTTACACATTTGCCAACCAGTCCCTGGACAAGGTTTCGTTTGAGCATCCGATTGTGAAGTCAGTGGCCTTTGCCCTGGTTGATCAGGAATTGGAGTTTCGTATCAACCTCGAGAATTATTCCTACCGAAAACCACCCTCCGTTGGCTTTGTAATAGCGGATCTGATGAGCAATAAGATAATGGGCACCAATCCCAATTTTTCAGATTCACCCATGCCACTCGTTCCGTTTACCACCGGTACGGTAACTATTCGCGTCAGACAACCCAAATTGAGAAACGGATATTATAAGTTGTCCCTTTGGGTAGGTGACGGCCAGGCTGATTTTTTTGAAGCTGAAGACTGTCTGGAATTCAATGTGGAGGGGATGATCAACGATCGCCTGCATCCTGAACTAACTAATATAGGCAGTGTCTATCCGGAAACGTCTTGGAAGATTAACGCATGATGATCAGAAAACTTCGATCGCTTTGGAACAGGGTACTCTTCACCAAGGATGAGCGCTTCTATCATCAACTTTTTGTTGAGAACCCAAGCTGGAATTCTTCTAACCCAAATCATGATGAACAGTTGCGGTGGTCCGCCATCCGTGAATTGATTGAACCTCGGGTAGCTTCCCCGGAAGTGCAAATACTGGATGTAGGGTCCGGCCGTGGCTGGCTGACCCACCTGTTGTCTGGATTGGGCAAAGCACAGGGACTGGAGCCGGTGCGCCCGGTAGTTCGCTATGCGCGTAAATTGTTTCCAAAACTGGCATTCTTTGAAGGTTCGCTGAACGACTTTATCACAGCTCATCCGGATCGCAGATTTGATTGGGTTGTTTCTTCCGAAGTATTGGAGCATGTGCCCGACGAAGAAAAGCCCATGTTCATCAGAAGCCTTAAATCGATATTGCAACCCACCGGTCATTTGGTGATTACTACTCCGCGGCTGGAAGCCATGAGCGCGTTACCCTATGATCCGGCGCAGCCTGTTGAAAACTGGCTAACAGAAGATCGGCTTCAGGCCTTGTTTCTGACGGAGGGATTCAGACCCGAGGAAAAAAGAACGCTGGTACTCGAAGGTCACGCAGCCGGTGAACCGGTATATCAGGTATGGCTATTCTCCTTGGCGCATGATAAGCTTCATACTCACCTATCGTAGTGGCGGCATTCATCGGGAGAAAAACCTTCAGTATTGCCTGAGGTGGATTGATCGGCTGCCGGTAAAGAAAGAGATTTTGATTGTTGAACAGGATTCCGAATTCAAACTGACGCAACCGCTGATTGATAGTGCATGCCGGCTTGTTAACGCATACAACCCAGGACTGTTCAACCGCAGCTGGGGATTTAACGTCGGTGCCCGCCTGGCCTGCTATGATTGGTTTGTTTTCACGGACAGTGACCTTGTTCTTTCGAACAACCTAATGCTCAGTGCCTTTGATGCATTGTCGACGACGGATGCAATCAATCCCTATCGTTCCGTGCTGGATTTGAATGCCGAGACCACTCAAGAATTGGTGCGGGGAGAACGCAACATGGATTTGCTGGTGGCGTCAGATGGAAGCTACCGGGAAGGCTTGAATTTTTCCGGAGGGATGTTGCTGATAAAGCGGACCGCATTTGAAATGATCGGAGGCTGGCCGGAATATATCCGAGGATGGGGCCGTGAAGACAATATCCTTAGTGAGCAGATTGCCTCGAAACTATCGCATCAAACACTGCCGGGCACAGCATATCATTTGTTTCATCCTGCCGAGGGTCTCATCACCCATCGTTATTCCGAATTAAACACGTGGTTCCTGGAACATCCGGATCAGCGTCCTTCAGGAGCAATCGGTAGCATCAATAAACACAGGGGTTTGTACGGGTTGAGGGAATGGTTACGTGATCTTCCTTACGGCCGTATCATTTCTTCGTATTATCATTACCAGATGATTACCCATGCGCGCAACCGGCAAACAGGCAGGTTTCTGGTAAGCCTCTGCAGGGCATTGTCTTACCATCCGCTGTCTGCTGCCATATGGAAGACATGTCTTCGTTACCTTAGTGGTAAAGTCGCAACATGAAGTTGCTGGTCATTTCTGATAACTACCCCGGCCCGGACTTAATCTATGGCGATGTGTTTGTCCATGCCCGCGTGTTAGCATACCAGCGATCGGTTGAGGTGATGGTGTCGGGCTGTGACCCCGGTCTCGCTACCGCACGCAACTTTGATTATGAAGGGGTGCGCACACACATCACCAGTTCAGTTAAAGATTTCCGGGATGTCGTTCGATTGTTCAATCCGGATGTGATCGCAGTTCACTTTATTACACCCCTGCACTTGCCTGTTCTGCTGGAGACTGAAAAACCCATGGTGGTATTTTGTCACGGACTTGATGTTACCTCCTGGCGCAGGCGATTGATGAACTACAACGGTCTGGGAGCATTGCCTTATTTGTGGAAGTTTATCAACGAGAATAGAAAGCAATTGGCGGCAGTAAGGCAGTTGGTGATGCGGGCAAGACATCGGAAGGATATTCAGTTTGTATTTGTTTCCCGATGGCTTCAAACTGCTGCGGGCAAGGATCTTGGTATGGACATACCCAACGCCAACATTATTGCCAATGGTATCGATATGAACCGGTTCGGATTTCAACCTGATGTTGCCCTTCGCCGAAACAAGGTTTTGCTTATGCGGTCTTTCCGGGCCAGAAATTATGCCAATGACCTTTCGGTCAATGCTATTCTCCATTTGTCTGAGCAACCAATTTTCAAAAGTCTTGAATTTACATTGTATGGTGAAGGTTACTTGTTTAAGCCATTGACGGCACCCCTTCGCAAATTCAGCAATGTGGTTTTGCATGAGCGATTTGTTCCCAATACGGAAATGCCAGCCATCCATCGGGCCCATGGAATATTTCTTTGTCTTTCCAGGCTGGACTCTCAGGGTGTGTCTATGGGAGAAGCCATGTCGGGCGGACTGGTGCCGGTGGCTTCGCCAATCGGTGGCATCCCTGAGTTTGTTCAGGACGGCAAATCAGGTTTTCTTGTACCCGATGCATCATCTGCAGCGGATCGGATAACGTGGCTTGCCACCCATGAAAAAGAATTCAGCAGCTTTTCTCTGGCTGCCCGTGAGGCTGTCAGGACAACGTGCGATCTTTCAGTTACTTCCACCCGGGAATTGGAATTAATGCGATCTTTGCGACCGTGACAATTGCCAATCCAAGCCTCCCGATTAAATCGTGTTCGCGCTGCCTGCTGGATACCCATGATGAACCTGGCCTGACCTTTAGCCAGTCCGGACTTTGTGCGTATTGCGAACGGTATGACAGGCATGTTGGCGATGTGGTGCGCACCGGTTCAGATGGCACCCGTGAGCTGAATGTTCTTGTAAGTACCATCAAACAGTCAGGTGAAGGCAAACCCCATGATTGTATCCTGGGCCTCAGTGGCGGGGTGGACAGTACCTATCTTGCGTGGCAAGCCCGGCAACTTGGTCTTCGGCCCCTGCTGGTCCATTTTGATAATGGTTGGAATTCCGAACTCGCTGTGGGCAATATCGAGCAGGTGGTAAACAAGCTACAGGCAGCGTTATATACCCATGTGATTGATTGGGATGAGTTCCGAAGTCTCCAATTGGCATTCCTGCGGTCTTCAGTAGTAGACATTGAGTTGATTACTGACCATGCAATCCTTGCCTCTTTGTATCAGTTGGCTATAGACAAGGGAATCAAGTATATATTAAGCGGGAGCAATTATGTCACCGAATCAATTCTCCCGGCCACATGGATCCACGATAAGCGCGACCATGTGCATATCCGTGCCATCAATGATTTATTTGGCACCATGCCTTTGTGCAAATTTCCTTTGCTGGATTCAAAGCTAAAATGGAAGGCGTCGTGGCACGGCATTGAGTCTGTATCGCTTTTGAATTACATGCCTTATGTGAAACGGGATGTGAAGGCGCTTATTCAACGTGAACTGGCCTGGCGTGACTATGGTGGCAAACACTATGAATCAGTGTTTACCCGTTTCTACCAAGGCTATATTCTTCCTGTAAAATTTGGTATCGACAAGCGAAGGGCACATTTATCCAACCTGATTTGTTCCGGTCAAATGACCCGTGAAGAAGCCATGCGGGAATTGAATGAGCCGGCTTATCCGGAGGAAATGAAAAACCGGGACCGCATTTTTGTGCTGAAGAAACTAGGACTAACGGAAGCAGAGTTTGAAGCCATTATGCAAATGCCGGTGAAGCGGCATCAGGACTATCCGATCGATCAGGATATCTATAGCCGCTACCCGCTTTTAAAAATGTTGCGGCCGGCCTGGAAACTTATTAAACATTGGAGGTAAAATGATCACCATCGTTGATTACGGCATTGGCAACGTGGCATCCATCCAGAACATGCTTCAGCGTGTAGGGGTAAATAGCGTATGTTCCTGTGACCCAAACGTGATTTTGGAAGCCACTAAATTGATTTTGCCGGGAGTTGGCGCTTTCGATGCGGCCATGGACCGACTGAATGAACTCGCTCTCACCGAAGTAATCCGACGATATGCCGGCACCGGCAAACCACTGCTGGGAATTTGTCTTGGCGCCCAACTCCTGATGGAGGGCAGCGAGGAGGGCAAGGCCAGTGGTATTGGGTTGTTGAAGGGAACTTGTCGTTTGTTCCGCGATATTCACCCACTCCGCGTACCCCACATGAGTTGGAGTGAGGTAGCGGTTAATCGACCTCATCCTTTGTTCCGGACGGAGGAGTATCATCCGCGGTTTTATTTTGTACACTCCTATTACATAGATTGCGCTGATCCGCAAGACGCGCTCGCTACAGCAGTATATGGTCATCCATTTACAGCTGCCGTTTCCCGAGCACAGATTTGGGGTGTTCAGTTTCACCCGGAGAAAAGCCATAAGTTTGGGTTTGCCCTGCTCCGTAACTTCGCTGAAGCATGAGACGCATTCGCATCATCCCCACCTTGCTGATGGATCAGGGCAAGTTGGTAAAGACTACATCGTTCCGCAATCCGGGATATGTAGGTGACCCGATAAATGCGCTTCGGATTTTCAATGAAAAGGAGGTTGATGAAATCTGCGTGCTCGATATTATGGCAAGTCGTCGCGGAACACCACCGGACCTGAACTACCTGCGCAACCTCACGAGTGAGTGTTTCATGCCGCTGGCTTATGGCGGCGGTATTACTACCCTCACACAGGCATCTGAAATTTTCAAAGCAGGTGTGGAAAAACTGATCTTCGGAACTGCCGCCATGAAACAACCAGATCTGGTGCAATCCGTAGCAGAGAAATTTGGAGCCCAGGCTGTGGTCGGAAGTTTGGACCTGCGAAAGGATTGGCTGGGCCGCCAACGGGCCTATGTAACTTCCGGCACCACTTCAACAGGCAAGGATCCGGTAGAATGGGCACAGCACCTCCAATCGCTCGGTGCCGGTGAAATACTATTGCAGCACATCGACCGCGAAGGATCTCTGGCAGGCTTTGATTTGGGTTTGATCCGTGCCGTGTGCGAAGCGGTCCGTATCCCGGTGATCGCCTCAGGCGGAGCCAGTGGACTTGGTGATTTCCTCAGTGCCGTGCAAGCAGGGGCATCGGCCGTCGCCGCTGGTCACTACTTTGTTTACAAAGGCCCGCACAAAGCTGTATTGATTACCTATCCTGCTCCTGCGGATCTCATGGATCAGATTTACATGAAGTTATGACCGGACTTCGTGGTCTTACCGTGCTGATGATCGCCCCGGAGCCGTGGAGTCATAACTTTCTGTCCAAACACCACTATGCATTGGCCCTCACACAGCGCGATAACAGGGTATTCTATCTCAATCCACCGGGTGAAAAGAGTCAGGTTGTGGAGGTAGTCCCCGGCATATTTGTCGTTGATTATAAACCAGGGCTGCGTGGAATTAATCATTTGCCGAAAGGCCTATCCTTGCGGTTTCAACGGAAAGATGCGCAACGCTTATTGAACATGATTGGTCGTCCTGTTGATCTGCTGTGGTCCTTTGACCCCTACCGTTTTCAGGAATTGAAAGTATTTGGAAGTAAAAATGTTTGGTACTATGCGGCCGATTGGCACCGTAACAAACGTCTGGACTGCCGTACGGCTGATTCAGCCGACCATCTCTTTTCGCCAGCTCAGGTAATTCTCGATGGTATCGACACCAGAACACCCAAAACGAAAATTAACCATGGCGTGGCAGACTATTTTCTGAAGCCTGTTACGCCTGAAGCCCTGCCCGGCAAACAATCCATAAAGGCAGTATATGTTGGAAACCTGGGGAGTAAATTGCTCGATACGGATTTGTTGATCGAGGTGGTAAAGAAAAATTTCCGGACTGATTTTATTTTCGTCGGGGAACCGGAAGGGAATGTCTATAATGAACTTCGTGAGCTAGGGCACGTATATTTCATTGGTCGGAAATCAAATGACCGTATTCCGGGTTACCTCGCTGCCGCCGATCTCCTGTGGCTTTGTTATGATACCATACGCTTTCGGCGTGAAGCCTCCAACTCACATAAGGTGATGGAATACCTCGCCAGCGGTCGAGCGGTGGTATCTACGCGTTTGGAAGAATATGCCGACCGGGAAGATCTCTTGCTGATGCCTCCCAACCCCAAGGATTACCCTGCATTCTTTGGTGGGGTTGTCGATGACCTCGCTACACACAACCAAACCATCAACCAACAATACCGCAGAAATTTTGCTGCGGCGAACACCTATTCCGGACACCTGGATCAATTGGAAAAAATGCTGTCAGCCTAACCCATGAATATCCTGTTTGTCAGCATAGCTTTCCCTCCGCGTCGTGATCCCGAATCCTTGCAGGTGGCTAAATACCTCAAGTACATGTGTCAGGATAAGGATTTGGCTGTCGAATCGATTACCGCAGCAAATCCTTTGTTCATGGAGGAGGATAAAAGCCTTGAAGTCTATCGCCAAAACATGGGGGCAGTGCATGAAGTAAGGATTTGGGAGAACCGGTACACCAACTTCTTGCTGCGCAAACTAAATCCCGAATGGCTGCAATATCCTGATTCCAAGTTTTCCTTTTGGAGGCGATCCTCAACAGCGCTCGCAACGGTAAGGCAGATTCCTGACCTGATCTACTCACGGTCTTATCCCGTAAGTTCAACCTTGCTGGCACTAGCCTGCAAGCGCAAATACAACGTGCCCTGGGTACTGCACTTGAGCGACCCCTGGGCCGTGTCATCCGATAATTTTCTCTCACCGGCCACCCGACTCACGGGAAAGGCAAGGAAATGGAACAAGGCGCAAGAGGAAGAATGTTTTCGATTGGCCGATCGCATCGCCCTCACTTCAGCACGAACCATTTCGCTTTACCAGGAGGCTTATCCCCAATGGAGAGACAAGTTTGTTTACTTTCCGAATGTATATGATGACGACCTCGTGCAACCGGTACCTCATCGGATTAATTCCACACTCAAGTTTGTGTATACAGGCGGCTTTGGTCAGGCACGATCACCACTTCCGTTGCTTGAAGCTATTCAGGAATTTTACCGACTCAGGTCGGAAGAGGTGGGCGACCAGTTGCAATTTATTTTCACCGGCGAAATGACCCGCGGGAACCAGGCCATATTTGATACCGTGCGGGTACCATGGATTCAACGCCGGGGCGTGGTGTCTTACGATGAGGTGAGGCGCCTGCAAAGGGAAGCCGATATATTGCTGAACGTTGATTCTGACATCGGTGATGCTGATCATGCTGTTTTTTTTCCTTCCAAACTGCTGGAGTATATGATCGTACAGCGCCGTATCCTGGCCATTACCAATCGGCACAGTACGACCCATGATGTGGTGCAGGGAAGTCTGGGCGATTGCTTTGAATTTAATGACCTGAAGGGTATTGTAAATAGTTTTTGGCAGGCGTTCCAGGCGTATAAAGCAGGCCATTCAGCTTACTTCGAAATTAAAGGTATTCAAGAAATCTATTCAGCCCGCCAGAACGCACAGCGCTTGATTGAGCTGTTCCATGACCTGGCCGGAAGGTGATTTGAAAACGCGCCCATACATCCTACTTTAGGCTTCGTGAAGATTGCATTTATCAGCTATTGGAGCCTGAACGAAGGCCTGACACAGGCCACGGTATTGCCACATGTGAAGCTCTTGCGGGCCATGACGGGTGTGGAGAAAGTGATTTTATTTACTATCGAACGTTCGGGCCAGCCCGTCGAAAGGCTGGAGGATCACATTCCGTTGTATGCCAGAAAATTCGGTTGGGTGTTTTTGAATAAGTTCAGTGATTTCCTTTCGTTCACGCCGGCGGTTCGTGAGGTGGTGAAGCGCGAAGGAATTCAACTAATCATAAGTCGTTCTTCACTCGCGGGAGGCATTGGTTTTCGCGTAGCCCGCTCGCTGGGGTGCCGGCATGCCACAGAATCGTTTGAGCCCCATGACGACTATATGCTGGAGTCAGGTGTGTGGAGTAAGTGGGACCTTCGATATCACCTGGCCCGCTATTTTCAACGGAATCAATGTGCAGTCGACAATTTTCTGATGCCGGTTTCTCATAGCTATGCGAAAGTGTTGCTCGAACGGGGTGTACGGCAAGATCAAATGGTGGTGGTGCCTTGCACCGTGGACACACAAGTATTTCGGCGAACCAGAAACGATTCGCTGATGGCAAGATTGCACATACAGGCAGACCAAACCGTAGGGGTGTATGCGGGAAAGTTCGGAGGACTGTATTTTGATCAGGAGGCCTTTGAATTTTTCGCTGTGGCCAGGGCAACGGTCAAACAATACTTCCAACTTATTCTTACGACTGATCCGCCTGAGGAGATTAGGGCCAAGATGGTTCGGGCTGGATTTGCAGAACATGAGTTCGCCATTGTTACGGCGCGACACGATGAGATATCCGACTACCTGTCGCTAGCCCATTTTGCTTTTGCAACGTATCGACCTTCACCATCCAAACGTTACCTGAGTCCGATTAAAGTAGGTGAATACTGGGCCTGCGGTTTGCCGGTATTGCTGACTGAGGGAGTAGGAGATGATGCTGAAATTATTTCCCGTGAAGGATGTGGTGCGGTATTTACATGGAGCCAGAAGGGAATGGAAATGGCACTGCATAAGATTCTTGAGCAACTCAAGGACCCCCAGGTGGCCGAGCGCAACCAGCAATTGGCGCGCACCTACCGCAATCGCGACATATTGGTAAAGGCTTACGAACTTCTCCTCAGCCGCGTATGAAGCTTTCTGTTTATACCAACCTTTTTGTTACCCGGAGTGGCATTGGCTGGAGGCCATTCCGGCTGGTGGATGACACCATTCACCGGTATCCCGGAAAACGAAAACACTTTTGGCGTTATGCTTTATTTCAGTGGATACTCCGTCCCCGGATAAAATTGCTTGGAAACTATTTGCTCATTCACAACCATTGGTGCCCGGGTTACTACCATTGGATCACAGAAGCACTACCCCGACTGATGGCCGCTGCCGATCAGTCGACCGGCCGCACTTTACTTTTACCTGATCACTTTAAACATCTTCGGCGATCCGTTGAACCCTTTTTTCAGGGACCAATATATTGGATACCTGAAGGTGTGAACGTTGTTGTTGAGAATATTCTCATTCCCCAAAATCCACCCTATTCAGGTGTATATGACCGATCCTTACTCCAGGAGATGCGCAGCCGCTATATTCAATGGTGCAAACTACCACCTGGCAGGCATACGCGATTATATATTTCACGGAGCAAAGCAGCCCGAAGGAAAATCTCAAACGAAGCAGAAGGACTGGTCTGGCTTAGAAACGCAGGGTTTGACGTAATCTATGGTGAAAGCCTGGGTTTTGAAGAGCAAATCGCGGCCATGCAGGGCGTTTCGTGCCTAATGTCAATCCATGGCGCTGGTCTGTCCAACATGATTTTTTTGCCCGCCGGAGCTACGGTCATCGAACTCCAAATGTCTGCGCGTGCGGGGCAACCGCCAGATGTATTGTATCGCGATCTGGCCGCAGTCCTCGATCTGCGATATCAGGTAGTGTTTGCGGTCCCGACACACAGCCAAAACCTGAAGGAAGCCGATATCACCGTTAATTGGAGTGACCTCGCTGGTCTGTTACCTTTGCAGGGATCAGGGGCATAGAAGCAATCACAGATCCTATTATTTGAAGAAGTATCTCCTTATTCTATTCTTAGGTGCGGCCCTGGCTGCCGGTGCACAGACACCCGTAGCGGATTTTTCCGTGAAGGCCAGTGCCTGCTCCGGTGAATCGCTGGTGCTCTCGAACCAATCTACCAACGCCTCGTCAGCGGCGTGGGACTTCTGTCTTCAGGACATTAACCACCATCAGCAGACCACCCAGATTACCTCGGTGCCCGGCATTCAGTACGGTTCAGCCTACAAATTGGTTCAGTCGAATGGAAACTGGTTCGGCTTTGTCGCAAGCTGGAACAACAGTCAACTATTCCGCCTTGATTTTGGGAATAGTCCATCAAACATTCCCGACATCACCAACCTGGGTAACCTGGGCGGAAAGCTGTTTTTGCCCTGGGGCATTGATTTGATTTATTCCAACAATGAATGGTTTGGCTTCATCAGCTCTTATGATCCGTCTACTGGCGTGCTGAAACTGGAATTTGGCAGTGCGCCTGACAATGCTCCCTCAGTAACTGACCTCGGTCAGTTTGGGTACACTACCCGGTACATGGAGGTGAAAGCCATTACCGATGGCGGCAACAACCTATTGGTGTTAAGTGCCGGTGACCGGGGCTCTATCACCACGGTTAACTTCCTGACGTCATTTCACAATACTCCGCTCCCGGCCAACATCACAGATACAGGTTATATTGCTACGACACGCAATCCCCGGGGACTGGATGTCGCCAAGGTGGGATCAAACTGGATTGTATTGTTGACCGACCAAACGAATGACAGCATTTACCGGTTGAATTTTGGAGCGAATATTCAAGGTACACCAGTCGTTGAGAATGTTTATACACTTCCTACGCTGGCGGCGCCAGGTAAAGTCAAGATTTTACGTGAAGGTTCACGATACACGGCGATCGTGTCACAACTTAACCTGGGTGTGATTGCTTTAGATCTCCAAAGTTTCGCTTCATCGGACGCTGTAACTGACATTACCCCCGTGTCCTTGCCGGTGTTGTATGGTATCGATGTAGTTCGGATCAACGGCGCGACTGTAATTGAAGGTGTGAGTGCCACCGACAACAACGTACAGTTCATGAAATTTCAAAGCACCTGTGATGCGTCTACCGACAATAGCCAGGCAATCACACCACCGCTGATTACGTATGCCAGTAGTGGTACGAAAGACATTGAACTTATTGCCAGCACGGCCGGACTCTCCTCGGTTGCTTCACATACCGTAACCGTCTCTGCCCTTACAGCTCCTGGTGTTTCATTTGTCACCGATGGTACAGTCTGTGCAGGTGTCGCCATTGCATTTACCGGCACTGCTACGAACGGACCTATTGCCGCATATACCTGGGATTTTGGCGACAGCGCCTCAGGGTCTGGGGCAACAATCAGTCATACATACGCCGCGGGGAACTATACGGCACGACTTACGGTGACTGCGTCCAATGCCTGTACGAACATCTTTCAGGCGCCGGTCACGATCTTCACACCTCCGGTTGCCAATTTTACCATACCTGTTCCTGCCATTTTTTGCACCCAACAGAATTATCCGCTTACCAATACCTCCACCTTTGATCCCGCTTCCTCACCGGGGTGGGAGTGGAGGGTAAATGGTACGCTGGTCTCCACACAAAAAGATTATGTGGTGCAATTCAACAGTGCCACGGCTCAGGAACTGAGACTTAAAGCAACCTTGCCGGGATGTCAGCACGAATTGATAAAGAACATCGCTACAGTTGCCATCGGACCATCGGTGAGTTTTACGGCCAATGATACCTGCCAGGGTACGGGCGTGACATTTAATAATACTACCACAGGTGCAGACCAGGGGTACGTCTGGTCCTTCGGCGACGGAGGGTCATCCACGTCCGTTAATCCAACGCATACCTATAGTAGCCCGGCCAACTACTCCGTTACCCTCACTGCCAGCAACACAGCCGGTTGTCAGAACTTTGTGACGAAGTCGTTGAAGGTCTTCTCGCTGCCGCAGCCATCCTTCACAACGGCACTTCCACCATTCTCTTGTAACAATACCGCTACCCCCTTTACCAACACGACTTCCCCGCTAACCGACAGTAACCTTTCTGCCTGGAGTTGGGATCTGGGTAACGGCACAACCTCCTCCCAGTTTGCTCCATCCATTGTTTACCCCACAGCGGGAAACTACACGATTGGATTGACCGCATTTTCTGATGCTGGTTGTCAGGCCACAACCACCAAAGTGATAACTATCTCGACTGCGCCAACTGCTGATTTTACACTGACTGCTGCTTGCACCAACCAACTAACACGATTTACAGATCTGTCCACAGGAGGCATACAAAGCAGAAACTGGCAGATTGCGAGCAGTTCATTTTCCATGGCTAATCCCACCTATACTTTCTCTACATCGGGAAGTTATACCGCCACCCTGACGGTTACCTCGGCCAATGGTTGCAGCAACGTGAAAGTCCGCACCATCACCGTGCCTGTCGTGCCCGCACTAGACTTTTCCGTCGACAACACCTGCGCCCTCAGCGGCTCCTTGTTCTCTGACCTTACGCAAAGCAGCGATCCGATCACGGGCTGGAATTGGCTCGTCGATACCAATTCCCTTTCGGGGAATCCGGTATCCTATTCATTTCCCCTGAGTGGCACCTATGCCGCCAGGCTCACTACGACACATGCATCGGGATGCACTTACGGGTTGACCAGGAACATTACTATAAATCCTTCACCCGCGGCCTCATTTACTGCATCACCCGACCGCGGTGCAGCGCCGTTGACGGTACAGTTCACCAACACGTCCACAGGAGCTACATCTTACGCCTGGAAGTTTTTGGATAAAGTGCCTGCGACAAGCACCCGCCCCTCACCCGTGTATACATTCGCAGCCCTGGGCACCTATGCAGCTGAACTAACGGCCACCAATGATTTTGGATGCCAGTCGGTAATGAGCCGACCCATTGTGGTGTTGGTACCTGCGATTGATTTGAATCTTACGGATTTTTCTTTGCTGACAGATCCTATTACCGGAAACATGAAATGCCGGGTTACTATCGCTAACAACAGCAACATCCCAATCGATGTGGCAACCGTGGCACTGTACCTCGGCGGCAAGGCAGTAGTAAATGAGACCGTGCGAATTGACCTAAGTCCCGGCACCTCCGCAACACGTACCCTGTCATTTACGGTGGCTCCGGGCTCATTTGACTTCACGTTTCTCTGTGCTGAAGTTCAACAGGAAAAAGATATGGTGCCCGATAACAACCGGAAGTGTGTGAATTTGGCATCGGGGGATTATTTCTTTCAGCCATATCCGAACCCCAGTGCAGGCGTACTGCAGGTTGATTGGATCGCGCAGAAGTCCGGGACGGCGGTGGTGCGGATATTTGATGACAAAGGCATCCGGGTGTTTGAATGGCAGACTGCCACCCACTCGGGACTCAATCAGGGAGTGCTGGATTTGGCGTTTCTTACCTCAGGCCTGTATTACGTGCAGGTACAGACCGACAACGCAACGAGGACCATGCGCTTTATGCGTCAGTAATTCCGATTCCGTTGTGTACCTTTAGGATTCAAACAAGCATTCGATGAAACTCAAACTGGATGCGATAGACCGGAAGATTCTGGAGTTGCTTCAGCGTAACTCCAACATCACCAATGCGCAACTGGCGCAGGAGGTGGGTCTTTCGCCTGCACCAACCCTCGAGCGGGTGAAAAAACTGGAAACCGCAGGCATCATTAAGAGTTACCATGCCGTTGTTGACACCGCCAGCGTTGGTTTGGGCGTGAGCACATTCGTAATGGCCTCTCTTAAAGGCCACAACAAAGAGAATATCACGAAGTTCATCAGCGCCATTTCGGCCATCCCGGAGATTGTCGAATGTCACCACCTGACTGGCGAAGCTGACTTCATCCTGAAGATTGTTGCGCCTGATATACCGTCGTATCAGAAATTGATGCTTGAACAGGTATCCAATATTGAAGTAGTGGACAATCTGCAGTCGATGGTTATCCTGTCCACCTTTAAAGACACCAAAATCGTACCCATCCCGGAGCCATGAGTGAAGAGCGCAACCAGGTATTGACCGACCCGCAGGTGAGACAGAAGATACGACGCATGGCGTATCAGATCTATGAGGGCAATTTTTCTGAAAAGGCGGTAGTGTTGGCGGGCATTGATGGACAGGGTTATGCCTTGGCAGAATGGTTGGAAAGGGAATTAAAGGAGATCGCCCCGTTTGCCGTCACTGTGGTTAATGTAAAGTTGGACAAGGACATGCCCGAGAAGAGTGATGTCACCCTGGATGCAGCCACCGAAGAATTGCGTAAGAAATCAATCGTGCTTATTGATGATGTGTTAAACACCGGACGCACGTTGATCTATGCCCTGAAGCCATTCCTCAAAATGGAACTGAAGAAAATTGAAGTGGCAGTACTGGTGAACAGGAGCAATCACCGTTTCCCTATTCAACCCAACTATACGGGTTATGATTTGTCCACCACACTGAATGAGCACGTCACCGTGGTGCTGGGCAAAAAGTCAACGGTGTACCTGCACGCTTAAATTAATCGCAAACTTTCAACGTGGATTTGTCGGGTTCCTTGCCGAACCACACTACGGCATAGTGATCGGAGATACCGATGCCAATCGCCTTCCATTCTTCTTTCTTCCAGATATCCTGGTTAACAATTACCTGATTGTGGCCTGTACTTTTTTTCCAGCCGGTCAATGCACTTTGTGCTGAGGCCCGCGGATATTCAATGTAAGCGATCTCATATCCGTCTCCAGTATAGTTCGCAATCTCACGGGGTTTATTCCACATGCATTTGGCCTGCTTATGATCCGATGAATAGCAACATGGCGACCAGTTGCCGTGTGATGACCAACTATGGAGATTACATAGGGTATCTTTGTGATACGTATAATATGTTTCCAAATCCCGGGTGTGTGCTTGTGCCACCTGGGTGAGTTTGGCGGAGTAAGGAATCTTGGGTAGTTTCTTGGTCTTCCGGTATTCTGTTATGAGGTTGTACAGCAAGTACTCCTCGTCACTCAGGCAAACATCCTGCGCTACGGCCATCACCGAATTGAGCAGGGTAAAAACCAAAATCAGTGATTTCATCAAATTGGGTCGTTTTTGTGACATCAATCAGGTCGTAATTTCTTTCATTATGAGGTTATTTTCCTAATTTTCGCCCCGTTATACAAACCAGCAATTTTCCTGCTAAACCTATAAATACCTGAGTCATGAGCGAACAAAAAATCACCATTACCAACGGAAAACTAAACGTACCTGATTCACCGGTTATCCCTTTTATCGAAGGTGATGGAACGGGTGTGGATATTTGGCCTGCCTCACAATTGGTCTTCGACGCAGCCGTTGAAAAGGCCTACAAAGGAAAGCGCAAGATCCAGTGGAAAGAAGTACTCGCAGGAGAAAAGGCATTTAACAAAACAGGTAACTGGATGCCAGATGAAACACTCGCTGCATTCAAGGAATATCTCGTAGGTATCAAGGGCCCCCTCACGACACCCGTAGGTGGCGGTATCCGCTCACTCAACGTGGCCCTGCGCCAGGACCTTGACCTCTATGCATGCGTACGTCCGGTGCGTTGGTTCAAAGGGGTGCCTTCACCCGTAAAAGAGCCACATAAAACAGACATGATCATCTTCCGCGAAAACACAGAAGACATCTACGCCGGTATTGAATTCCAACAAGGCTCCGATGACAACAAGAAGTTTATGGCGATGTTCAAGGAAAATTTCCCCAAGCCATTCAAGAAGATTCGTTTTCCCGAAACATCGGGCATTGGCATCAAGCCTGTCTCTAAAGAAGGAACGGAGCGTCTCGTACGCGCTGCGTTTGACTTCGCAATCAAACATAAGAAACCCAATGTTACCCTGGTGCACAAGGGCAACATCATGAAATTCACCGAAGGCGGCTTCCGCGATTGGGGCTATGAATTGGCCAAACGCGAATATGGTGCTACCGATTACCAGGGCGGCCCATGGCAAGTGATAAAAAAAGATGGTCACGAGATTATCGTAAAAGATTCTATCGCTGATGCATTCCTCCAGCAGATCCTCCTCCGTCCGGATGAGTACTCAGTCGTGGCAACCCTTAACCTCAATGGAGATTATATCTCGGACGCACTCGCAGCAATTGTGGGCGGTATCGGTATCGCTCCAGGTGGTAACATTAACTACCTCACCGGCTTCGCGATCTTTGAAGCAACCCATGGTACCGCACCAAAGTATGCCGGTCAGGATAAAGTGAACCCGGGCTCAGTGATCCTCTCTGGTGCCATGATGTTTGAATACATGGGCTGGCAGGAAGTGGCGGACCTTATCTACAAAGGTCTCGAGAAAGCCATCGCCGGTAAGCGCGTTACATACGACTTCCACCGTCAAATGGAGGGTGCCACACTCCTGAGCTGCTCTGATTTCGGAAAAGAGATTGTAAAGAACATGTAATTTACTTCGAGGCAATACCAAAGCCATCCGCACCCACGGATGGCTTTTTTATGTGACAATAGTTCATCCGGAATTCAGGGTATTTCGTTTTTCAAGTCTCTTCTACTTTTACCTCGGTCACAAATTATCTCTGACCGATAAGTATGAAGCCAATATGTTGTCTGCTATTTGTCCTGGAGTACACACATGCCATTGCCCAGGTCTCACTCACGACGTCGCCCTATGTCCAGGACTTCAATGCGGGTACCTTGCCAACCGGGTGGTCGGTACGAACTGGCGCTTCCAACACGGCACCCGGAACTAATGCCACCTACAATGTGGCTTCCACTTCCTGGACCAGTGCGACGGGTAACTTCAGAAACGTCGCATCAGCCACAGGACTTAAGTCCACAGCTACCACCACCGAACAAAATGCATCAGGGAACAGGGCGCTTGGACTTCGTCAAACCGGAGCATTTGGCGATCCGGGAGCTGCATTTGTGCTTCAACTATCCAATACAACCGGGTGGGCCAATTTTGTATTGCGATTCAAACTGCAGTCACTCGATGGATCAGCACCTGGTCGTACCGTAACCTGGAAGGTGGACTATGCCATCGGATCAAATCCTGTTGTCTTCTCGCCGGTATTGGGTACGCCGCTTACACCTACCACGGCGCTGGGCCCTGCCGCCTGGGGCTTCCAGGATGTGGTGATCGATTTTGCCGACGCCCTGGATGATCAGACGGCCAATGTTTGGATCCGCATAGTAACCCTGACCTCTTCCGCGGGAACCGGAAGCAGACCCACCAGCGCCATCGATGATGTAGAGTTGTCGTTTACCCCGGCCGACAAAACAGCACCAATATTCACAGCGGGTCCGTCATTGTCCAATGTTCAACCCACTAGTGCTGATCTCGCTGCAACGCTCGACGAAAATGGAACGATGTACTATGTAATTCTGACAGCGAGTGATGTGCCACCATCGGCTGGACAGGTGCGACTCGGGCAAAATGGTCTTGGAACCGTTCTGCCCTCAGCCCAGCAAGGAAGCGTGGTGGCAACTGCTCAACAAAATACGATTCATTCGCTGCTGGGTCTTCGTGGAGCCACGGAATATAAAATGTATATCGTGGCGGAGGACAAACATCACAATCTGCAGTCAACATGCACCAGTATAGCCTTTCGCACACTGGATCCTCCCGATGTGCAAGCTCCAATCATAGACGATGGATTTCCACGGATCAATCAAATCGATACTGACCAGGTGCTGTTTTCAATTTCGTTTGATGAACCCGGTGCAATTCATTTTATGACCCTGGATGCAAATAACCCGCCCCCCGGCGTTTCTAAATTGCTGACGGAACCAGCTGTGATGATAACAGCTGCTCACGAAGAGAAAGTCGTGAAAAGCAAAGGATTAACGCCTGGGAATACCTACACGATCTATTGGATCGCCGAGGATCATTTCGGGAATGTAACGGCGGTAAAGCAATTCCAATTCAAAACTGGCAATCGATACATCGAGAATTTCGATGGACCTGAATTGACCTGGTCGTTTGAACGGATCAGTCTGGCGGGCGATCAGGATTGGGCATACGATCATGGTGCGGCACTCATCGATGGCTTCGACGGTAAGGCGGTGGCCAACGAGGATTGGTTGTTGAGTCCCCTGATGCAGATAGGTGATCGTGCTGCACTGAGTTTTTACTCCAGGTATTCATTTTCAGGTAATCCACTTGCCTTACGGCTAAGTTCAACTGGCGTACAACCCGGAAGCGCTGGTTGGATAGATATCCCTTTTGTCGGGCCGGCAACGGCTACTCCGATCAATAGTGCCCTGTCGACAGACTGGACCAGATCAACGGTGGATCTAAGCGACTATTCGGGGAAAGTAATTCGGCTGGCATTCGTTTACTCGTCATCATCAGCTGGCGCAAGGGCTTGTCGGGTCGATAGCATACGCATGGATAATGTGACACCCAGCTACATAAGACCCAATGCGGATGATATTGTATTGAATGGCCCAACCCCGCAATTCTTCACGTGGTCCAGTGTTGGGATTACCAATCTCATATCGATCAAGACATCGGATGATTTAGCATTGTCATTGGATTCAATTATCTACAAGGATTCATTGTTGGTTGCGCCACCGCAGGCCAGGCAGCGACTTTGGATCAAAAGAAAGTCACGAGCACCCGGCGAAGTTCAAGGTAATATTTCCTTCAGATCGGGACTGGTCACCGATTCTGTTCATATCACTTCCAGTTTGATGGATGAAACATGGGATATATCGACGTTTAACCTGGAGTTTTTTGGTACCAATGTCATAAGCACAACAGGCCAGGAATTTGGACCGACAGACGACACAGTACAGGTCAGGAATGTTGCTCGGGTGATCAAGAAGATGGGCAGTGACTTGATCGCCGTGCAGGAGGTATCAGACCGGGTTGCGTGGGATACACTCATGCGATTGTTACCTCAGTACAAATCAATGCTAAGTAATCGCTGGTCGCATTCCACCGATCCACCGGACCCGAATTTTCCGCCCCAACAACTCGGATTTATCTATGATACAACCTCGGTAGAGCTCATAGAAGCCCAACCCATGTTCAGTCGCTTGTATGATGACATTCGCGCGGGAAAGACATCCTTACCGGGATACCCCGGCAGCGGCAATTTATTCTGGTCAACGGGACGATTGCCGTTCCGGGCAACAATACGGGTGAAAGCGACGAATGAAAAACGAACCATACAGGTTATTGACATCCATGCCAAATCAGGTGCTGCTCAAACCGACCATGACCGGAGAAAATATGATGCAGCGGTGCTGTATGATTCACTGACGCAACACTTCACCAATCAGTCGGTGGTTATCCTGGGTGACTTCAATGATGAAATTTCCAAATCCATAACACCCGGCGCTGCGTCACCGTATCAACCCTTTATGGACGACACCGTACATTTTGCCGTCCTCACGAGAACAATCACCGGCTATTCCTATCCATCTACAAATGGTTTTATTGATCATGTTATCGTATCGAAGGACTTGCTGCCCTGGTTGTTGGGCGGTTCTGTGCGCACAGAAGATGCCCGCAAGTACGTGACTAACTATACCACGACCACGTCCGATCATTTACCTGTGACGGCAAGGTTTATGTTTGTGCCGCGACCGCAAAACATCATAATCCCGTCTTTCCCACCGACCACGTATGGCGATCTTCCATTTCGTATAGCAGCGAAGTCTTCATCCGGATTGCCTGTTTCAATCACAAGCATGGATACTTCGAGACTCATCATTCGGCATGATTCGGTTTTTGTTCGTGGAGCCGGATCTGTCACGCTTAGGTACAACCAATCGGGCAATAAATTTTACGCCCCCGCTGAGGCCGTGGAACAGACTATTGTTATAGGTCAGGCATTCCAGCATATACAAGTGCCGCCAATTATCGATATGACCATGGGTGATGCTGATTTTGAAGTGCCCGCAATAGCCAGTTCTGGTCTTAAGGTAGTATTGAAGGCCACGACAAGCAACGTGTTGATTATTCCCAACAACGTGATTCATTTGATCGACGCGGGATCTGCCATCATCACTTTCTCGCAACCAGGCGATAGTAACTATAAGCCAGCAGTTTCAATTTCCAGATCGTTTTGTATAAAACCATCAACACCAAAAATAAGTGCGCAAGCTAATAGCGCTCCAGAATTTGTACTCACCTCCAGTGCTTCCAATGGAAATCAATGGTATTTCAGGGGGACACCCATTGCAGGAGCGACATCACCAATCCTGACAACGCATGTACCCGGTGTTTACACGGTACAAGCCACCGTTGGAAACTGCATCAGCCTATTCTCTAAGGAATTTGTACTGGTGATCAATGACATTGAAATTTCAACTTCAGTATCGGTATATCCCAACCCCGCTACAAAATTACTGCATATCATGGGTCTGGATGAGGTGATCAGTGTGTGCGATATAGCCGGAAGGTTCTGGAATTTTGAGCTCATCAACATGGGCCAGGTCCTTTTGATACAAATCGAAGCATTACCACCTGGCGACTATGCGTTAGTGGGCAGGGTGAAAGATACCCTTAGGGTAGTCCGGTTTACGCGGAGTCCGGATTGACGCTTGAGAAAATTCTAACGCAGAGAATTACGGTTGTTGCGCGAGCATTTGAACAACGGTAACGGCTGCCTCTTCCCCTTTGTTGCCAAGCTTTCCACCTGCACGCTCGAGGGCCTGCTTTTTGTTCAGGGTGGTGAGTACACCAAAAGCTACCGGCTTTCCGCTGGATAGGTTCACTTTCATGATGCCCTGGGCTACGGCTTGGCAGATATAATCAAAGTGGGGCGTATCTCCCTGGATCACACAACCCAGACAAATTACAGCGTCAATTTCCTTGTCTTCAGCCAGCCACTTGGCAGCCAATGGTAACTCAAAACTGCCTGGCACATCTTTGCGGACAATGTGATCCTTCTTGGCACCAAGCGCTATCAGTGCTTCATAAGCGCCGTGATACAAGGCCTCCGTAACGTCACTGTTCCATGATGCTACAACGATGCCAAATTTCTTTTTGGTGAGCGAGATGGGACTCTTGCCGTGAACAGATGTGAGTATGCCAGACATAGGTTGAAATAAAAATGGGACAGTTTCCTGTCCCAAATATACGTTTCGTTAAAGACTCAATCAGGAATTGGGCTCCAGACGTGCTTTGAATTTGCGCGCGTTCTGGTACTCGGCACTGTCGAAGTACTCATCAATGATACGCTGATAAGCTTTGATGGCTTTATCTGTTTCGTTCAACTTGGTATGTGCCAGAGCAGCTTTCATCAGGTAGCCTGGTGTAAAGTATTTATTCGGTTTGTGGTTGGCAGCCTTGTTGTAGAAGTTGGCAGCCTCTTCAAATTTCTTTTGCTCCATGTACGCATCGCCCATCAGGCTGTAAGCCCGGGCCTGCACTATCGCATCTTCCGACTTAAAGTCTTCGAAATAGAAGATTGCTAATTGAAATTTTCCCTGCTTCAGGCAAATGGCGCCTGCGTAGAAGTTTGCCAGGTTGGCAGCATCGGTCATCGAATACTCATCGATGATCTGCTTGAAACCAAGGTTGTTTCCATCGCCTTCAAGGGCCAGGTTAAGGCTGTCGGCTTCAAAATACCGGACGGCCTGGAACATGTCCTTTTGAGCTTCTTTGTCCTGCGTACCAATCCAATAACGGAATCCGTAGAAGCCCGCTACCAGGAGGGCCACCAGACCCAACACACCGAAAACGATCTTCGGGTTTTCCTCGAGCCAATGCTCAGCAGTAGTTACTTTCTCGGCCAGTACCTCGGGGTTCTCGAGGATATCCTTCTTTTCTTCGTTTTTTGCCATGTTTCTGACGGTAATTGCCCTCCGCCAGCGCGGAATGGGGCTGCAAAACTAAATATTCGGGCCCATTAAACAAACCCGGGTTCCAGGGTTGAGTTAGTCGTTGACGAAAGGATAGTTGGGCTCCGCGTAGATGTCTGTGGTCGCCTCTGAAGGGTCGGGGAAAGCTGACTCTTCCGCAAACTTCACACTTTCATCGACCTGGCTGTGTACCCGCGCTTCGATCACTTCGATTTCCTGCTCGGTAGCCATTTTCTTCTCCAGGATGGTGCGCTTCACCACTTCAACCGGGTCGCGCTGCTTATATTCTTCCACTTCCTCTTTGGTCCGGTACTTCTGAGGGTCTGACATCGAGTGACCTTTGTAGCGGTACGTGCGGAATTCCAATAAGGTCGGGCCTTCACCGGCGCGGGCGCGCTCAGCGGCACGGGCAACGGAGATGTGAACCGCTTCAACACTCATGGCATCAACCGGCTCCGAAGGGATATCATAGCCCTCGCCCAGGGTATATAGTTCAGTCACGTTAGAGGTACGCTTCACGGAAGTACCCATGGCGTAGCCGTTGTTTTCAATCACAAAAATGACAGGCAACTTCCAAAGCATGGCCAGGTTCAGGGTCTCGTGGAAAGCCCCCTGACGAACAGCGCCATCACCCATATAGCATATGCAGACATTCTTTGTTTTCTGGTATTTCTCAGCAAATGCAATACCGGCACCCAGCGGGATCTGTCCCCCTACGATACCATGGCCGCCGAAGAAATGCTTGTCCTTGTCAAAGATGTGCATCGACCCTCCTTTGCCTTTGGAGATACCGGTTTCCTTGCCATACAACTCGGCCATAACTGCTTTGGGATCGGTGCCCAATCCAAGTGGATGGGCATGGTCGCGGTAGGCTGTGATCCACTTGTCGTCCTTGGTGAGGGCCGTGATTGCACCGGCCGCACAGGCTTCCTGACCTATATATAGATGACAGAAGCCGCGGATCTTCTGCATACCGTACAACTGGCCGGCTTTATCTTCGAATTTGCGCATGAGGTACATCATTTCGTACCAGCGCAGGTAGGTCTCTTTGGAGAATTCCATCTTGTCTTTAGGGCCTTTGGTTTTAGCTTGGGCAGTCGTCGCCATATGCATTACTTTTGAATCGGACTGCGAAAATAGCCCTGAATTTCACAATTCCCAACAAGCCTCAGTCCAAAGCCCCTTAGCCCCTCATGCGCCTCGAAAAACTCCATTTGGTGAATTTCAAAAATTACGCGGAGGCCCATCTGGAGTTCCGGGGAAACCTGCATTGCTTTCTGGGCAAGAACGGCAGCGGCAAGACCAACCTGCTGGAGGCCATACATTATTTATGTTTCACCAAAGGCAGTGCGCCTTCGGATGATGCCGCCACCATCCGTCACGGGGAAACAGGCTTTCGCCTGGGTGGTATGTTCGAGAGAGAGGGAAAAAAATGGGAGGTCGGCTGCAGCTATTACGAAGGCAAAAAGAAAATGTCGGAGAACGGTACCGAGTATACCCGTTTCTCAGAACATATCGGGAAATATCCATTGGTTTGGGTGGCACCCAACGACATCGAGTTGATCTGGACCGGCGGGGAAATCCGGCGCCGGTTTTTTGATACCCTGTTGTCGCAGGTCGATCGTGCATACTTATCGAACCTGATTACTTATCAGGCGCAACTGCGGCAACGCAACAGTGTACTGAAGATGTTCGCCGAGCGCGGCAGTGTGGATCAGGACCTGCTCGACAGCTATGATGAGAAACTGGTGAGCACCGGTCACCTTATCCATAACCGGCGAAAGACTTTTATTGGGGAATATGCGCCTTTGCTGGCGAAGGGATATGCATTCTTATCCGGCGGAGCAGGTGAAGAGATTGAGTTGGTGTATTCGTCCGAGTTGGGTACTACCGATTTTGCAGCTGAGTTGAAGAGCCGGCTGACGCGTGACCTGGCCCAAGGTCGCACCACCATCGGCATTCATCGCGATGAGATTGAGTTTAACCTGAATGGGTATGAGTTGAGACGTTACGGATCGCAGGGGCAGCAGAAGTCTTTTCTCATTGGATTAAAATTGGCGGAGTTTGATTTCCTTACCACGCACCGAAATACGAAGCCGTTGATATTGCTCGATGATATTTTTGACAAGTTGGATGACGATCGGATACACCGGTTGATGCAGTTGGTGGCGGATGGTGCCTTCCGGCAGATTTTCATCACCGATGCCCGGCCCGAGCGCACGCGCGAGATGCTGAAGCGATCGGGTGTGGATGCGCAGATGATGGAGGTGAAGGAGAATGCGGTGAAGGAAATTTGAAAATTTGACTATTTTAATTTGATGATTTGGAGATTTGAAAATTTGAGGATGGCGGGAATTGAAAGAGTGCTCTCAAATTTTACCGTCATGCCGGACAATCCCGATGTATTCACTATCGCGCGCGTCTCCAGCGCTATCGCGCGCGTCTTCTGACGCGAGTGTAACGCGCAATTTGAAGACCATCTGCCCCACTTACTACTCACCCTTACCATATTTTACCTTTCTTTCGGCGAGCCGTCAGCTAAGTTTTACCTACGCGTCTGCGAGCCGTCAGCGAGATTTTACCTATACTTCTGCGAGCGTTCTGCGAGAAGTTACCTATGCGTCTGCGAGGAACTACCTATGCGCCAGCCAAATCTTACCTATCCGTCTGCGAGCGATTAGAAACAATTCTGCTGTGCCGTAGCCACGGGGCAGAAGACAAATTGAAGCCGATTAGCAGCATGGTTGAAGGCTTGAATAAGTGTTGTGTGAGCTTTGGCTAAGCTTTCTCAAATCGTTGGCTAAGCCTTGGATAAATTATGTCTAAGTAACCGATCGTGCAGACTGAAGCGAACACCTACTACTTTATAAGTATCTGCCTCGTCATTTTTCAAAAAAGACCTACTTCTGGTCAGATGCAATCGGAGGTACGAAGGCAGTAAGAACTCTAGGTAGATGATAGAAGTTTCTTCTTTTTAATTTTTCGTTCATGAATTATTATCTTAGATCAACAAACTACCAAAACTACAATTATGAAAAATGTATGGATGATTGTTGCCTGCCTGAGCTTCTTGATGGTTTCTTGTGTGGATGATCATGAAATTGGTATTGATAAGATTGACAGCAAATCAGATGTGTATGTTGCTGGCTATGAGTTGAGTCCTAACGGTCAGTACCTCAGGGGTGGATACTGGAAGAATGGCAAGCAAACCGTATTATCAAAGGCAGGCTTGTCTCCTGAAAGCATTTTTCTCTCAGGGCAGGATGTTTATGTGGCAGGTTCGGAAGTAGGACCTGTAGGTAACAACCTGCTTAAGTATTGGAAAAACGGACATGCTGTGAGCTTGACCGATGGGATGACTTCTGATATCAATGGTGGCTATATTGTTGTCAACGGAAGGGATGTTTATGTCGCAGCGTCAGAATGGAGTGGAGTGGGGTATGCGGCTAAGGTGTGGAAAAATGGAATTCCCACTTCATTGACAGATGGTTCGGTCACAGCCTTTGTAAAGGGTTTGGTTATTTCGGGGACCGATGTGTATGTTGTCGGGCATGAGGAGAGCGCTGCCGGTGGACAAACACACTTTGTCGCAAAATATTGGAAAAACGGGGAAGTCGTTCAGTTGGCGGCGGATCCAACGGTTGACAGCTTTGGCATGGATCTTAAGGTCTTTAATGGGGATGTGTACGCCTGCGGTTATGAGTCCATCAACGGCAAGTTGGTTGCTGTATATTGGAAAAACGGTGTAAGGACAATTCTAACCCAATCAGACTTTTCATTTGCCAGGTCTATTTTTGTGTCAAACAGCGGAGTGTATACCTGTGGCGCTGAACTTGTGGGTGGCAGTATTTACGCAACTTACTGGGTGAATGGGACTAGCGTCCACTTGTCCGACGGTCAAAAGGATGCCTCAGCATCATCCATCGTAGTATCCGGGACGGATGTTTACGTAACAGGTTGGGATGGCGACTTCAGCAATCATATTGCCAAGGTATGGAAAAACGACGTTGCGGTGAATCTTACTGACGGCTCCACCAATGCTTATGCATTTGCCATTGCACTTTCAGCAGGCGCCAGGGAAGAGAAGGAAAAGTGAAGCTGTTGAGTTGCCAGAATGAAATGTCTATCGCAAGAGATTGGTTTTCCGTCAGGCTTTGGAGTGCTTGCTTATGAGGAACTAAAACAAGGGCGGAATCTCCGCCTTTGATTTTTATAACCACATTAATCTCCCCGTTGGTCGGGTGTGTATTTGGGTTGGCCCGCTGGTCGGGATGTGTATTCTGTTGGTCGGGGTGTGTAACCCCGACCTCTCATTGACCGCCCACGAAGCCCGGATCTGTGATCCGCCCGGTCTTCACTAATACTAACTCAGCCAATCGAAGATTGGTAACATTCCCGTCAAGGGACGCGCGGTGTAGTATGTGCCGTTGTTCTTCACCGACACGTGGGGCTTGACTTTTTATGGCACACCACAAGCAAATTCCCATAGTTCGGTGAAGAACACCGACCCGCACTAGCCGCTGATTTTATTATCTTCGGAAACGATTCAGCTCGTGCCATGACGCCCAGAAACCCATGAAATACTTCTCCCTGCTTATCTGCTTGTTGGCCTTCACTTTCTGCCTTGGCCAATCAACCCCCACCCACATCGACTACACGGTTTCCGAAGGCACCTGGATTTCACTTGATGTGGCACCCAACGGAAAAGACATTGTGTTTGAACTCGTTGGTGACGTCTATGTAGTTCCGATCGAAGGCGGAGTTGCTAAACGTTTGGCCACCGGACTTGCCTTTCAATCTCAACCCAGGTATTCTCCCAATGGCAATCAAATTGCTTTCATCAGCGATGAGTCGGGTTCTGAAAACATTTGGACCATGAATGCGGACGGAACAAACCCGCACCCAATCACGAAGCTGTCCCATCCCTTTCTCATGTCCCCCGAATGGTCCAGCGATGGCAAACACATCTATGTAACCCAAACGGACGGCCAGGGTATTCGCGGCGCAGGTTTTACCAAAGGGGAGGCAGAGCTGTATGAATATGATGTCGCGACCGGTGAAGGGAATCGGTTGGTGGCGAATACCGCCGGACCACAATCTTACCTGGTCTCATCCTGTGCCCCGGGCCCGTACGTTTCACACGTATCCGCAGATGGTAGTTATCTCCTCTACTCGCTCATTCGCCCACGGGCTTATGGTGTGCGACAAGGTTCGTCAAGTCAGGTGGTGCGGCATCAACTGACTACCCATGCTGAAGAGCGCTTGAGCCTCGATGGTGCTAACCCCATGAAGGCAATGGTATCGCCGGATAGTAAGTGGCTGGTCTACGGCGCCGAGAACCGGGGACTCGCCGGCTTTCGATTGCGTGACTTGAATACCGGCGAAGAGAAATGGCTTAAGCCCCAGGCACAACGCAGCGAACTCGAGGCCAGGGGATCAAGGGATATGTTGCCGAATTTCGACTTCACCCCGGACAGTCGTTATGTGATTGCCGCCTATCAGGGCAAATTGCATCGACTTGAAATCGCTACAGGCAATGATGAAATTATTCCATTCACGGCACGTATTGAAATGGACCTGCCGCCCGCCATTCATGTACCCACTCGTTTGAACAACACCACCGCCGCACCACGTATCTATCAACACCTCGCGCTTTCGGATAAGGCTTTGGCGGCAGTGTCTGTCTGGTCGGTTATTCACCTGATCGATCTTCGAAGTGGTAAGATGAATAAGTTGAATGGAGCATCGGTCACCGGCGAGTTCATGCCTGCCTGGTCGCACGACAATAAATATATCGCTTATGTCACCTGGGGTCCGGAAGGTGGCCATGTGTGGAAAATAGATGCTGCTGGTAAGGGACCTGCCATCCGACTAAGCACCAAACCCGGCATGTATTTGGACCCCGCCTGGTCTGCCGACGATAAGGAGATTGTTGCCCTGTACACGCCGCTCGGTCCGGCACGCGCCATCATGGCAGGACCATTTCTCGAAATGATGCGGGCGCCGGAGACGGAAATCATTCACATTGACTTGGCGACATCTGCTATTACTTCCTGGGGTAGGGCCAATGGTGCAAGATTACCCCATGCTGCTTCTGATGGACGATGGTACTTAAATGCTCCCGAAGGACTCGTCTCCGTAAACAATGAAGGGAAGGACCGCAAGGTACATTTTAAGGTGGAGCGTTCAGGGCCACCGACACCTATTCCTCAATTCCAAAAAGTGCTTTCGAATAAGTCGGGGTCGCGCATTGCCATAGTTTGTAATGAACGATTGTACCAACTCAATGGAGCAACTCCCTCGTTCCAGACGGCCAACCCACCAGCCGGGTCGTTGTTAACGGACCGGATGCCGCGCAGCATCGCTTTCTCACCTTCCGGTAATCAGTTGGGTTGGATAGAAGGAGCGACCTTGTATTGGAAGGAAGGAGATACTCCGGCAAAAAGTATTCAGTTAAATCAGGAGAAGCCGGTTGACAAACCCGAAGGTCATTTACTGTTGCGCAACGCCCGGTTGATCACGATGCAGGGAAAGGAAATCATTGATCCGGGGGATGTACTGATCGAAGGGAATCGGATCAAAGCGATTGGCAAAAGCGGAACGTTGTCAGTGCCTGCAGGTACAATAAACATGGATATGACCGGAAAGGTGATTGTACCGGGGTTCATCGATATGCACGCCCATGCTGCAGTGAGGTCTGAACTTATTGACGCTTATAATCCTGCCTTGCTGGCCAACTTGTCTTTCGGCATTACCTCGATGCGGGATCCTCAAAACGGTCCGGATATGCTGGCGTATGCGGATGCGATTGACGCGGGTGACATGATTGGTCCCAGGGTCTTCACGACCGGTCCGAGTTTCCTGGAGATCAATAACATTCAATCCCTCGACGAAGCGCGATGGCTGGTGGGGACGTATCACAAAAACTACAACAACCGCTTTATTAAGTTGTATTTGCCGGGAACGCGCCAACAACGGCAATGGTTTATTCAGGCTTGCCGTGAATTCAACATGATGCCCACCATGGAAGCGGGCGGTGACGCCAAAGAAGTCATTACCCACTTCCTCGATGGGGCTGCCGGCAATGAACATACACTGTCAACCGCACCCGTGTATGACGACCTGATTCAGCTTTTCGCGAAAAGCCAAACGGTGTATACACCCACATTGCTCGTATCATTCGGTGCAGCGTTGCCTATATACCGGCTACTTGCCGAGGAACGACCGTATGATGATCCCCGGGTGAATTACTTTTCTCCCGATGATATCTTTCAGACAGCAGGGAAACGCATTTTGTGGTTTCCCGATGAAGAGATGAATTACCGAGAAACAGGTGCCGGAGCGGGAGCGGTGCTCCGGGCTGGTGGGCATGCGGCGCTGGGTGGCCACGGTGAAATGCAGGGTATGTCCAATCATTGGGAGATGAAGTTGCTTCAGGATGCTGGCGTACCTCAACATGATATCCTCCGCATGGCAACTTCGGAAGGTGCGCATGCACTGGGTCTGGATCAGGACCTGGGTAGCCTTACTCCTGGTAAGATAGCAGACCTCGTCATTCTGGAGAAAGATCCGCTGATCGACATACGCTTTGCAAGAACCACGTTGATGGTGATGAAGAATGGACGCTTGTATCAAAGCAGCAACCTCGAAGAAGTGTGGCCCCGTAAAAGAAAATTAAACCTATGGTGGCAATCATCCGCAAAACCCTGACACCGTTACTTCTGGTTGTCTTCCTGACAACCTGTGAAGTGCCCCATTACGACCTTATCATCAATCATGGTTGGATAGTTGATGGACTTGGCAATCCCGGATTTGAAGGTTCGTTGGCAGTTAATGATGGCAGGATTGTTTTGTTGTCGCACGATCCTGTAATAAAGGGAGAGGCGACGAAAGTAATTGATGCAGCGGGTCGTGTGGTATCTCCGGGATTTATTGATTCGCATGCCCATATCCAGACCACCATTCACAAGTTTCCACAACCTGAGAACTTCTTACGCCAGGGCATTACCACCATCTGTGCGAGTCTGCATTCCGGTGACCAGCCTTATCCCATCGATCAGTATGCCCAATCACTGAAGGTGGCACCCAACGTGGTGTTCTTCGCCGGACTCAACTGGACCCGCAAACAAGTGATGGGTCTGGGTAACAAACCCGCATCACAGGTAGAATTGGATTCCATGAAGAACCTTGTGCGCGAGTCGATGAAACAGGGAGCAATGGGACTGTCATCGGGCCTGATCTATATTCCAGGGTTGTATGCTTCAACGGCGGAGATCACAGAATTGACAAAGGCCGCCGGTGAGTCAGGCGGATACTATGTCACCCACATGCGGAACGAAGGAAGCGGATTGCTTCAGGCCGTGAGAGAAACCATAACCATTGCGGCGAAGAGTGGGGTACGTGCACAGATTAACCATTTCAAGGCGGCAGGGGTTGCACAATTCGGTAAGGCCAAACAAGCACTGGCGGTGGTGGATTCTGCCCGGTCGGCCGGTGTTGATATCACCATCGATACCTATCCTTATACGGCTGCAAATACATATTCTTATGTGCTCTTCCCGGCCTGGGCACTTGATGGTGGCGTGGATGCACTTCGCTCGCGGTTACGGGATCAATCCCTGAGGCCGCGCCTGCTTGAGGACATGACCAACATCCTGATGCAGGATGAAACCGCCGATGATTTCAGTCGCATCCAATTTGCGCAGTTGCGTGTGGACACCACCTACAACGGCAAGACCCTGTTGGACTATATGAAAGCCAACAAGTATCCGGATACCATGGCGGGCGGTTTGAAGGCCATCATTGATCTGGAGATCAAGGGGGGGTTTCTGGCTATTTATCATGAAATGAGTGAGGATGATGTAGCAGATATACTGCGGGCCCCATACACCATGATTGAAACCGACGGTGATCTGGTGGAGAAAGGGTCTAAGGCCTGGCCCCACCCGCGGAGCTTCGGAGCTTTTCCAAGGGTCATCGCGCGCTATGTGCGGGAACTTAAGGTGCTAACTTTGGAGGAGGCGGTGAAGAAGATGACATCGATGCCGGCTGATCAACTTCGACGAACCGATCTTGGTCGATTAAAAAAAGGAGCCTGGGCAGACATTATCATATTCGATCAGCAGCGCATCCGTGACCGGGCCTCCTACCTGCAACCCAAAGAGCTCTCCGAAGGAATTGACAATATGATCATCGGTGGCACTCTGGTGATCGACGAAGGCCAGCTTACCGGTGCAACACCGGGGCGGTGGATAAGGAATTAATGTTCCCTACCATCGCGCGACGTCTCCTGACACTATCGCGCGCGTCTCCTGACGCGAGTGTACCCGGACCCTGAAATGAAATCATTATTCCATTGGCTGATATCGCGTTATCGCGCACGTCTCCTGACGCGTGTGTACCAGTAACTTATCAGGAATTCCGTAAGGCAATTCGCATCTTCCTTGAAGCAGTTTCGATTTATTTGCAGCATGTCGGAACGTTATAAGTTTACGGATCCTTTAGGCATGTATTTTACCACATCAACAGTAGTTGGGTGGATTGATGTATTTACCAGACCAGCGTTGAGGCAGATTGTAATTAGTTCCTTAAGGCATTGCCAAAGACAAAAAGGATTAGTTGTTCATGGTTGGTGTTTAATGTCAAACCATTTACACATGATCATAAGTTCTCGGGGAGAACCGTTACCGGGCATACTTAGGGATTTCAAGAAGTTTACTTCAATCAAAATAGTTGAAGAGATAGACCGGATTTCGGAAAGCAGAAGAGAATGGATGATCAGATTATTCAAGGAGGAGGGAGAGAATTTGAGAAGAATAACAAGCCATAAGGTTTGGCAGGATGGTAATCACCCCATCTTGCTAACTAAGGCGAAATTCACAAGACAAAAGTTGGATTATATTCATAACAACCCTGTTGCCGAGGAAATCGTGGGCGATCCGGCACACTATCTATATAGTTCGGCCAGGGACTATATGGGTGGGAAGGGCTACCTGGAAATTGATTTTATTGAATAGGATGCTATCTGTTATCGCGCGCGTCTCCTGACGCGAGTGTACCGGGATGGAATCCTGTGTTGCCTTTAAATGGTTCAATTTCATTTATGTCATGCCAGAATGTCCAAGATTAGGAGCACTCGCGTCAGCAGATATGGGCGATAGTCAGGTCAAAGATTGGGAGCACTCGCGTCAGGAGACGCGCGCGACAACCAGTTGGAACGTCAAAAATTGTCAGGGCACGCATCAGGCGACGCGCACGATGGTCAGTAAGACTATCTAATCACCCGCCGCGATTGTAGCACCTGCCAAATCACATACCCCGCCACCACTGCAATCGTAACATACGCCATCATTACAATCTCAGGGTGATCCGCATTTCGTTTAATTACAATTCCAACAAACGCCCATATCACGGAAAGGCTGAGAAAAAGATTCCGGGTCCGGTGCATCACCGCGATGGCAACCAAACCACCAATGGGTAGAATCGCTTGTGTCCAGTTTACTTCACTGAACGGTGCGCCACTCCATCCATGATAAACGCCAACCGCGGTAACGTTAGCGATGGTGGCAATGCATATCCAACCGAGATAGACACCAATAGTAAGTCGGGCGAATTTTCCCTCTGTCTGTTGCGCGGCCAGGCTCAGACAAATCAACAGGCCAATCATGATGATTAATGAAGCATCAACAGCCTGCAGGTGCCAGGTATTGATCCAGGCCATGTTGAGCAAGTGACTCAAAGCAAGGGTGGGAGACGTGATCAGTCCTTCGGCTGGTTTGCGCCATGACCATACCGTATAGCTGATGAGTAACAGATAAATAATTCCCCAGATGGCAAACGTGATGCCCGCTGGCACAAAGAGATTGGGGAGGGCATCAGATAATTCGGCGGTTGTCTTACCATACAGCGGAAGTGCATTGGCGAGGTAGTTAACCACCAGCACCAGGGCCAGAAGGATTGTGTTCAGGAGACGCATATCTAATTAACACCCTGTGGGGAAATTGGTTTAAACACCAGCAAATGACACGTTATGCCTATCGCGCGGGTATTCAGACGCGTGTGCGCTATCGCGGGCGTCTCCCGACGCGTGTGTAACTATTCTCGGAATTCATTTTCAAATCTCCCCATCCTCAAATCTTCAAATTCTTGGTTTCCTCACATCATCAAATTTTCAAATCCCCTCATTTTCAAATTCTCTACCTTCGCCCATGGCCAAGTCTCACCACACCCAACACATTTCCCAGGCCATCCAGGAAATGCTTAAGGCCCAGCACCTCAAACCCAAATTTGAAGAAGCAACGGTCGTAGCCTCCTGGGAGCGTATTGTGGGCCCCGCCATTGCCAAACGGACTAAAAAAGTCTATGTCCGAGACAAGGTGCTGTTTGTTGAGTTACAGTCTCCATCCCTCAAGCACGATATGGGCTACCACAAGACCGCCATGCTCCAATTGTTCGAAAAAGAGTTCGGTCAGGACGTCGTTGCGGATATTGTATTCATGTGACAATCAGGTACTAAGCCCCCCATCGGCACTCGGGTCTAAATTCTCCGGGCTGCTTGTCTATACCGAAAAAGCCATTAATTTTGCACTCCTGTTTTTGGAATGAGGCGTATGGACGCCCTGAAGGTGCTTCGAAAACGGATCGTTCTCTGATATTAATAAGGTAAAAAGGAACCGGGGGGATACTCAAGCGGCCAACGAGGACAGACTGTAAATCTGTTGACTTATG
>DAOMGC010000018.1:0-55642 GCA_035430125.1 Cyclobacteriaceae bacterium | reverse complement strand
CAAAACACACACCGATCGCCCGTTCCGGATGCCCTTTTATCCGGTCACCCCATTGGTATTCATCGTGGTGACGTGTTGGATGATCTATTATATGTTTCGCGAGGATCCGAGGATAATTTTCTATTCCCTGGGAACCATGATTCCGGGAGCTATTATCTATTTTAGCGTCCGCAAAAAATAAACACTTTGAAAACTAAACTTGCCCTCCTTTTGGTGGTGGCTGCAGCAGCTTGCTCACCCCGAAAAGAACAATCCAACAGTGCCGTTGCCGATTCACTGCGGCTCGACAGCATAGCCCGCGCGGCGGTAAAGCCCGAGGTCGTGGATACGGTAAAAAAAGATGTGGGACTGGATGCCTTGGGTCGGTTTATCGCAGGCCTGGAACAGACGGATTCAACGGTCTATTCCAACCTCGAGCAGGAATCAGCCTGGAAGGAATACAAAGCCTCTGCCGACTCCAGTTGGAAAAAACTTTATGATGACCGCCTGGGCAAAATGAAAACCTGGCAGTCTGAAACGTTTTCCCACAGCATCCAGGATTCACTGAAGATTTTCTATCCCTTTTCCGGACCCGACTTCCTGCATGCGTATTACCTCTACCCCACCGCCAATTATTTTGTGTTGGTTGCCTTGGAGCCCATACAGGAAGCAGTACAACTGGAGGGGTTGAGTGTACGGGACCGTTATAATTTTCTCGATAGCCTTCGTCATTCCCTTCGCGACAGTTTTAAGAAAAGCTTCTTCGAAACCAATAACATGCGGGAAGACTTCAAACGGGTGAAGGGCGTACTGCCCCTCCTGTATTGGCTGATGGAGCGCACCGGGCACGAGTTGTTGCAACAGAAGTTTGTATACGTGGATGCCGACGGCAAGCCGATGTCGACCGAGTTTGCAACATTATACAAACAGAAAATTCCGGCGGTGTGGGTGAAGTTCCGTGACCGCGACTCCAAACAAGTAAAAGAGCTGTACTATTTCAATATCAACATGCTCAGCGGTGAACTGAAGAAGCGACCTGGGTTTGAGAAATTCCTCCAGGCCAAAAAGCCGTACAACACTTTCGTAAAATCAGCTTCATACCTGATGCACCGTGATTCTTTCGACGAAATACGCAGGCTCATCCTGGAAAATTCTGCCACCCTGTTTCAGGATGATACCGGCATTCCATTTAAGGAATTCAAGCCCATGGGCTGGGACATGCAGTACTATGGCGATTACGTGCGGCCCATCAAGCTGTTCGAGAACCGCTATCAGGCCGACCTGGACTCAGCCTTCCGCAGGGCCACCCGTAATCCCCTCCCGTTCTCTATCGGATACCACTACGGATCCAAACAAAATTACATGCTGGCCACCAAAGTGGGGCTCCAGCGCAACAAATAGCCAGGCTGCCTAGCCTGAGTCCGGATCCAACACCCCGTGTTGGATCCTTTTCTTTTCTGCCCTTCCGCTGCTTCTTATTCAATATCAGGCACTTGGGCTTTTTTTATGTGGCAAATAATTATTTTAGAGTCATCTAAATTTTTATTTTTGCAACTCTAATTAAATGATGAAGGGGTTATTGGTCTTTGTGGGTGTGGTTTGGTCTACGCTGGTGGTTGGACAATCACTTGCTGTACCTGGGCACGTGCGCAGCCAAGGCAACCCCGTGCCATTTGCCAACCTGTGGATATCCTCCCTGAGCACGGGAACTGCCGCCGACTCATCGGGTCGGTTTGTTCTGACCGGCATCCCCCCAGGAAACCATGTTTTGCGGGTTACCGCCGTCGGGTATAAACCAACTGAAATCAGCTTTGACGCAGGTGCTAAAAAATCAATAAATCTTCTGATCGAATTGGCTGAAGATAATTCGGCACTCGACGAAATTGTGGTTACTGGTACCATGAAGGAGGTAACACGACTGGCTTCCCCCATCGCCGTGGACGTATTTAGCCCTACCTTCTTTCGAAAAAACCCGACCCCGAACATTTTCGAAGCGTTATCAATCGTCAACGGCGTCCAACCCCAGATCAACTGCAACGTCTGTAATACTGGCGACATCCACATCAACGGACTCGAAGGACCTTACACCATGATTCTGATTGATGGCATGCCCATCGTCAGCAGCCTATCCACCGTCTACGGACTTTCGGGAATTCCCAATAGCCTGGTACAACGTATGGAGGTCATGAAAGGACCCGCTTCAACATTGTATGGATCTGAGGCTGTTGGCGGGGTGATCAACATCATCACCCAGGATCCAACAGCGTACCCTGCCCTCAAAGCCGATGTGTTCGCTACCAGTGTCGGTGAATACAATGCTGATCTTTCTGGCGCGGGTAAACTGGGCAAACACAAAGGGCTTTTGGGACTCAACTACTTCAACTACACACAACCCCAGGATATCAATCATGACAATTTCACCGATGTAACGTTGCAAAAGCGACTAAGTCTGTTCACCAAATGGAATTTTTACCGGCCTTCGGGTGCACCACTCTCGCTGGCGGCGCGCTTTGTTGATGAAAATCGCTGGGGTGGCGAGTTAAATTGGACACCAGCCCACCGCGGCACGGATACATACTATGCTGAATCCATTCTCACCCGACGTGCTGAGTTGATTGGCAAATATGGCTTCTCACGCGTTGCCGGGCTTTCCGCTGACTTATCATACAATTACCACCAGCAGGATTCCTGGTACGGCACCCATCCTTTTCTGGCCAGCCAACATGTGGCCTTCGCCCAGCTGCGGTGGACCAGGAGCATCGGTAAGCATGAATTACTCACGGGTCTTCCTTTCCGATGGATGTGGTATGACGATAACACCCCTGGAACCGCAGGTGCAACAGGCCTTAACGAACCGGCATTAACCATATTGCCAGGATTATTTGTCCAGGATGAATTAAAACTAAGTCGTAAAATCACGTGGTTGATGGGAGCTCGCTACGACCATCACAACATTCATGGCAATATCCTTACCGGCCGTGGAAGCTTAAAATTTAGCCCCGGCCCCGCCTCCACACTAAGGCTGACGTCGGGCACCGGCTATCGGGTGGTAAACCTGTTCACAGAGGAACACGCGGCACTCACAGGTGCACGAACGGTTGAAATCAGCCATTCCCTGTCACCGGAAAAATCTTGGAACATGAACTTGGGATATGCTCATCAATTTACCCATGGCAATGGATTTACAAACCTTGACGTCAGTGCGTTTTATACTTATTTCAGTAACAAGATTGTTGGTGATTTCAATACCGATCCAAATAAAATCATCTTCGACAACTTGTCCGGTTATGCCATTTCTCGTGGAATTACCGTTAATGCAGATGTTACGCTGGGGAGTCATTGGAAGTGGATTGCAGGGATAACCTTACTCGACGTTTACCGCATTGATCACCGTATCAGCGACGACAAGATTCCGCAGTTTCAGGCGCCCGCCTGGTCCGGAACATTCAGCATAAGCTATCAGTCGGCCCAGAGCGGATGGGCAGTCGACCTCACGGGTCGCGTCAACGGTCCTATGCACCTGCCGGTTGTGCCCAATGACTTCAGGCCGGAATCTTCGCCGGTTTATGCGTTAATTAATCTCCAGGTCACTAAGACCCTTAATGGCCGGTGGGAAATCTACGGCGGGGTCAAGAATTTACTCAATTTTATTCCGGCCAATCCCCTGCTGAGGCCGTTCGATCCCTTTGATAAGAACATCGCTATAGATAATCCGTTTGGCTACACTTTTGATACTGCCTACAATTACGCACCCGTGCAAGGGGCCAAAGGGTTTTTTGGGGTTCGATATACCTTGCGACGTTCCTGATTCCGTTCGGAATTCTGGTACAAATCCCTACTTTTGATGTTGTAATTTTTCCTGAAATGTCCAAGAACACCATTGATCCACGCACGTCCATACTGATCATCATGATCCTGGCCGCTGCTGCCTTCCGGGTACTACAAGCCAACAATACATTCTCCATTTTCACCAACCTGACACCAGCCGGTGCAATGGCATTATTTGGTGGCACCTATTTCCGCAACCGCTGGAAAGCCTTGCTCATCCCGGTGGCTGCCATGTGGATCAGCGATATCTTCATTAACCGCCTCTTATATTTCGATCATTGGGTATTCTTCTACTCCGGATCATGGCTGGTGTATGGCACCTTTGCTCTGATGGCAGTAATCGGTTTCTTCATCTCTAAAGTGAATTTAACGACGGTGGCCCTCGCTGGCGTGGGTGCGGCCCTGCTTCACTGGGTGGTTTCAGACTTCGGTGTTTGGCTCGGCGGCACTGATTTTACCACGGGCCTGCCGTTTACCAAAGACTGGAGTGGACTAGTGCGTTGCTACACTTTCGCATTGCCCTTTTTGAGGAATATGCTCATCGGCAATCTCCTCTTCTGCGGCGTGATGTTTGGAAGTTTTGAGTGGATGCAACGACGATTTCCATCGCTGGCGCCTGAGCGAGTACGCAGTCAGGAATAACAGAGAAATTGTTTGAAAATAAAGGCCGTCTCAGATTAAGACGGTCTTTTTATTTGCTTACCAGCACCGCATCTTCCAACAGAAAATTGCCGTGTTCAATGTTGGCTTCGTTCAACTTGAGTTTACCCTTTACCCGCAGGTACTGGTCCATCTCAAATTTCCCAGGCTTTACTTTGAATGTTACTTCGGCAATGGACTCCGGCCCAGCACCTCCGCAGAAAAAACACTGGCTGTAAGGGAACTTTGACAGTATGATGTACGCATCACCCTCAATTTCGATCGGGAGATAATAACCTTCAAGACTGATTTCCTTACCCACCATATTTTTCAGTTCTGGTGCAAACACAGGGTATAAAAAATACTCGGCAGCCTTCTCATTGTATTTGGCCTCAAACTTGGTCTTGGCAAAAAGGGCCCAACTATCGGTTTGGGCAAACGCTCCCCCGGAGGAGGCGACAAAAAACAGGAGGACAAAAATCTTTTTCATTATGCTAAGGTAGCAGGCCCCGGTTAAATCTTAATTACCGGCCAGCACTTTATGAATATCCGTTCGGTAAGCTTCCAGGGCTGGTAATAGCGAACAAAGAAAGCCCAAGACGATACTGGACACGAGCAACCAGGCCTCCTCTGGATAAAATACAAACGACTGGAGTCCCGCTTTTTGGCTGGCCTCCACGGTGTGGGTGAAAATCCATAAGGAGCCATGGCCCATCAGCAAACCCAACACGCTGCCCAGCACGCAAAGCAGGCTGCCTTCCAATAGGATGGCTGTGAGAAGTAACCTCCTGCGTGCGCCCATCGAGCGCATGATAGCAAGGTCATAGCGGCGCTCTTTCAGGGAATTATACAATGCAATAAAAATACTCAGACCCGATATCAATATTAATACACCTGCAAATCCACGGAGCACATCCACGCCGACACCCAGAATAGAAAACAGGCGTGCGGTTTCAAAGGCCGGGGCAGCTGCCTGCAAATGGCTATTGGTGTTGATATACCTGGGCAATTGAATTACGGCCAATGGATTGCGGTATTGAATTAGCAACGATGTTATCTCCCGCAAGGAATCTGTCGTCATTAAACCTGGCACCAGGGAATAAATCCCACCCTGGCTGGCCGTATCAGCCAGCGACAACTGATCGTGCACTTTCCATATGCTCTTGATATCGGTCAGGATGAGGTTATCCAATACCGAATTGTTTCTTGCCATAATACCCGTAACCACATAGCGGTTCTCTTCGTGGGCATGACCGTCGGTAGTAAGTCCGTGTGCACTGACAAACGTATCTCCGATTTTCAGTTTAGCCTTTTCCGCCACCGTGGCACCGACTGTAACATCCAAGGTTTTCTTCCACCAACTGCCGGTTTCGAGTACGGCTGAATAACCTGTTACATAATCACGGTTCGTACCAACGATACGAAATCCAAGGTAACTGTCCCCCAGCGCCAGGGGGATAGCTTTTTTCACCAGGCGGTGTTTTCGAAGGCGCTCTGCTTCGATCAACTTAATATTTCCAGTAGGAAAATCGATATGAAAAATACTGCTCAGGATCAGCTGTAACGGACTCCCTTTGGCACCGACAACCAGGTCAATGCCTTTTGCATTGGAAGCAATCTTCTCCTGCACCTGGTTATTGAACAACAAGAGTACCGTAATTACTGCAATCCCGAGAGACAACAGGAAAATATTCAAAGCCGTATTCAATGGCTTTGCTTTGAGATAATTCCAGACCAGCAGAAACAGGTTCATGTACATTACAGGTTGATCCGGTTCTTGAATTTATCTTTTAGGCGCTGGTCGTGGGTAGCCACCACCAACATGGCCTTATGGCGGTCCGAAGTCTCGAGAAGCAAGTCGATTACTTTGTCACAGTTGCGGTCGTCCAGCGCCGAAGTAGGCTCATCGGCGAGAATCACCGCAGGTCTATTCAATACTGCACGGGCAATGGCGACACGTTGGGCTTGGCCGTAGCTCAGTGCATTCACCCGCGCATTTGCTTTATCGCTCAGGCCGAGTTGGGAGAGCACTTCTGCAACCCGGAGGTCATCCTGTGGCAAGCCAGCCAGGTAGGGAGAAAGCAACAGATTATGACGCACCGACAACGCAGTGATCAGGTGGTTTTTTTGAAAAATAAATCCGTAATGCTGGCCACGAAAACGATCCAGTGCGGTTTCGGACAACTTCGCAATGTCAGTCCCCAATACGTTAATATGTCCTTGCTGGCTTCTGAGCAACCCACCCAACAGGTGCAGCAGGGTGGTCTTACCGCTGCCCGATTCACCCAGCAGTAACCAATGACTTCCAGAAGCCAGTGAAAGGTTCCCGAATGCTATCGGTGGTTGCCCCGGATAAGCATACCCTACGCCCGACGTCTCGATCATGCTGACGCGCTAGTTATGGCAGAAATCGTAATCAAAGTCCCCAATGGGTGCTCCCGGCGGTGCGGGCAACAGGGTTTCAGCTTTGAATTCCTCAGGCTCGTCCTGCAAACTTCCGATTTGCTGGTGGAGATAGGTGTAGAATGCCTTCCAACTTTCGTCCGTTGTTGTGACAGGCCGTGCCGAGAGCCATGCTTTTAATTGTCCGAGCTTCGCGGTTGTGATTGCACGTGTCTGAACCGATGCGTCCTTGTGAACAGAAAGCCGGGCCAGGTTAACAAACAACGCGTAGTCCACGGCCATCTGCACAGCACCTTCATATCCAGGTTTCGGTGCCGACTTCATGGTGCCGCTGATGGTTCGGTCAATAACACTTTCCAGGGATGGGAGCCTTGCATCTCGGGAGTGGTGTTCAAACACCCGGTTGGCACGGGCCGGATGAAACAACAATCCAAAGGTGCCATCTGCCACTGTTTCTGCTGCTGACAATGGATCAAACATCATGTCGGTGCGGAGTTTGATAAGTTCTCGGTGACGAGAATATCCCAGGGGCCGAGGCGGGATACTGCGAAGCAAATTCTCCGATAGCATCAGTGATGAAGGTTGCACCGTCTTTAGCAATGCTTCCAACGCATTCAGTTCTTGCTGGGGGGTAAGCAATTCCGCGACGGGCTGACCATCACCACGCAGGGCATATCGATAGTTAACACCGCCAATTAGCTTCACAGCCGCTTCAATTTGATAACGGTGAAAGAAATACATGGGTACCAACACTTCTTCCAGCATGGCCATTGGCGTGCCTGGCTTAATATTATTTTCTCCAAAATTTCTCAACGCCACTGTTCTCACTTCCATAATGCGGTTTAGTTCTTCGGCCGCATCCCGGCCATTGTCCCACAAATGTGTGTAAGGATGGGCACCCCCAACTGGTCGGCCATCCTGGTCGGACAAAAAGGTAAGTCCTGCCTTGAGGGATTGCTGAATGATCTCGTTGAGTGCTTTTGATTCATCTGTTCCGGCCGGAAAATCCTGGTACCCGTAGGCGATGGAGACTTTATCAAAGGCACCAATCTTATCATCGTACGCCTGGCTTAAGTCAATTTCACCATTGGTGAGTTTCACCACCGGGTGTGGATAGTCCATCACCGATGCCAGGTTTTCACTGCTGGAGGAATAGGCATGAGCGAGGCCGATCGTATGGCCTACTTCGTGGGCCGCCAACTGGCGCAACCGGTTAAGGGCCATTTGCTCCATGTCCTTGGATACGGGTTTACCTTGTTCATAGGGAGCGAGCAGCCCTTCAGCAATCAGGAAATCCTGCCTCACGCGGAGGGAGCCCAAGGTAACATGACCTTTGATAATCTCACCCGTACGTGGGTCGGTAACGGAGGAGCCATATGACCAACCCCGTGTCGATCGATGCACCCAGTTGATCAGGTTATAACGTACATCCATGGGGTCGGCATCTTCCGGAAGGAGTTCAACCCGGAATGCATCCTTATAGCCAGCCGCTTCGAACGCCTGATTCCACCAGCGGGTTCCATCCATGAGTGCCGTGCGGATAGGTTCAGGTGCACCAGGATCCATATAATAAACAATGGGTTTTACAGGCTCACTCACAGCGGCAGACGGGTCCTTCTTCGCCAACCGGTGGCGGGTAATAAACCGTTTCTCAATGGGCTCGGCTATTGGGGTAGCATAATCATAATAGGAAATTGAAAAGTATCCTGCGCGCGGATCGAATTTTCTTGGCTTGAAGTTGCTATCCGGCAATTGTACAAACGAATGGTGTTCACGTACCGTGACACTGGAGGCCGTGGGCACTACGCTTCGGATAAATCCACCAGTAGGTTGCCCGGTAAAAGTGAGGGTGACTTCAAACTCAGTGTTCAGGGGAAAGTTCTTAGTACGCGGGGCATAAAATGCGGATCTGGACTTATCGAGGGTGTAGTTACCCTGTTGCGTGCCGCGCAAGGTACCGACTACATCATGGGCATCCTGCAGGAGAAAGTCGCTGGCATCAACGAGCACCTTTCCTGATTCTTCCGCAGCGACAGCAAATCCCCACAGGACAGATTGGGCGAAGGCTTCCTCCACGGCTTTGCGCTCGGCTGGATTTTCCGAAATGGCACGATAACCGAGGTTTATCTCCGTAAGCAGCACCTTGGGGCCCCGCCGTTGGAATTTCACCACCCGTTCACGCCCCAGTTGGTTACGATCAAGGCCGATGTCATTGGAGCCTACACCGGCTGTCAATGATTCGATATAGAGAAATTCCGTATCAAATTTGTCGATGACCACATACATCTTATCCTGTTTCTCATCGAAGTAGCACTCAAAGAATCCGGGCATTCTTTTCATGCCGGATGTCTTGCTTTCTATGGCAGAAGTGGTGATGGGTGCCGGCGCTGGTGCGGGTTCAGGCTTTTTCTTTTGGGCGATAGCACCGAACGAAGCGGTGAGCAGGAGAATTGAGAGGTAACGTCGCATAGGGTAAGATTAATACCCCAAAAGCTAAGGAATCAGGGAAGAGTTAACAAGGTGGGCCCGGATGGGCGGGGGACAAAAAAAGAGGTGGCTGCCCCAAATCCACCCATGACTGTGAAGGCAACCACCTGACCTTACCCAAAATATAGATCAAAGTTAAACCCCGCCTCGGGATGGGAAATCACCTTGGATTAGGGATTTTAGCCATACCTGGGTAAGTCTAAATCAACTTCTCCTGTGCTGCTTTTGCAAGTGCCTGCGACTTGCTGTTGACCTGCAGTTTGGAATAGATATTCTTGATGTGTGTTTTTGATGTCTCTTTCGAAATAAATAGTTCCTCTGAAATCTGGGTGTAGGTCTTTCCTTCCGAAATCAGGCCCAGGATTTCCGTTTCGCGCTTGGTGAGCGGAGAATTGGGGTTGATGTGAAAGTTGTCGATCACCATACGGGCGATCTTGCTGCTCATCGGGGCACCACCGCGCGAAATTTCTTCCAGCGCTGACAACAGCTCCAGGTGATTGGAACTCTTCGTGATATAGCCCGTTGCTCCTGACTTCAGTGCTTCAAAGACTTGCTCATTGTCCTCATACACTGTTACCATAATAATTTCAGTGGACGGGCTTTTGTCTTTGATGATTTTAGAGCCTTGAATTCCATTCATACCTGGCAGCTCAATGTCCATCAGCACATAATCAGGTTTGTCCTGAGCCAGGTGCTTGATTGCCTCCTCGCAAGTGCCGTACGCATTCACGACAGCAAACTTCTGGGAGCTGTTTACAATCAATACAAAACTGTTGCGGATTTCTGCATCGTCTTCAACGATCAAAACGCGTTTTTTGGTAACCGGCATCATAGGCATTCTTTTTAAAAGTGGTAAATCTCAACTGAACGCGGGTACCATGTCCCGCATCAATCTTTGACAATACTAACGAAGATTCAATCTTTTCGGCTCGGGAACGAATGTTTTTTATTCCATTTGACGACTTAATTTTTTCAACATCAAATCCGGCACCATCGTCTTCCAGTGCCATTTCAAAGCCCTGATCGAATTCACGCAGGTACAGCGAAACATTTTGCGCGCCTGAATGCTTGAATGCGTTGGTCATGGCCTCTTTAAAGATAAGATTCACTTCCCGGCTAAATCCATAAGGCAACCGGACTTTGTGCTTAATTTCGTTATAAGCCCTGAATTGCATGTTCTTTTCTTCAAACAATTTCTCTCCAAAGTCACGAATGTGCAGGAAAAGCTTTGACAAGTCATCATTCACCGGGTCAATGGCCCAAATAAAATCCCGCGTACCGTTATATAAATACTTTGCCGACTCCTCCACCTTGTGGTATAAATCCTGCCCTGATCCAGTGTTACCACTCAGTCGCATCAAGCTCACGTAATTGATGATCCGGGTAAGTTGATTACCCATCTCATCGTGAAAGTCCCGGGCGATCTCCTTGCGCAACGACTCCTGCTCCTGTTGCCGGATACGCTCTAGTTCGATCAACCGCGAGACATTGCGTCGTAACCGAACGAGGATAAACAAAATGAGCGAACCGGCAAGCATACCACCAACGGTCATAAAGAAGGCTGCCGTTCGGTAGAATGGCTCCTTGATGGAGAGTTTATATTGTAAGGGATCTCCATCCCAACTGCCCTGCTCATTGGTGGCCAATACCATAAAAACATATTCACCTGGCGGCAAGTTGCCATACGTGACGTGACCATTGGCTGTCGGTTGTGACCAGGTCTTGTCAAAGTTCTGCAGGAAATACTTATACCGGACACTCCCGGGGTAGCGTTTGTCTACCCGGTCAAAATGAAAGGTAATGTGGTTGTAATCCGATGGCAATACCGGTGACTCCGGAATTTGGAAAAAACCACTCAGGGTCTTCCCAAACTGACGGCTTGAAATCTGTCCATATTGAATCTCAATGTCGGTCAGGTGAACGGGATAAGACTTTAACACCCGGGTCTGCTGACCATTGAATTGATACAAACCGTCGATCAGGCCAAAGTATTTTTTGTCTCGTGATAAATAATAGGCGTTCTGGTTGGTCTCTATTCCCGTCAGTCCATTTTCATTACTGAAGTGCCTGGTTTCAGAAATTTCAAGGGCGCTGTCCAATTCGAGTTGGGTGATTCCCTTCTCGGTTCCCACCCAGATGCGGTTCGCCTCATCCGCAGCGACAAAGAACACGAACCCAGAAGGAAGTCCTTCCCTCGGGCCGATCATTCGGCGCTCACCATTCTGAGGGTTTACCACCGCCAGGCCTGCGCCACCCGAACCCACCAACAATAATGAGTCGCGGAAAGCAGCCAATGACAAAACCGTCGTATTCTCAAACTCCGGAACCGGAATTGCATCAATGGCTCCACGCTTTAGTTGTGCGAGTCCGAATTCTGTACCAATAAACAATGTCTTTAAGGCTGGTAAATACCGCAGGGATGCGATGTTCTGTGAACCTAGTGCCTGCTGACTTGCCACCGACTTAAACTGATCGCCAATGTGGTAATTAAGTCCGCCACCGGTCGTACCAATCCAGATGCCGCCTGACTCATCAAAGTCCAATGCTGTGATGTATGCGCTGCTGAGGCCATGCTCGCGGGTGTACCAGGTAAACTTGTTCTCATCGGGATGATACCTGCCTAATCCGGAAAATGAACCCACCCAGAGCGTGCCATCCGGTGCGGACTTAATGGTCCTCACACCGTCGTCATCACCATTGGGCAAAGCGTACGTCTGAATCTTACCACGATGAATGCGCCACAGCCCCCGCCCACCTATCCAGGATGCGCCATCTCGATCCACTTCTATGGCCATCACACCACGAAGCTGGTCGGAACCACACCGGTCAAAGTCGCGGGCATAGTGCCTATAGAGTCCATTGCCTGCGCTGCCCAACCAGGTATTTCCCTCCGCATCAAGCAGGATTTGCATCACCGGCACATCTTTCAATACGGTGTCAGTCACTATTTTCCCACCCGCCAGGTATTCGCGGAAAAGTGTTCGCTCATCGCGGGTCCAATATGCATCAGCAGCCGGATCATAGCTCACAATGTACCGATCCACGACTTTGGTACGGGGTGTAAAAGAACCTGCCTGGAGGTCGAGGGCAAACATTCCCATATCGGTATCGAGCCACACTTCGTCGCCGTGGTTGAACATGTTGTACACCTTACCAAATACAGCGGCATGCGAGAAGCGACGGTATCCCTGGGGGGATGGGGTGACAATGGAACTATCGCTGAGGTAATAACATATGCGATGATCGGCAGTAACATGGGTGAAGAAGATTGATTTGCCGGGGAAAATTTTTCGAGACCAGTAGTAAACAGAATCCTGGTATATTTTTCCGATGAGTCCCGGTGTGGAAACCATGAACACGGTATCATTGTATTCCACCAGTCGGCGTACACGGCGCAGGCGTTCGTTGTTGGTGCTGGCCTGGAACCGCTTGAATTCCATGCCGTCGAAACGGCTCAGTCCCCTGGGGTGAACCGCCCAGATGTTTTGCTTTGAATCAATAAACAATGATGTGACGACGTTGCTCAGCAATCCATCAAGCGTAGAGTACACTTTGAATTCCTTGCCATCAAAGCGCGCCAAGCCACCACCCGATGTGCCAATCCAGAGGTAGCCGTAGCTGTCTTCAAGAATGGCATTGACCTGCGATTGAGGCAAACCATCAATGGCCGTATACTGCCGCAGGGAGAATTGCTGCCCGTGAGCGAAAGTGACGAAAGCCAACCCGAAGATCGTGATCCAACAACGCGTACCCATCACTAGAACATGTAATATTATTTCGGAAGTGTAGTCAACCCTGGCGTACTGTTGCCTGTGTCAAGCACCCATTTCCACGAGCCATCAGCTTGTCGTTTCCAAATGGTAACATAATTTCCATACAATGTCGAGTCTGATGGCGTTGCATTGATTTTCTGGCGGGTCCATGCACCGAATGTATAACCAAGGCTACCGGACACTTCTGCGCGGAGGGGCTCCCACGTAAGGCGGTATCCAGACGCTGCAGTAGCTGACTGCAGGGAACTGCGCAAGGCTTCCTTCCCAAACACCGGCTGTTGACCCTCAGATGGTTTGATGAGGTCATCAGCGGCAAAGGCAAGAAACGCTTCCGTTAAGCCTTTTTCACTACTGAGTTTGCTAAATGCCCGATCCGCTGCCAGGATTTCTTCGCGGGATGTATCGGGGTTGCTACAAGCCACAACCGCCGTAAGCAGTGCAATACAAATGTTGGTTTTCATAAGTACAGGGTAGTCGAACGAAGGTAGCTAAACCGCCTGAAATAATATTGTGACTAACTTACCTCCCGGGCATTATGGATCAGACAACCCCACCCCCATGACGGAGGATGAAATTCGCCGGGAGAACACCATCGTCGAACGATCGAAGTCAGACCCACGTGCCTTTGGGGAGTTGTACGAAAAGTACTTCGATCGCATTTACAATTTTCTGCTGCGCCAGACCGATGATGAAGATACGGCAGGAGACTTGTGCTCCCAGACTTTCGTCAACGCCCTTCATCATCTGCCGAAGTACCAATTTCGGGGCGTACCCTTCTCTGCCTGGTTGTACAAGATTGCCACCAACGAGGTGAACAAATTCTGGCGCAAGAACAAAGGCAAGAAGATATTTAGCCTTGAAGAAATTAAAGTACGTGAATTGGTGGAGCGAAGCGATGAAGTATGGGATGAGGAGATTATCCAACGGCTGCTCACCTACCTCAAGGACCTGCCTACCGACATGCTGCAGGTCCTGGAACTTCGCTTCTTTGAAGACAAAGACTTTCGCGAAATTGCATTTATTCTCGACATCACGGAGAGTGGTGCCAAGATGAGAACCTATCGGGCATTGGATAAGCTACGACAGCATTTTAATTTGAAGGTGAAGTACCATGAGTAACCACGAAATACGAATGCGGCGGAAGATGGCCGGCCGTGGAGCAGACCGTTTCCGGAACTACGGCGACGTGCTTCAGCGCCATGAACGCGAGTTGCGGCTCAAAAAAATACTCCGTGTTTTTTCCATGGTGTTCGTAATCATGATTGTGGTGATGCTTATTGTCATTGTTGTACGTATCGAACGCCGCTTCGACAAGAAATCCAACGCTACCCGTAGCCAGGTCGATCACCGCTTCCGATAGCATCCCCAGCGATATTCCATTGCGGGAACCATTACTGTAATTTTCTTCCGTCGTTGGGCAAAGATGGCTAAGTTTGGATAAACCTAATTCAAACATGAAAAAACCGATGATCCTGCTCATGGCCTTCTGCTGGCTGGCCACGAGCGCCTTCGCCCAGAAGACCAAACAAGACCTCATCAAGGTGATCGATGCCCAATACGACACCTATTCCACCACTGCCAAAAAAATATGGGATCTGGCTGAAGTCGGATTTCAGGAAACGAAGAGCTCAGCTTTGTTGCAAAAAATGTTACAAGATGCCGGCTTTACCGTACAAAACAATGTAGCTGGCATGCCCACTGCCTTCACCGCCACCTACGGCTCAGGCAAGCCGGTGATTGGTATCCTCGGAGAGTTTGATGCCTTGCCCGGTGTGGCGCAGGAGGCTGTGCCTGAGTTGAAGCCAATTCCCGGACAAGTGGCTGGCCATGCCTGCGGGCATCATTTGTTTGGCGTGGCTTCCGCCGCTGCTTCTATCGCCATCAAAGAATGGCTTATCGCAAATAAAAAATCCGGCACTATCCGCTTCTATGGCACGCCTGCAGAAGAAGGTGGTTCAGGAAAGGTCTATATGGTGCGCGAGGGCTTGTTCAACGATGTAGATGTGGTGGTGAACTGGCATCCCGGCAACGCCAACAGCGCAGGCTACGGATCTTCGCTGGCCAACAAGACAGGCAAGTTTCGTTTTTACGGTACCGCTTCGCACGCTGCTGCCTCTCCGGAACGCGGCCGGTCTGCTCTGGATGCAGTTGAAGCCATGGATGTAATGGTAAACATGATGCGCGAGCACGTTCCTCAGGAAACCCGCATTCACTACGTGATCACCAAGGGCGGTGAGGCACCCAATGTGGTGCCTGCTTTTGCGGAAGTGTATTATTACGTGCGTAACCCGAGACGTGATAACGTGAAGTCAATCTGGGATCGCATTGAGCGCGCAGCCCGTGGCGCAGCGATGGGTACGGACACACGCGTTGAAATTGAAATCACAGGCGGTGTGCATGAACTCCTGGGCAATGAGCCGTTGGCCCGTGCCGTAGATGCAAATCTTCGAATCGTAGGTGGCTATACAATGACCGATCAGGAAAAGGCCTTTGCTACTAAACTGCAGGAGAGTTTCAAAGATCAGGCCCAACCGCTGGAAAATACCCAAATCATTATGCCGTTGCGTACCTATGACGGATCTGCCTCTACCGATGTCGGTGATGTGAGTTGGACAGTACCGACGGTCGGTTTGGGTACTGCCACCTGGGTGCCGGGTACTGCCGCACACAGTTGGCAAGCGGTGGCTGCCGGCGGCACCACCATTGGATTCAAAGGCATGATGATTGCGGCGAAGACCATGGCTCTCACCTGCTTTGACCTCTACACCAATCCCGTACTGGTAGAAGATGCGAAGAAGGAGTTCATAAAGAAGCGTGGGGAAAACTTCAAGTATGAAGCGTTGATCGGAGACCGCAAGCCCGCACTTGACTACAGGAAGTAGCAACTGATAGTATTGATGCAACAAAATAAAAGGACGGCTCATCACCGTCCTTTTATTTTTATTTTAACTTCCTGTCAGTCGTCATCGCCATCCTCCGTTTCCGGAATTGGCTTGATGAATGCGCTGCGAACGGGGGATGGCATGACACTGTGCTCACCGTGCACCGTCTTCCAGATCACTTCATTGAATTCACGATCCGGGGCTGCATCAATCTGCACCAGGTTAAAGGTTGCCGTCTGCCGGGCGAGGGCAGTCTTGTCTTTATTTTTTTCCTTGAGGTCGTAGCGGGCGGCGATGGCCACATACGGCGAAAAGTCGGGCGTATTTGTGAAACATTCCCACATGGGCGTGGATCCCGCATCGTACTGACTCATCGGCGGCAAGCCCAGAATCAATTCAATGGTTCTCAACATCGCCGCTGTTGAATACATTCGACTGATGTGGGCCTTGCGTTTCACATAAGGCCCTGCTACATAGGCAATGGAGCGGTGGGCATCCACATGGTCGGGGCCATTTTGCGCGTCGTCTTCCAGAATAAACACGACACTCTCCTTCCAGATTTTGCTTTTGCTCAGGTGTTCAATCATGCGTCCAAGAGATTGATCATGTTCTGCCACCATGGCGCGGGGTGTTGGTGAGCCGGCACGGGCTCCGGCTGTATGATCATTGGGCAATCGGATGGTATTGAGTTGGGGAACGGCATCGAGGGCGAGCAAGGAGTCAAAATCTTGTTTCCAATGCTCAAACCGGACCTGATCGGGTACCGAAAGATTATACGATGGGTAGTCGCTATCAAAGTGGCCTTGCAATGACTCGAGTCCGGACTTTCCATTCCATACAAATTCACCATAACTGCGATAACTCACTCCGGCACGGGCCGCGTAGTCCCAGATAAAACCATCACGGGGAAAGGCACTTTTGCGTCCACCTTCAAAATCATACTCCCCTCCCCTGCGCGAGTAGTTGGTGGGCCAGGTCTTCTCTACAAAATCCGTCGCATACGCAGCAGTCGACCAGTTATGCCCATCGGCACTCACTTCTGCATTCACATAAAAGTTATCCAGCAACACAAAGCCCCCAGCGAGCGCATGCTGGTTGGGTGTTATCTTTTCTGGAAACAAGCATAACGTAGAATCACCGTTGCCGGCAGCCATATCTCCCAACACCTGGTCATAGGTCCGGTTTTCTTTAATGATATAAAATACATGCTTGATCGGACTCACGTCGCCCGCCTTTCTCGGAATAGGGTTTCCTTCTTCTCCATCCGCCAACTGTGTGCTGGTTGCTGTGTATGGGCTATTCGACAAGGTCGCAGCCGTGTACACGGACAACTCTCCTTCAGTGGGTTCATACAATACCGACAAGGAACCTTTAAAAAGCGTGCCGATATATCCTTCCTGTTTTGAGCCTTTATAGGGGTTGGGTCCGGTGGGATTGGCCAATGACATTTCCCCTTTGCCATTGGTAATCCACAATTTGTCATGAAGCACTTTCACGGATGTAGGGTACCAACCCGTGGGGATGAAGCCTGCGCTCCTGCCTTGACCTGGTGCACTCACATCAAATACGGCAAGACAATTGTTGTCCGCATTGGCTATGTACAACCGGTCTTCATTGGCGGAAAGGGCCAGTGCATTGGGCGTACTCCCTGCGGGCGAATCTGGATACAAAGAAGAAACAAAGACTTCCCTTACCTCCTGTTTGTCGGTATCAATAACAGATACTCCGTTGTCGTTAGCAGTTGCTACGTATAACGTGTGGCCATCACGGGAAAGCACCATGTCGTTAGGGTGGCTTCCCACTGCTATGCGCGTAATCAAGGCGTTCTGCACGGCGTCAATGACGGCTACGCCATTCCCGCCCCACAGACTAATATAAATTTTCTTTTTGTCAGGACTCAATACACAGGCATACGCTTCTGAACCCAGCTTCAGTTTGGTAAACGCTTTGGTATCGAGGTTGGCGGTATAGAGTGCGCTATCTTCTTTCGTAACTATGTATAATTTCCTGGCCTGATCATCGAGTGCCAGCCCTGTCGGGGAAATTTTTACAGGCCAGGGTTTGCCCAATTCGATGCTGTCGGATTTACTTAGCTTCCCCTCGGCGATGGAATAAATTAAGATACGATTGTCGTTCCCACCAGAGGCGTACAACTTGTCTTCTTTATCATTGAAGACCAATCCAAACCAGGACTTGCCGATTTCAATTTCATCGAGAATATGACCATTACTCCCGCTTAACAAGACAATAGTTTGCTTGCCTTCGCCATTGTGGGTGATGGCCATGTATTTGCTGCCCGGTGACACCACGAGGTTCATCGGAAAATTCCCAAGAGGGGTAGATTTGCCCGGTACTGTCAGGGACCAGCCGTTGGGCAACAATACCTTATGGGACGACAATGCCTGCTGCAGGGAGTCTAGGTACTCTTTGCCATTTCGCGGGTTGCTACAGGAGAGCAGGGAACATCCAATGGCAATGGTGAGAACGGTGGCCAGTTGTTTCATGTCGGGGTCGTTATGCCCGACAAGTTAATCAATGGTTTACTTTCTTTCGACCATCGTCGCGCAGGGCTTTCTTCATATCGTCAGGATCATCGAGTTGCGGCGAATTTTTTGCGGCCTCCCAATCAAACTTTTCATGGAGTGGTGTCAGGGCCTTCACGGGATCAAAAATCCTGATATCTACCGGCAATGCATTAAAGGGTGTAAAATCCGGCTGGTCGGTGAAACAATCGCCGAGGTTGCTGCTTCCAAAATCATATTGGTTCAAGGGTGGCAGCCCCAACACTTCATAGAAAGTGCGAAAGATGGATCCGAAACTGGTATGGCGATGGCTGTTAAAATTCTTCTTCGCGTATGGCGAAATCACCATCAGCACGCTTCGGTGTGCATCAATGTGGTCGCGGCCACCTTGGGCATCATCTTCCGTCACCACAATCATCATGCTCTTCCATTGTGGCAAATGACTCAGGTATTCTACCACGCGACCCAGGGCCAGGTCATTATCGGCCATATAACTTTCGTTGTAAGGAAATCCGCCCTCGGGGCGTTCGCCGGCACCATGGTCATTGAGGAGTTGCAGGGTTAGCAGTGGCGGTAAGTTTTTTCCAGCATCGATGTATCGTTCATTAATTTCCCGCATGAAAACATCCGCCCGGTATTGGTCCGGTATAGCCATGTTGAATGTCGGGAATTGACGTGACGTGCGGTTGTACAATGGTCCGGGCAGCGGATAGTTGACCAGGTATCTAACACCACCTTGTTTGAAAGAAGGATCAGGGAAACTGCCTGCATCAAACTCTACCCCGAAACCAAAGTTGTAAAATTCAATGCCGTTTCGTTCCAAGTGTTCCCACATAGAACCCGCCTGGTTGTAATTCTCGGGAAAGATGGCTCCTGCTGCGCCCGTAATGCCAAATCGCCCGGGCGCTTTGGAGTCTGGCTTCTGGCTGCGCTTGCCACCATATGCGGCAGGGGCACCCGTTTCAGACATTTGGGTTGGATATGTATTCGTCAGCCAAACATGTCCGTCTGCAGAAACATCTGCATCTACATAAAAATTATCACTGATAGAAAACTGACGCGCCAATGCCAGGTGGTTGGGCATGACCGTAGCTCCCGCTACCGTTTGTTGTCCGGAACGATTCGTAAATGTACGGTTCTCCCCAAAGCGTGCCAGCTCCGGATCACCTGCGCCTGATGGCTGTTGCCCAAATACTTCGTCGTATGTACGATTCTCCTTTGATATGAATACGATGTGCTGAATTGGTGAAGGATTTTGTGAATCAGCAGAAATGACAGGCGACGTAACCGACTCAAACCTGAAATTGTTGGCAACCACCTGGCCGGTCATTGCAGACAACTCGGTGTTGGATGGCAATGGTATAACACTCACCGATCCACGCATCACCGCGCCGATATAGCTCGCAGCAGGGTCATCAAAGGCAGGCGTAAAATTCTTGCCGCCATTGGGGCCGCTGCCAAACCCTTTGGCATTGGCCACCATGATCGTATTTCCGTCAGGGGCTACGGTTACTTTGGCGGGAAACCATCCGGTGGGGATATGACCGAGCACCCGTTGAGTAACAAGGTCAATCACCCCTACGGCATTGATGCCTGACTCAGCAACATAAAGTCGCTTCTGATCGGGTGAAATGGCAAGACCAAATGGGATGATCCCTTTCAAATTACCAAGCCGGGGATCGAGAACAAGATTTATGTGCTGGACAACTTCCTGCTTAATCGGATCGATCACGGCGATATTATCGTTGCCCCCGTTGGTCACATACACAAACTGGTCACTGGCCACTATGGAGTTGGGCATGGCGCCACCAATGGCAGGTATCCCTTCATCATCCTGACCTATCAGGATACCCGTTTTAATCTTTGCCTTCAGCATGGGTATGTTGGAGACATCAAAACTCCACACCGAAAATGACTCTGGTGCATTGGGGTCGCCGAGGCCATCGAAGTCGACCGAATCGTTATGTACCCCTTCACGCATTTCCTTTGATCCATAGGCCGATACCGGGAATCGCTCGGCTGTTTCCTTCAGGTGTTCTTTGTCCAGGCTGTTGAGGTAGCTATATTCAAACATACCGATGTTGGCTACATAGGCCATCGAGCCGTCCGGTGATAAGGTTATTCCAAATGGATAGCGTCCTGTGGACACGTTGTGAATGACCTGAAGTGTTTTGGTATCCACCACCACCATGCGAAAGCCGATCTGGTCTACGGCATATAACCGGCTGCCATCTTTGCTAAGGACCATATCGCCGATGTAAGCATCACTGTAGTCGCGGTCGTCGAATGTTCGGTTGCATGAAATCTCACCGACTTTCTTTTTGGTAGCAATCTCAAATACATAGATTTTGTTCTCCTGCCCTCCGGCGACATAGACGAGATGGTTGTCGGGTGAAATGGCCAAACCCATGAAGGTGGACTCCAATTCGTCCGCGGTAGGTTTTAAGCCTTCAGGTATTTGCCTGACGGAGGGTTCACGTTCCCAACCATCGATCAATGAAATGGAAAATGGTCCCACTCCGGAATTGGCGGTGACAATGGTTTTACCATCGGGGCTCAAAGCAAGGCCATATGGATGCGGGGCAACCATGATTTGTTTTCCGGCCGGGGTTAGCAGACGGCCGTTGGGCAACACCGCATGTTCAGGGTCATTGGTGGTGAATTGATCGCCGGCTGGAGATGTGGAAGTCCAATAGATTGATGTGGCTGGACGATCCACCCGGCACGAGGCCAAAACAACAATGATTGCAGGGAACAGGAACTTTTTCATGCGTTGAAATTATCAACTATTTACCAATCACTTGCTGTATTACCGGAGCAACTTTACCGGACTCATTGGTGTATTTCAAACCAAGAAAGGCTGCTAAGGTAGCTGCTGTTTGACCCTGGTAGAATTGAAGTGGTTTTTTTACTTCTCCGAGGGGTCGGGTATCCGGACCCAGGAATGCCATCCAAATCTGATCAGCCTCTTCAACTTTGCTGCCGTGGTGTTTCCAACCTTCCTGGGTTGTGCCCCTGCCATGGTCTGTTGTGATGATGAGGGTCGTCTTATCCTTATATTTTGGTGTGGACTGAACGTATGACCAAAGTTCCGCCAATAGTGCATCGGTATAGTGAGCTGAAGTCAGATAGTCGTCATATTTTCCACCGTGGGCAAAATGATCAGTTTCATCAAACGAGATAAACAAAATCCGCGGGTTCGCTTTTTTCAGGTATTCGAAAGCATAGTGAAAGGTGATGGCATCAAGCCGGGTATCCCCGGAGACCCTGGGTAACTGTTCGGATAATGAATTTAACAACTGCTCCCGAGTTGACGGGTTTGTCGTTACTGCTGTCCATCCTGCATTCACTGGCACACCACTTCTTTGGGTATTGATAATCCAGGGAAAAGTCTCCCAGGATGTAAACGCAGCGACCTGGCCCCGAAATGCGGGCAGCGATTGCAGGTACTCCAGAACATTCTTGTTGGGGTTGTCAACACCATCATTGCTGTTAATGTGGATGTCGTCAGCAAAGCCTGTCAGAATTTCGTTGTATCCCGGATAAGAAAACCACATCTTATTCATGGTATTCACCTTGCAGTCCCACTGACGATTGCCCAACAATTGTCCCTGGGTGGCCACCGTAGACCAGAAAAAGGGAAGTAATTTTTTTCTTCGCTCTTCCGGGGTGTTCGCATTAAACAAACGACTAAACTTACTGGTATCCTCGAGCAGGGATTTGTCCTTCAGGAATTGTGGTGAAGCACCAGAAAATATCTCCTGCCATCGCATGCCATCCAGCGTTACCAGGATGATATTTTCAGTTTTCGTCTGTCCATAGGCTTGTACGGCCCAAAAACACAGTATTATAAGAAGTAACTTTTTCATGGTATAAACAGAGGTTAAAAAGAAACCGGGAAGGTCCCGGCTTCTTTTACTAGAAATACAAACCACTCACTAAACCTATTTCAAAATCCACATAACACCATTCAAATCATCATTACCGCTGTACTGAGATTGAATAGAAGATTGATAGTTCGCCTGGTTGGCGGTACGTTCGGTGAACGGATATTGCCAACGCAAGGGAATCTTCCCGCCGTTCCCTGTTCCTGCACCTACCTGCATCGTAGGCACACCGGTGCGGCGCCAATTGAAGAATGCCTCCCAGTTTGAATTTTGCCAGAAGGCAATGTATTTCTGGGTAAGAATCTGATTCAAACCGGTTGCATTATCACCTTGGTAACTTACTGCCGGCTGAGCCAGGTATGTATTGATGGAAGTCGTAACCGAACCATATACGGTACTCAGTTTGTCGCCAACCTGAATAGAACCACCTTCCGTGATACCCAGATGAGCGAAAGATGCTTTGATACCGTTGGTGTACCAGGCAGCGGAGTTACCTGTAGCCCAGCCACGGTTAATTCCTTCAGCAATATTGAAGCACAATTCCGGGTATCCAATGATAATGGCCGGCTCTGCGGCCGATCCATCGTAGGTTGAATAGTAGCGCAAAGCATTAACGAACGAGTACTTCCCTGCCTGGGCATCAACACCCAACTTACCCATGTCGTCACCGGCATTCGCGCCCACATAAGCAGCATAGTCCGTGTATAATTTACCGGCATCCAGCTGTGCCGGTGCAGGAGTAGCAGCAATAAATGTTCTCGGATCCTTCAGGGAAGTGGTCAGTCCGAGATAGGTAGACGCCACATTCTCACGAGCAATGTCAAACCCGCGCGTACCCGGATTCTTGGGATAGTTGTTAAACTGAACGTTATAGACATACTGCAGGTTATCGCCGAGGGAGGTCATCACCGGATACTTAGTCTGGTTCGTTACGATATTGGCAAACTTTTGTTTGATGCCTAAATCCGGATCAGTATCCTTCTTGGACAAGCTAATCAATACTCGCAGGGTAAATGAGTTAACCACTTTTTGCCATTTGCGAAGATCATTGCCCAGAAACGGATCACCGGAGAGAGACACATCGCCTGCAGTGATCAGCTGAGCAAACTCAGCGTTGGAATCCTCCAGCCATTTCAACACCTGGGTATAGCCAACCTTTTGGGTATCATAGGCGGGTGTGGTCGACTCCACGCCCAGCAACGACTTCGTTACCGGGAGGTCGCCGTATTTCTGCATCATCAGGTTGAAGTAGTAAGCCCGGAAGAACTTACCCATCGCAGTATACGGATTCACACTTGCACCACCTGCTTTTACCGCCTCACCTTCCATCTGTACTACATTCTGCAAGGTGAGATAGTAAAAGTTGGAATTGGTAAACGGAGCCTGGTCGTAGTTGTTCGTTCCGTAATAGGTATAGTTTCCGATCCAGAATTGCGCGGCACCCTGCGACCCCTGAATACCATCCCACGCATTTTCATCGTTCATACGATTCAATACACCAGTGAGCAGCAGTGAAGGCGATGCCGAGGTCGGCAGGTTAGGATTTTTAACCAACAGATTATAATCCTGGCACGCCGTTGCCATCAGGAGAATAACCAAAGAAAGAATTATTGACTTTTTCATACGCAAGGCTTAAAAAGTGAGATTGATGTTAACACCATATCGACGCAGAGTCGGTGACTGCAGAATCTGCGCACCTGTATTGGTTCCAATGAACTGGTCCAAATCAATGTCGGTGCGGGCAGCAAAATAAAGCAGGTTACGTCCTACCAGTGAAATGCTTGCCTGACGAATGCCGGTACGATTCAGGAATGAGGAGGGCAATTGGTACGTGATGGTGACCTGACGGAGCTTGGCAAAGCTCTTGCTGATCAACACACGCTCGTCAAAGCCCACCTCGCGGCCAATGTAATCCTGGAGGGATGTCGCCGTTGTGTTGGGCTTAAAGGTCAACTCACTCATGTTGGTAATATTGCCATTGGCGTCCACTTTCGGTGTACCCGTAGCAACCTGCACACCCTGACCAACCATCGTAGCCGGAATATTGTTCGGATCGTTGTTCGGGTTGGCATTGAATTCAGCCAGTCGGGCAGCACCATAAGCGCCTTCGACAGTGGATATATCACGACCACCTTGCATAAGTTTCTTATACACATAGTCAACACCTACACCGCCGACGCGTCCATCCACCTGAAAGTTGAATGAGAAATTCTTGATCGTGAAAGTGTTCGTAATTCCCCACACATAATCGGGGTTGTAGTGACCCAGTAATTTGGCCTGCCGATTGTCTTTCAATATATAGCCAGACGCATCATGGATGATCTGTCCATCAGGTGCCCTGAAGAACTTATATCCATAAATATTGTCCACACGGTCACCGGGCTTGAAGGCAATCCGGCTGTCCTGGCCCAAATACGCACCATTGAGGGTAGACAGTCCGTCATAGAACTCTTTGTAAGTCTCCACATAGTGAGATGCATTCACGAGAACCTTCCAGGTAAGTCCATTTGCGTTCTGAATCGGAGTGCCGTTAAGCGCTACCTCCCATCCTTTTTTCTCGGACTTAATGCCATTGATCGTTCCACCCTGAAAACCAGAAGCTTCTGACCATTGCGATGTTACAATTCCCGGGCCTTTAACGGCATCATAGTAAGTCACATCAAGTCCAAGTCGGTTTTCAAGGAACTTAAAATCAGCACCCACTTCAAAAGAAGAGTTAGCACTGGGTTTCAGTGTGGTTGAAGCCTGAACCGTTGTATAATTGGCTGCACCAATATTATTGTAAGGCTTGGTGATTGTATAGGTATTGCTGTTGTACAGTGGACCGTCATAAGCAGACTGATAGGTAGAACCATAGTCTATGGGGTTGCCGATTCCGGATGCCTGCCAGGCCGGACCAATTGTGGATGCCGTAAAGGCATTCTTCACGTTGGCGTAGGAAGCCCTCACCTTAAAGAACGAAATGAAGGATGGCATCTTAACCAGATCACTCACTACAGTGCTTAAGGCAACGGAAGGATAGAATCCGGTGTTGTTGCCCTGATAGAAGGTCGAAAATTTGTCCAGACGACCAGTGGTTGACAACGTGAGGAAGTGCTTGTAAGCAAAATCAAACGAGTAGTATCCGCTTCCAACTTGCATCGGCGCCAGGTAGTTGTAAACCTTAACAGGATTCAGCGAGTTGCCAAAATTGTACACGCCTGGGACGTTCAAGTAATCAGTAGTGGCATACGACTCGTCAAAACGATAGGTGCGAAGGTTTCCGCCAATCAAACCGGACAGGTTGAAGTTTTCACTGAGGTCTTTATTGATGTCAACCAGAATATCGGTGTTGTTCTCGAAGAGGTTTCTCCGGTCTTCACGATAGTCGCCGAGGCGTTTCTCACGTCCGTACACCGTTGCGCCATAAGGGAACTTCTCATCACGCAGTAAGTTCCAGTTGCTGATCTGGCTCCTCAGGGTGGCCTTCATCCATGGCGTAATGTTGTATTTCAATGCCATGTATCCGTAAATATCAGTTTTATAGTGACCGCGGGTCCATTCCTTGGCGAGGAGCCATGGATTGTTGTAGCGATAGTATTCAAAATTGCGTTGGGTTACGCCCGCTTTGCCCGGCTGCCAGTAGTTCTTCAAGTCATTGATGTCCCAGTCGGCACCCGCCCAGATGTCAATGTTATAGATCATACTGTTGGGTCCGTAATTAACATCCGGGATATTCGGGGTGTATTGGCGGTTGTAATTGATATTTGATTCCAAGCGCAACTTTGACGTCAGGTTATATCCGGTGGTGATGTTGAAGTTAGACGTGTTCAACTGGGTGGTGGGTACGATACCCCGCTGGTAGGTCTGGGTATAAGATACCCGGATATCATATTTGTCATTGCTGGATGAGAATGCCAGGTTATTTGTAGCCAGTACGCCGGCCTGCAGAAAACGCTGGAGGTTGTCTTTGCCACGGGCCACCCAGGGAGTACCCTGACGGATACCAGTAACCGGATCCACCGGGCTGTCGTACTGAGAAATCAACTGACCGTTGAAGCGAGGTCCCCAAACATCGTAGTCGTTCTGGTTGTACCCACCAGCCTGACCAAAAGCATCATTGCCGAACTTGTAGGCATTATATTCTCCCGGACCGTATTCATTTTGAACTTTGGGGATGGTCAGAAATCCTTTGTCAACCATCGTGCTTGAATTATACTCAATGCTAAAGCCTCGACCTGACTTGGAAGCCCGCTTGGTTGTGATGATAATGGCTCCATTTCTGCCGCGGGAACCGTACAAGGCAGCAGCGTTGGGTCCTTTCAATACGCTGTATGTTTCGATATCATCCGGGCTGATGTTCCAGGTGTCAGAAACAACGGGCACACCATCTACCACAATCAGAATTCCCGTTTCACCGCGCAATACCACCTGGGGATTTCCCAACAACTCGGAAGAAGCACCAATGGTAAGTCCGGCTACTTTGCCGACCAGCGAATTGAGTGCGTTTGGCTCGCGGGCCTTGATTAGATCAGTGCCCTGCACCTTTTGCTGGGCATAGCCTAGCTTCGTAATGTCCTTTTCTATACCCAACGCCGTCACAACAATCTCATTGAGTTGCTTTGTGTCAGCCGACATTACAACGTCCACAACAGCACGGCTACCGATGGTTTCTTCAATCGAGGTGTAACCGACAAATGAGAAAATCAGGTATGTTCCACCGGCAGGTACCGACAAACTGTAATTTCCAGCTGCATCAGAGATGGTTCCTGTTGCGGAACCTTTGATGAGGATATTCACACCCGGCAAGGGACTCTGGTCATCTGACGAGGTCACCTTTCCGGTAATGACACGATCTTGTCCATTTGCAACGGAAGCAAAAAACAAGAAGGCGAGAACCATCCAAATACGAATGGGGTACTCAGGTTTAGTAGATTTTTTTTGCATAGGGGTTGGTTTTTTTCAACCCCCAAAACTTCAACCGCAACGTAACTAAAGACCGGAATTAGAATTATCAATTTTTAATCGTTGGGTTGTTACAAAGTAAACCCGCGCACCGGATGATCACATTTATAAAACAAAATCGAAACAATCTGTTACCAGGCGCCCACTACCTCCTCTGCCAAACCAAAAGACAAGGTCATGCCAGCCCCACCCAATCCGTTTACAACCTGTACGCCCGCAGCAGGCTCCGAAATCGAATGCAATTGACCAGCCAGTTTCGGATAGACGCCGTGCCAGCGTTCGGTAATCTTGAATCCGGAAAGGTCAACGAACTGCGTGAAGTACTGTATGATCAGCTCGTTGATCTCCTCCAGATCAAATGGCTCAACCGTGGAATAATATTGATGGGAGTCACCGACGATCAACTCACCCAGATGATTCTGCGAAACCAGAATATGAATCCCAAACTTCTTGAGCCTAGCGTCCAATTGATCGAAACGTCGGTCAACCAATCGTAAACTGGGACACTTGGAAAATGCTGCATAATGGCGCAACGTAAGGCCCGCACACAGCGATGGCCCCATCTTAACTGGTTGATTGGGCACTACCTTCAACATCTGTAGTTTGCATTTGGTCATCTCCAATTTGGCGTAGTGCTCGGGATACAGGGTTTCAAAATCAGATCCACTGCAAATCACTGCCCGCCCTACCTGCCAACTTTCACGGGGTGTCTTTACGGTGGGCAATTGAATTTCAGTTACCACCTGACCGAACCGGCGGATCAGGCCGAATTTTGCTTCTAACCATTCTGGTATCCTCCGGATCGCTTCACGGGAATAAACTATGGTTTCAGTAGAACTCCAGAGTGCGCACTTCAAGCCGCTCTTTCGGATGATCGGGCTGCGGTGCACCGCATCCGTCGGGCTAATCATCTTCACATCGTATTCGAAGTCCCTGTATGCAGCAACGAATTCCTCCAGCACCGCCTGCTCATCGTCCTCGTACGCAAGGTGCAGTGAGCCATTTGGGTTATACCATATACCCCCATCCTCGGCTATCTCCTTCCAATGTCCCAGGCTGCGCATCGCCCGATCCAGACCGCCCTGAGGTTCCTGACCTACTGGCCACACCATTCCAAAATTTCTGACCGAAGCACCCACGGCAAAGTGCTCTCGCTCAAACAAAACCACCCGCAAGCCCTTTTTCAACGCCATATAAGCAAATGCCAAGCCGGCGATTCCTCCGCCTACAACGGCTACATCAGCATTACGATCCATAAGATTGGGTTAACCAATTGTTGACCAATAATAGAGGGATCAGGACTAAAAAAAGGACTTTATTTGTGAAATCTACATTAAGGATGGAATCTTTCGGTTGGACCAACTATCATTGCCACTCAACCTTCTGTGACGGGAAGCACTCGTTGGCCGAAATGGTCCACCATGGAGAAACGCTCGGCATGCGGTCGATGGGAATCTCTTCGCATGCTCCCTTACCATTTGATTGCGCTTGGTGTATGCCGATACAAGATCTCGATGGGTACATCAGTCAAATCAATCAATTAAAACAGTCATCACGACTTGAACTTTACCTCGGACTTGAAATTGACTTCATCCCGGGTATCAGGACCATTTCAGATTTTTCGCATCGGCTGGATTATACCATCGGGTCTGTTCATTTTGCCAGCCTGACCGCCCGTCCTGGGTTCGAGGTAGATGGCGCTGCTTCGGTATTCCGGGATGGGCTGCAACAGCATTTTCAAGGAGACATCAAGAGCCTCGTCAAAAGATATTTCGAACTCACCCGCATGATGATTCAAAAAGACCCGCCATCCATCGTAGGGCATCTGGACAAAATCAAAATGCAAAACAAGGACCATTTGTATTTTGACGAAACCGAAGGCTGGTACCAGAAAGAAGTAGAAAATACACTCCAATGCATATCAACAAGTCCTTGTTTGCTGGAAGTAAATACGCGCGGGATGTACAAAAAGAAAACCATGCATACCTACCCGAGTCCCTGGATATTGAAACGCGCCTTCGAAATGGGAATTCCCGTAACGCTGAGTTCCGATGCCCACACCTCCGAAGAAATGACCTGCGGATTTTCGGAAGCGGCCGTTGCGCTCATCATGGCCGGTTACCAGGAGATTCATATCTTGTCCAACGGAACCTGGAAACCTGCACGATTTAATGAATCTGGAATCCTTTAAGTCGCCTGGCCTGCAACGATGGCTAAAGAGCGCACACCCCATTCTATTTACATTATACACGGCATTGGCGGCCTTCTGCCTGTACACTTGCGTATATGCGTTTCGTAAGTCTTTCTCAGCCGCCACCTTTGAAGGCATCCAATACCTGGGCATTGATTTCAAAGCCTGGTTGGTGATCTTCCAGGTGATGGGGTATGCGTCCAGTAAATTTGCCGGGATCAAGGTCATCTCAGAACTAAAGGCCAAATCACGATCGATGGGCATCCTGCTGATGATTGCCATTGCCGGCAGCTCCTGGCTCCTGTTCGCAGTGGTGCCCGCACCCTATAACATCATATTCCTTTTTACCAACGGATTCCCGCTGGGATTGGTTTGGGGCATGGTATTTGGATTTCTGGAAGGTCGCCGCAACACCGATGTGTTGGGTGCTGCACTTGCCGTGAGTTTCATTTTCTCTGCCGGCTTCTGCAGATCGGTAGGCGGCATACTGATCCGCGACTGGCACGTGAGCGAGACGTGGATGCCGCTTACTGCAGGTCTGCTATTCCTGATCCCGCTGCTGATTTTTCTTTGGTTGCTCAATCAGGTGCCTCCCCCGTCACAACGCGATGAGGAACTTAGAACGCATCGTCAACCTATGCTTCCTCACGAACGCAATGCATTCGTGCGACAGTTTTTTCCGGGACTGTTATGCATCGTTTTGATGTATGCCTTGCTGACCACCTTTCGCGAATTCAGGGATAATTTCTCAGCCGACGTTTGGAAGTCACTGGGATACGGCCACCTGCCAGAAATCTACACCACCACCGAAATACCGGTAAGTATTGTCTGCCTAGTTGTCATCGGAAGCCTGGTGTTCATTAAAAAAAATTCGCTCGCCCTGCAGGTTATCCACATGATGGTGCTGGCAGGAATGGTATTGGTTGGTGTCGCAACCTTCAGCTTTCAGCAGGGATGGATCGGTGCGCCGGTTTGGATGACGCTCAATGGTATCGGATTATACCTCGGATATATTCCATTCAACTCGTCCTTTTTTGACCGGCTCCTGGCAACGTTTCGGGTGGCAGGAACTGTCGGGTTTGTCATGTACCTCGCCGATAGCATTGGATACCTAGGCAGCATTCCGGTACTCCTATACAAGACCATAGGGCGACAGAACTTGTCCTACCTGGATTTCTTTATCGATGGAGCGTATGTAGTCTCTATTGCAGGATCCGTCCTGATTGTTGGGGCGATGTTTTATTTCTACCGCAAAGCACAGACTTTCGAAAGGACTCAATAGTCAGTCCAGTTCAAGCAACACCAACAGTTCTTTCAGCTCATGGATGAGGTGCGTGGGTTCGTGGGCGGCAAGTTCTGTCCGCGTGAAAGCCCCGGAGGTTATTCCAACCACCCAGCCACAACCCGCTGATTTGCCTTCTTCAATATCCGAGACCGTATCACCGACTTTCATTACCGACGAAGCATCTTTGACGCCCGCCAGCTCCATAGCCCTAAAAATAAGATCGGGATGGGGACGTCCCTGTTTCACCTCATCACTGGTAACACTGAAATCCACCAGGGCAGGCATCCATCCCATGCGCTCCAGCAACGGATTGGTGATTTGCCGGTCAAAGCCTGTGTCTACGGCAATCTTTATTCCGGCCAGTTTCAGGCGTTGAAAAGTCTCCCATGCACCCTTCTTTTCCTGCACAGTATGATCTTCACGATAGAATTTGATCATCTCCTTAACAAAGGTTTCATGGATTTCGCCGATCAACTCCGGTGTAATGTCTGGATGGAAATTGGCCTTCAACAATTGCTCAATGGCAACAGGCTTGGGTATTCCCATTACTGCATTGGCTTCCGCCATTGAAATCGACACACCAAACTGGGCCAGGGCGTGTCGTAGGGTTCGATGCACATCTCTCCGATCTTCTACCGTAGTACCGGCAAGATCAAATACAATCAGGGTGGGGAGTTTTTTCATACCGCAACGTATACCATTGGCTTGAACAGAAAATGCCGCAGGCATCAAAGCTATTTGAAATTTAGATACCGGTTTTAATCATTTGATAAACCAAGAACAAGGATTCCTCCACGGCCCATCCACTATATTTGAACCATGACTATTCAGCAAGCTGAAGCCACAGCACAGGAGGTAATGTACCTCTATTACAAGTTCGGGGCCGCAGACTATATCGGGGAGCCCGTATCTCAGCTCGAACACATGTCACAATCTGCAGAATTAGCCATCGAAGAAGGTTTTGACGATGAAGTGATTTTGGCTGCATTCTTCCATGATATCGGTCACATTTGCGTAATGCAGGATTCTACAAACTCCATGGGTGGATTCGGCATCAGGAGACATGAACAGATCGGCGCCGACTTCCTTCGATCCAAAGGATTTTCAGAACGCCTGGCCCGGCTGGTAGAGAACCACGTGCAGGCCAAACGATACCTAACCTACCAATACCCCGAATATTACCATGCACTCTCCCAAGCCAGTAAAGAAACGCTGACTTACCAGGGCGGCCCCATGACCCGGGAGGAAGCTCAGGAATTTGCAAACGATCCACTGTTTGAACCCAGCATCCAATTAAGGAGGTGGGATGAACTGGCAAAAGAAACCAACATTCCCATTATTGACCTGGATGTAATCAAAAGCAAAATTGTACGGGTACTGTCCTCAACAGGAGGCTGAGGAATGTCTTAAAACTCCTCCCGATAATAGATCTTATAGTACTTTCTTCCGTCCTTCTCCACGCCTCGTTCAATCAGGTCGCGGTCCCCATGGATGTAAATGTGAAAGTTCTTGTCGAGCTTCAATACACTCTTGAATACCCGGGCCTGGCGCCGAACTACTTCGGGGGCAATGTCGAAAATGGGTTCCATGTCCATATTGAACTGGCTTCGGAAGCCCGCATCAAACTTCTTGTATGATTTAATTAGTTCCGGATCCTCGAAGACTTCCTGTTCAAATTCCTTTTGATTAAACGCATCATGGGATTTAAAGTAGTCAATCGATTTTTTGAGATATCCAACCTGCTCGGCTTTCGACAATTCAAACTCATCACCGATCTGATCGGTAACGAAGTGCCGCGCGATGTCAAGCACATTTTTGGTCGCCTGGAAATGATTTTGAATCGGGGCTACACGAAGAAACAACTCCTTCCAGTATTGGGCCTCCGTTGACTTACTGGTTTTGTCTACAATGGAAATACGATATCCGCTGTCGGCATCCCTGTCAAAGATGAGGCATCCCTTATCCAACTTGTCCAGGCTAACCCCTTGCAGGCAGTCCAGCGCAAAGCTTCCGTCTTTCTTCTTGTTCAGCTTCAGAAAATCACCCTGACTTTCCGCCTTGAAAATACCAATGACATCCACAGGTTGATCATCCAACTCCACCTGTGTAAAGCGTGCCACATATAAATCGCCTGGCTTGATATTGGGATGCACCGAAACTTCATACAGGTGCTTAGCGATGCTGATGGTGCGCAATTGAAATTGATCATCGGACGCAAACAGGTCAGCTGCCAACTGGTATAAGGGGTTGCGCTGGAAATCCCCGTCCGTGGAGGTGAATTGAAAGTACTCTTCCGAGCCAAAAGAACCCAGGAAATAGTTCAGCAGTCTGGACCTCAGGTCGTCTTCGATTTCGAGCTCGTGCTTTGAGATGGCCAGATCATCACCGTTGGTCTTATTGCCCACCTGGTGAGCAGCGAGTCGGGCCAGACCAGCCCTTGAGGTAGATAGCATGCGGAATAGAATTCGGGCCGCAAGATAACCAAACCCGGGGTGAAGGGCTTACTATTCAATCACGGTGATGTCGCCCAGCCATTGCTTCTCAGTGTCAGGGCCCACCCAGTAATAAATGGACAGGTGGTATTTTCGGGCACTCAGGTGTTGCAAAGCATCGTAGAGATTCAGTACCGCAGGATTTTTGTCAAAGGTCACCAGCAGGATTCGCTTGTCACCATCCCGTATTTCGACATGCTGTTGCCGCGGACCGACCGAATCATAGTTATAAAAAAGCCGCAGGGGCTCCCGCGTCAATTGAAATTCGGAAATAAGTATTTCTGATGACTGTACTCTGTTGCCATGCAGAATGAGTTGTTTGCCCCGGTACAATTGCCAGTTCTGAATAGTATCCGGCTTGCAGGCAAAGGCGCCAACGGAAAGGAAAGAAAACAAGACAATGGTGAATACGGGTTTCATGACTCAGATTTAAGGCTGTCGGCATTTGCAACGGTGGTGTACTTCAATTTCTGCTTCAAAAAAGGACGCTCCCACCATTGGTAAGAAATCCAGGCGGCGGCGATCGTCAGCAGATAACACAATACAAATACCAGCACATAATTTAAAGGATTATCAGGATGGTCAAAGCGGATCAGACGCGACAACCAGAATATCAAAAGCGGATGGATAACGTAAAGTCCATAAGAAATTTTGCCCAGGAAGTCCAATGGTGCGATTTCCAGATTGACAATCCGGTTGGATTGATGGATCTGGCCCATGATAAGCGCAACAGTCACCGCTGAAATAATTTCATTATCCAGCACAGATGCTACATGGAATTTATTCACGGCGGCCAGTATTATAATGATCCAGGCCAGCAATTGAACAGGCCAATTGGTGGTGATGCGAAGAAACCACGCTGTTCGCTTGTCATAGAGCATAGCCCCGATGGCACCCATCAGCATGCAATGAAATCGGGTGACGTGAATGATGTCATACCAGATACGGAGACCACCGTATTGTATGTCTGCGAGGCGGATAGCACATTTCAGCAGAATCAGAGAAACGCTGATGATCACCGCTGCACGCAACAAGTTGCCGGTATGGCGAACCAGCCAGGGCCAAAACGCATAAAACTGTTCTTCTACACCCAGCGACCAATAGTGCACCAGAAACGGGAGACCGGTATGCAGAATGAACGGAATGTTTGCTGAAAGAAAAACGTATAAAGATACCGCAGACCACGCCACTGGTCCTTTGAACGCAACCGCCGTGAGCAGGGCCGCTACCAGGTACGTATAGTAGAGCGGCCAAATGCGCAGGATACGCCGCATGTAGAAGTTACGGATGTTGATGGTTTGTACTTTCTTTTCTTCGAGCAACAGGTACGTGATGAGGAATCCACTCAGCGCAAAAAAAATAGATACGCCGTATCCGGCAAGCAAGGTGGCTTTTGGATTCCCGTCAGCGTTCTGTCCAAACACGAAGGCGTTAAGCCCAAAAGCGGGCAATTCGTCGGTAATATGGGCAAACACGACGGCCATCGCAGCAATGGCTCGGAGTCCGTTGAGCCCGGGGAAATGTACAGGTTGCGTCATCGGGTAAATGCGGCAATGACTTCCTTCAGGTGCGGATACGCGTGGAGCAGTTTGCTTCTGGTAGCCAACTCAAAGTCCGCAAAATCAAAACCAGGAGCAACGGTACAACTCACCAGCGAATATCCCTTACCACCCTTTAGTCGTGCAGCAAACCAGGTGCTCGCCGGAATGACAGCCTGGAATGCCTGGCCATCCGAAAGGTTATTTCCCAGGCATATTGTGTGCACCCCGCCACCCTGCAACGTGAGAATTTCGAGGGGTGCGCCTTCATGAAAAAACCACAGCTCATCGGCAGACAATCGATGAAAATGAGACACATCATGATCTTCCAACAGGTAGTAAATGGCAGTACCCGCTGCGCGCAGGTTCCCGCCGGCGTTTCGCACGGTATCCGTAGCCCTGAATGTCTCCCGGTAGTATCCGCCTTCCGGGTGCGGCTTCAGGTGAAGTTGTTCAATGATGGTGGATGCACTCAAGGGGAGATCGTCGTATCAAATAAAAGCAATTCATTTTATTTCAGGCATCACATCCGCCAGCTTGCTGTTCTCAAAATCCGCTTCTTCCGTAAGCCGGCCTCCTTCATCATAAAATTTCCAGATACCAATATCCTTGTTGCGATAGCGCACGCCTTGCTTTTCAATTCTTCCGGAAAGGAAGTACCAGGTGCAAATTCCATAGGCTTCTCCTTTAACATAAATCCCCTCAAAGCGGAACTTGCCGTTTGGAAATAGCTCACGGCGCAATTCAAATTCACCGGACTGATCAAAGAAAGCTACCTGTACCAGGATATTCTGACGGTAAATCTTTTTCAGAAACAAGTGTCCTTCGCGGTAGGATAATTCTGTCCGGCGCACAAGGTCATCACTGGTCTGCTGCCCCACACTATCGCCGTTCATTTTGGATTGGCGCAGAATAGTCGCTTTGGTTCTTTCATACCACGCTTTCTGATCCACCGGCGCAGCAGCGATTAAGCCGCCAACCATTAACAAAATTAGGCAACGCAACACCATACTTCTGACTTAGTCACAAGACCCGCAGGATTCATTCTTCCCGCCAACCACCTTCCAGCACTCATCATAAATGGAGCAATAACAAACACTTACACTGATCCGGTGGTGTTTCAGCGCACTGTCTAAAGCAAGCATGTCCCGCATTTCGTTGATCAGGATAAAGTTGATCTTCTCTCCCGGTGCCATCACCCGCGACTCCACCGTGGTGAGGTTGCGGTTGATCTTTCGTCCAACCATGGCCACCAGCAAGCTGTCGATTTTGCGTTCCGGAAACTCCACACCATCATATACAACGCGGTGTTTTTTGATCATCGCCGGACCCACCCCTTTATTGGCGATTTCAACACTGATTCCCTGAGCACCTTGTGAAAAGACGACCTCTATGTAGGGCCATACCGAGGCGTGCAACTGGCGACTCATCACCCGGGCCTGGTAGATATACACAAACATCGTAAGCACGCCAATCGTCACCGCCAGGATGGCGACTATGAAATCAGGTTTCCATTTTTCAGTCAGTCTCATATCTACGAGGGCTTATTCCATTGGTTGAATGTCATACCTTCTGCAACATCGGTAGGACTTTCAAAGGTAATCTTATATCCGTCCGGATCACGAAGGCCCACTACCCACATGTTATTTCCCACGAATGGTTCTTCCGCCGCCAACCCATATTTCTTCGCCCGCTCGTATATCGCCAAAGCCTGATCGCACAACAAACATAAGTCTACTCCCAGGCCTAATTTCTTGTCAGGATCACTGCCTCCGGCCAACTCTTGAAACATCATGGCAGCATCTCCCATCGACATCCAGCACCAACGTATTTGTCCTTCTACCATCCATGTGTTGGTCACATCAAAGCCCAACCCTTTAACGTAAAAGTCAATGGTTGCCTGCATATCCCTGACCAGGTACAGGGGCACCGCCTGTTTGACACCTGCGGGGTTAGAAGGATCCATAGTTATTGATTGTTTCTCTTCATGTGATTCACAGTCTCACAGACTGGGCATACAAATTCACCCAGAAGATACTCCGACCTGCTTAGGTTAAGAAGCTCATGACATACTGAACAGCGGATTTCGGTCTTTGAGACGACAATTGTCTTAGCAATCATATCAGAAACCCTTTGACGCTTGTCAGAATTATAGGCTACAATTATCCCCACCAAACCAAAAAATGCAAGGTCAATGAAATCCACAATTCTCCTTAGGAATCCATCTCCCAGGGTGAAATCGCGTCGATCATCTCGTATAACCATAATATCAAAGACTCGCTTTCCGACTGTCTGCCCGGTAAGCCCTTCAATTATTGGAAAGTAAACAAACCAAAATCCGAAAGGTGGCAGGGCGGCAAACCCCTTAACAACTAACCCACCTTCCAGATTGTCTTCTCCAAACAAAAGCAAATAAGCCAGGTCCAATCCAAAAAGAAATCCATAGTCAATGAGCGCAGCCAGCAAACGAGATCTTAGTGGAGCATACTCAACCATAATCAATAGAAATAGAAAAGGAAATTAATCAATTCCTGATGATTTGTTCGATCATCGCCATCAATGTCCTGGGTGTAAACCACTGCGGATTATGATCGGCTTCTAACTGTAGTACAGGCAACCCGCGCTTTCGGGCACGGTCGGCCTGCGAGGCAAAGGCATCATCTTTCGCTTCCTTGCCCTTCTCAACCGTGAGGATATAGGTAGTTGGGATTTTCAACCGTGCCGGATTGGTAAGGGTAACCGGATCGGTGAGCGTCTTTACCGGGTGCGGCACATCCACGGGCGGAAGTTTTCCGGCCTTGACCCACCATGGAGCAACAAATCCATTGACGGCACGCTGCTTCATTCCTTCTCCAGCAGCGCCCAGGATACTGAACAGGCTCTCGCCGTTTTCGGGCGCAAAGGCATCGAGATAAATGAGTTTGTTGATCCGCTCAGGAATACTGTCTGCAACACCCGTCACCACCATTCCCCCGTAGCTATGACCCACCAAAACGATATCGCGCAAATCCTCATACAAGATCGTGTTAACGACATCTAGGATATGAGTCTTCAATCCGATTTGGGTGGAGGCCAAATGGGCGCGTTCTCCCAGGCCGGTAAGTGTGGGTCGATAAACCAGGTATCCTTTTTCGGTAAGTAAAGAATCGATCTTTCGGAATTGCCAGGCACCTCCCCACGCACCATGCACGAAAACAATGATGGGCTTGGGACTTTGCGCCTGTGTTGGTGTAACATCAACAAGCGTAAGCGAGCAAATCAAAATCAATACCAGCAGGATTACCTTAATAGAAAAATCTTTCATGTTATTGTATTGTAGGTTTACCGTCCTTTATGCGCCGACTTAAGCATACCTGATTCATAAAAGGGTCTAATCCCAAATATACGGTCGCTCAATACGGCACGCACGCAAGTTCGCCAGGATCTGACCGCCGTGCACTGACTCATGATACGCTGCCCGCAGCAGATAATCTCCCAACTTCCTGTTCCTGGTCTTTCCTTTGCCCGCAATTTCTATGGTCTCCAGCTCGCTGTCTGAAAATCCCTGTACCATGTCGAGAAACTCGGTTCGGTAAGGTGATGCAAATGCCAACTCATCGGCCAGGTTGGTATAAGGCCTCCCAGTCCAAGGCGAAATATAGTCTTCTACCGGTCCGCGATTCAGAATCCGGGAATGGAACAGCCGCTCGCACTCCAACACGTGCCGAATCACCTCAATAAAACTCTCGGCTTCGTGATCCGGCTTCCAGGCGTACCATTTCTCGGGTACCCCTTGCCAGATGGCAATGCTGCGGCGCCGGACTTCCTGAAAATTTATTAAGAGCAGTTCCGTAGACACCATTTCTATATCGACTTAGTTGCCCGCGAAAGGTGTACCAAAAATCCCGACGGCCAACTCAATCCAGATGAGTAGCAACGCCAGAATGATCGCACCAACGACCACCATCCGGGTGTGGGCTCCTGAAATTTTTTCCCATGCATAGTCGCAAAGGAATCCAGCACCGAGTAACAGGCTGCCCGCAATGACAAAATCTGCCAACCCCCAGTTCACTTCGGTGGTAAACTGCATGGCAACTGCCGGGATACACAAGATCATGGCTACTGCTATCAATATGCCCTGACGACGTTTTGTTAAGCTGATCATAGTTACGGTTTTTTTCTTCCCACAAATCCTTCTTTCCCCAGGAGAAACGCAATGGCTCTCTTGATGTTCCTCATACGCGATTCCTCCGTTTTCAGATGGGCCAAATATCTCACAATTTCATGCTTCCGGGAAGGCGGTAATTGATCAAAGGTCGCTTTGGCCTTTTTGTTGGCGTTTAACGCGGTGAGAAATGCCTTCGGGGGAGCAACCGTTCTGCTCTTCCTATCATAAGTCACCGTAATGCTCAGCACCTCACCAATGCGTTGCGGCGAGTTCTTCAGCATCGTGGTATTCACATACAACCTCCAGGCCCCTCGGTACCGAACCAGTGTTTGCCGGTAGGACGCCCCGTTGACCTTGCCAGCAATCGGGATAGGACCCTTGTCCCTCCCCGCCTGTTCAAAAATGCGGGTCAGGATTTCATCTGGCACAGAGACAAATGGATTGACTCCAATGATCTCAAGGGAAGCTGTGAATGAGTGCATGTCAGGCCTACTGGAAAATTACCCACGATGATCTAGAGACGGCTCGATTAATCCTCCAGCCCTTTTCCATTCAGTATTTTGGGAATGTACTTCTCCACACGCGCTTCCCGTGTTTGCGCTTGCTTGGCTGAAGAAAAGTAAAGCAGATACCCGCGTTGCCTGCCGGGTGTCAGTGCATGAAAGGCTTTTTTCAAATCGGGCATCGCTTTCAACGCAGCGTGGAATTCCTTAGGCATCTCAAATTGCGCTGTCTTCTTCAGCTGCACCTTCAACCCTGCCTTGTCCATCGCAATGGCTTCTTTAATCAGGGCGGTAATCACCGACTTGTTCTTTCTCACTTCCTCCACATCCGCGAACCGGAATTGCCGGGCAGCCTGGACATTCTTTGTTTGCTGAATCAGTTTCTTCTTCGGGTCTTTTAACAAGGCACCCTGCATGAAGAGCAGCGCACAATAATCCTTGAATCCGTGAATCAAGACGATGTTGTTCTTCCCACGAACGTAACACGGACAACCCCATTTCAACTCTTCCTGCAGACCGGTAGCCAGGACCAGCTCACGTAAGACGGCGTAAGCTTCCTGCCAATGCGTGTCTTTATCAAAGAACCAATCAACTTTAGGATTCATATTTTCAATGGTATCCAAAACTCCCGCATCAATCCAAAACAAAAATAATACTTTGATCCCTGGTTGTGGGGATACCACAAAACAAAAAAAACCTCCGTCAAGTTGGCGGAGGTTCTTCCTCAAAAAATTGGTGCTTTGATCACTTTGTCACCGTCACCTGCAGGTAGTTGGCGGCCACGTGGGTGGTATTTTTGTCAGTGCTCTTGTTGTGAGCGGCGAACAAGTCTTCCAATTCCTTTTGCAGGTCTGCGGCCTTCCCGTTCTTATCGGCTGCCTCAAAGGCGTTCATCGTAGGGCCGTAGTACAAACGGAACATCCGTACAAACTCAGCTGGGCCATACGGGGCACGGAACTCGAAGGTCTCTTTGTGGCATGAAATATTCTCCCGGGTAATACCTGCAGCAACAAATCGCTCGACAACATTAGCTTCAACACCCCACAGCATCGGACTGATGAATCCTTCCGGTGGCGGAGGGGTGTAGGCTGAACTTATTCTAAGGATCTGGGCTACAAGTGTAGGGTCCCCGGGAATCCAGTTGCCCATTATAATTTTTCCTCCTTTGCGCGTAACGCGAACCATCTCTTTGGCAACATCGATGGGCCTGGGTGCAAACATGGCTCCGAAGATGGTGACCACCCAATCAAATGAATCATTCTTTATGCCGGTAAGCTGACATGCATCTCCTTCCTGAAAGGTGATGTTGGTAAGTCCTGCCGCTTTAACACGCGCATTGCCGGCCTCCACCAGGTTGCGGGCAATGTCTACACCGAGTACGGTCGCACCTGCCCTGGCCTCCGGGATCGCCGTGGTGCCATCACCACAACCCAAATCGAGTACATGTTGTCCGGGCTTGATGCCCAGCTTAGCGACAAGTGACGCACCGCTTTCGCGCATGGTGCCCGCAATGCGTGTGAAGTCGCCTTTTTCCCACAATGCCTTGTTGGGATTGGTGACGATAGAAGTTGTTTGTGTCATATCTGAAAATTGGTGTTAATCAAGATACAAGACTAACAACAACTCCAGCGCCGGACTTTGCCAGAAAGTCCAGAAAGTATCCTTAAAAGTTCATGAAAGTCAATTTATCCCCGAACCGAGCGCTTCTTCATGAGGATTACACCATTAGAAGTTTTGTATGTCCTTGAGACAATTTGCCGATCCCTGGCACTAATCAAGAAAGTAGTCGTTCGCACCGTGACGCCTTTGGTGTCGAGCTCTGCAAATTCAATCTTCCAGACTTCTTCCGGTCCCGCTTCGGTCTGCACGGTGATCTTCTCTACCACCTGTCCGGTCGACCACACTAGCCCACCACGCTCATAAATGTATTCCGGAAATTTGAAACGTAGTCCCTTCTCGAATCGCATGGTGATAGCGATCACGTCCTCATAGTACGAATCAAAAAGTGCCACAGAGGAAGTACTGTTGATGCTCACACTGCTGTCCCCCCGGCTAGTGAAGTATATCACCTCTCCATCAATCTGCTTATCCAGGAAATCAATAGTCATTCGCTTCCTGGATTGCTTTGACCTGTGGTAAACCGGCTTCAGGCCTGTTAGCAAGCATAGCCCGCTATCGAGGATGGTATTGGGACCAAAAGTGATCTTACAGATTCGCAGTCCCTGCTTTTCACCATGCACTGAAATAATCTGAAAATGATCTTCGATCTCCCCCACCTTCTTCTCAGTGCCATCGCGCAGGCTGAATAACTCATAGGCGACTGTATAATTGCTGAGTTTTTCCGTAACTAAAAATTGCTGCCCTGGATGGAGGGTTATCGTGTCCTTCGGCTGACACAAAGCCGCACAGGGCAACAAAAGCAGACAGCATAATAATTTCATGGTAAGCTTGTTTGTATTCAGCTGGTAATTAATACGGAAAAACATACTCCAGGTTATGGCGACCTGATTTGACGTTCGGATTTGCTATTTTCATTGCACCATCTTTACCATGCCTGATCTGAAACTGTTGATCACCCTGCTCCCGGTTGCCTTTGCGCTGCACAACCTGGAGGAAACGCTGGGCATGGAGAAATGGACACATTCCCTGCGATCTCCGGTACTTGGAACCGTCACCACCCGACAGTTTGGAATTTCCGCCCTCCTAATAACAGCGCTTGGATTCGGTGTTATCCTGGGTCGTGATCTCATCCAAAATGATCAGGTGTACTTTGAGGTGGTTGCGGGCTTTGCTGGCATGTTGTGCCTCAATGTCCTCTTCCCTCATGTGCTGGCTACTTTATACTATGGGCGCTATGCTCCGGGGGTCGTAACAGCCTTATTGATCAATCTGCCCTTAACGCTCATGCTGTTGTATCAGCTGCACGATGCACAAACACTCACCAATCCACAACTCACGAAATCAGTAATCATAGGAGGTTTGGCCGGCATCCTTCTGGTATATGGATTACTGAAACTCGGAAGGGCACTTGATCGGCTTTTCTGATCAATTCTATCCGCCAATATTTCCGGTGCGGACTTTGCCAGCGCGTTTGTATCGTACGATCACGACGCCACTTGTCGTTACGCGAATCAGGGTCTGTCTGAAGGCAGCGGCCATCATCCCATCGCCGAAGAGTTTTTTTCCTTTGCCCAAAATCAGCGGATGAATCTTTAGCCACAGTTCATCCACGAGTTCGTGCTTCAGCAACAGCGGCACCAATTCGCTGCTTCCCCACACCTGAATGGGTCCACCTTTCGAGCGCTTCAGTTTTTTAATATCGTTGACATCCTTCAGAAACACAGAATTGTTCCAATTTGATTTCGTCACCGTGCGAGAGAAGACATATTTCCTACCCTCATTAATGCCCGGCCAGAATTCTGCATGGACTGGCCAATACTTTTCCCAGAGTTTAAACGTCTTTCTGCCCAGGAGATAATCAGCCGGCTTAAGTTCCTCCTTCACAACTTCGTTATAGACCCTGTCGCCGTAGGGCGCTACCCATCCTCCGTATTTAAATCCACCAGACGCGTCTTCCCCCCTGCCACCGGGTGCCTGCATAACACCATCCAGCGAGATCATGGACAAGACTATAATTTTACGCATCAGCGATTGCTATTTCTTCTTACCCTTAAACGTAGCAAAGATTGCCATGGCATGACCGTGACCCAAATCAAACTCCGACTTTAACCAATTGGTGATTTCAGTAGCCTTGACGGCCGGGTTAAGTTTGCCATTTGCCATGAACCCCTTCTTCTCGGCAAGCTTCATAAAATCAGCGGGCGACTTTCCGGTCTTTGCCCGGATACTGTCAATGTAAGCCTGGAATGACATTACTTATCGGCGTTAAGTTGGTGAAATGACCGGTAGGATGCCACCAGAACAAGTAACACAATCAGGGGAAAGAATGATTGGAAATTCACTCCATCCACCACGAAGTGGCTGAGGCTGGCAAACAGGAAGTCGAAGGTGAATCCTGCATACGCCCATTCTTTTACGCGTTTAGGAATTTGGGGGATGATCAGGGCCAGTGAACCAATTACTTTACAGATCGCAAAGGCGGTACCAAAATATTCCGGGTATCCGAGGTGCCGGATACCCTCTTTGGCCAATTCGGTTTGCGACGTGAGTGCCGGCATCACGCCTTCAAAGAGGAAGATCAGCGTGGTGGTAACCCAGAAGATAATTTTTTGGTTTTTCATGTTGAGTTGGTTGGTTTTGCGCCAAAACTATGGCCACCCAGGAATATTTCAATAACCCAATTTAGCGTAGAAAAAATTAAACCACGCTGATTACCCCTGGGTTCACCGTTTGTAGGCAATATAATCTGTGATCGGTGGTGCAATGCCGGCCTTTCGCAATTCCATGGCTACCTGTCCCCGGTGATACGTCGTGTGGTTTACAACGTGCAGCAGAATATCCTGAACCGTATTCTTATAGGAATTACCTTGTGTGTTGGTGTAGGCCACGATCGTGGATAGATCAACGCGCTCCAGGATCGTCATCGTCTGATTAAAGTTATCGGTAATGACCTCACCAAACCTCCCGACAGGCAACACTTCCCAAACCGCGATCTTGTTTTTTACTCCGTTGATCCTGCTCACCCAAATGTGGTGTGCATCGAGTATGTGGCTAAACAATTGAATCGCCTTTTCAATATCCCTTCCCTCATTCGCCAACAGCAGGTCGCCGATTGTCTTGTTGTGAAGGAAGGAAAACTCATGCAATTCCTTCAACAGGCCTTTCATGGTATCCATAATGGTTGTGTTTAGAACCTTAAAACGAAACGTTGCTTGCGATGGTTCTGAACCGCAACAAAAAAAACTACCCACAGCAGTTGGCACCTGTCCATTGACTCAACTTTGGGACATCAGCATTTAACACAGGTAGTGAATTTGAAACTATCCCCGGTCTACGATATAATCCAGGGCTATCACGCCGTTGCTAAATGGTTGTGAGCTCATGAGCTTCAGCCTGGACTTACCATGGCCGTTGGCAAAGAGTGGCATTCCCTTTCCAAGAACAATCGGATTCACAAACAGCCAATAGCCGTCAATCGCATCTATTTCCATGAGTGAATGAGTAGCGCGTGGACTTCCAAACAATAGGATGTCGCGGTCGCCAACCTCCTTCAGTTTGCGGATGGCATCGGGAAGGTTGCTGTTGATGACAAGCATATTCCCCTGTTGCGTAGTTTTCATCGTAGATGAAAGCACCACTTTACGGGCTTGTTTGTACCACCGTGCGTGTTCGATGTCGTGCCGGCTGGCATTGGGTTGGTCTGCTGCCGTTGGCCAGTAACCCTCCATCATTTCATAGGTAATCCGGCCATAGAGGGCCGTGTCGCCCTGACTGATCCGTTTTTCGACGTGTTCGAAAATTTCCGGATCCACCTTGATCCAGTCCATTTCACCATGGGGTCCTGCGACGAATCCGTCAAGGGAGATGTGCATAAATGAATAGATTTTTCTCATGGCCGTTGATTTTAATAGGTCCGCTATGCAAGATGGGATTGCAGAACACTCGCCCAAAGGGATTCATGACGGGGGTGGTCTTTTGCGTGATTGGCGGAACGTGGAGGGCGTAGGCATTTCGCGACGGACCTTTTTGCGATAACGAATTATCTCTTAAATTTGCGGACTTTCTGCGTCAAAAAGGCGCATAAGGGCCTGTAGCTTAACTGAATAAAGCATCTGACTACGGATCAGAAGACTCGGGGTTTGAATCCCTGCAGGCTCACCACCGAAGAAAAAAGCCTTGAGAGACATCTCAGGGCTTTTTTATTGGGTGGGATTGGTAACTAAAGTGGTACCTCTATTCTCACGTTGGTAACCGATTCGTCGTTGGTACTTCCAACGATCCGCGAGCGATTGATCTTTCGTGACAAATGGGGATAGCTAAGCTGAACTTCAGAAGGAGCCTTTGGTGAGAAATTGCCTTGCGTTTTACAGTTTGTAGCCGACCACGCAGGTATCATTGGATGGCGGGTTTCTAATTTGGTTATCGGTTAGCCGTCAAATAATTCCGCTCCGGGACCATTATCATATTTACTCATTCCCCCAGCACCATTTTTCCCCTCGCCTAAAAACCCTACTTTTGGGCTCCAAATATGAAAATGAGTATGGTCGTACGCGCGGTGGTGTTGCTGGTCTGTATGGTGTCCGGATTCACAGTTTTCGCTCAGGAAACAGAAACCAAGAAAACAACCCGGCCTGATATTCCAGGCAACTTCCTGGTGGAACTGGGCCTCAACCTGAAAAACGGTGTGGTACCCCCCAATTTCCAAAAGGGCTTCTGGGGTTCCCGCACGATCAACTTCTATTACCAGTATCCCATACGCATACGCAAGTCCAAGATCAGTTTCGTGCCTGGCATCGGCTTGAGCCTTGAGCGCTGGAAGTTTACCAACAACTATACCCTCCCTAACCGTCCCGAAGCGGATGGTTCTTTTCCACTCGTGCTGGCTTCAACCATTTATCCAGGCACGATCAAGCGATCGCAACTCGTCAACAACTACCTCGAAATGCCTATTGAATTCCGATACGACAGCAAACCGGAAGACATGGCCCGCAGCCTGAGCGTGGTTGTCGGCGGTCGTGTCGGTGTACTCTATGACTCTTTCACCAAGGTGGACTATACGGTGGACGGCGACAACAAAAGCATGAAAGACAAGCAGTGGCACGGTCTGAATCAAATCCGCTATGGCCTTTACGGCCGCTTCGGTATCAGCGGATTCAGTGTGTTTATGTATTACAACCTGTCACCCATGTTCCAGACCAACAAAGGCCCAGACTACTCCGACATGAATTCGGTGACGATGGGTATCTCCATTAACGGCTTCTGATCTTTACGCTCCTTTGAACGCTGGCTTCCGCTTCTCGAGGAAGGCCTGAACACCTTCCTGGTGGTCGTGCGTACTTCCCGCGATCTCCTGACAATACGCTTCATAATCAAGCATGGTATCAAGGTCGGTAGTCACTGCCTTGTTCAACATTTTCTTGATCATGCCGATGGCTTTTGTAGGTGCTGCGGCAAAGTAATCGGTATATCCCTTCACAGCCGCATCCAGTTGATCGGCAGGTACCACCTTATTCACAAGGCCCATGGCCAGCGCATCAGCGGCTTTCACCTTATTGCCCATGGCGCATAACTCAAATGCCTTCGCCATACCCACTAACCTCGGCAGGAAATAGGATGAACCGGAATCAGGCACCAGGCCAATATTAACAAACACCTCAATGAGGGTAGCCTCTTCCGACGCGATGATCATATCGCATGCCAGTGCCATGGAGCAGCCGGCTCCGGCTCCCACACCATTCAGCTTGCACACGATGGGTTTGGGCAATGACCGCATCGCACGGATAATCGGATTGTATCGCTTGTGCAGGGACTGCATGAATGAACGGTTCTTATCCGCCGAGGCGGCCTTCAAATCCTGTCCTGAACAAAATGCCTTGCCAGATCCGGTAAGCACCACCACACGAACCAACGGGTCTTTGGCTACCGCCTTCCAGGCATCCTGCAGTTCGTAGGTAATTTCATCATTCAACGCATTGTACACCTCCGGACGATTGAGCGTAATGGTGGCTACACCTTGCTGCACCTCATAGGTAATAAATTGATAGGCCATAAACAGATAAGATTAGAATAATAAAATCATACCAAAAAAACCTACTGAAAATCCTGCCAGTGCTCCCGCCATAACTTCGCGCAGCGTGTGCACCTGAAGGTATAATCTTGCGGACATGGTCAGGCCGGCCAGCACCATCATCACCACCGTGGGCAACATCATCGAACCCATTGGTTCGACTTTATTGAGCGGCAACAGTAGACCCACACATCCCGCCATGGCGAGGCTGTGTATGCTGATCTTCTGAAACAGCGTGGCCACGGTGCCGAGCATCACCATGGCCGTGACCAGTATCATCACTTTGTTGAAGTTGAGGTTGGTTCGGAGTTTATAAAAAAACATATACGTCACCACCGCATAAATCAGACTGATGAGTATAAAGGGCAACACCCGCTCTGCGCGTTCCACCATGTGCCAGGACTTCAGACTGCCCGTGGTCTTCAGCATCAACAGGTTGGCCATCGGCAGCACAAACGTCATCACAAACACAAAGCCCGTGAACCGCAGTAAGGCAGCCTGGGGAATGGAGTAGAACCGAGGCATGAAAATCCCAAGTACGATCACCAGGTAACTGCAGAGCAACAGCGGGTGAAACAGGTACGATATCACCTGGGCGCCGGCGCGGAGGATTTCGTTTGGCTTCTCAGGAACCGCTTCCATCAAAGTTCTTTTCGGAGTCGGGCCACTGGGATGTTCAATTGCTCACGGTATTTCGCCACGGTGCGCCGTGCTATATTATATCCTTTCTGATTGAGAATCTCTTCGATCTTCTCGTCAGAATAGGGTTTATTTTTTTCCTCTCCGTCAATGAGTTCTTTGATGATGGTCTTTACCTCCCGGCTGCTCACCTCCTCGCCGGAGTCCGTACTAATGCCTTCCGAGAAAAAGTACTTCAGTGGGAAAATTCCGAAATCGGTCTGGATACTCTTGCTGCTGGCCACCCGGCTGACGGTGGAGATGTCCATGTTAATCCGTTCTGCGATGTCTTTAAGAATCATCGGGCGCAGCTTGGTTTCATCACCTTCGAGGAAGTAGTCATATTGAAAGTCGATGATAGCCTGCATCGTGCGCATCAGGGTGTGCTGTCGCTGTTTGATGGCATCGATGAACCATTTCGCCGAGTCCAGTTTCTGCTTCACAAAAGTCACCGCCTCTTTCATCTTCTTGTCTTTCTTGTCGCTCTTGTCGTAAGCCTTGAACATATCGGCATACGAGCGGCTGATGCGGAGCTCAGGGGCGTTGCGTGAATTCAACGAGAGGTCCAGCTTACCGTTGGTATTGGTGAGGATAAAATCAGGTATGACGTACTGGTTCTTGACCATCCCTGAAGTCACCTCACCACCGGGTTTAGGATTAAGCTTGATGATCAACTCAATCGCATCCTTGATATAGTCCTCGTCGTCAAGATCGAGTTTCTTGAGAATCTTCGGAAAGTGTTTCTTGGTGAATTCTTCGTAGCACTCTTTGATGATCCGTTTAGCCACGATCACATCCACATCCTGTCCATCGTCCATCCGTTCGAGCTGGAGCAGGAGACACTCCTGCAGGTTACGTGCTCCGATTCCACCCGGGTCAAAGGCCTGAATTTTTTTCAGGATACCTTCCACCTCGGCGAGGTTGGTGTCTATGTTCTGCGAAAAAGCCAGGTCATTCACAATGGCATCGAGGTCACGCCGGATGTAGCCATCGCTCTCGATACTGCCCACCAATTGCTTGCCGATTGCAAGCTGTCGCTCGTCCAATCCGAGAAAGCCCAGTTGTGAAAGCAGGCTCTCATGCAGGGAGGTGCCCATGGGGATCGGCAATTCATGGTCTTCGTCGACTTCGTTTTCACGCTGCGACTTAAAAGTTGCGTAGTCGTCGTCTTCGAGGTAGTCTTTAATATCAACCTCACCTTCTGCGGTGGTCTCTGCTTCTGGTGTATCGGTGGTATCTCCTTCTACTTCTGATTCCGGTGTTTCCGGACTTTCGTCAATTTCTTCCTGGGGACCTTCTTCGAGGGCCGGATTAATCTCCATTTCTTCTTCAATACGGCTCTCAAGTTCGGCGGTAGGCACCTGCAACAGCTTGATAAACTGGATTTGCTGGGGGCTCAGCTTTTGCTGGAGGTTCTGACTTAGTCCTAAACGCTGCATGTATCGGTGCTCAACTTCAAAATTACAATTTAAGGCAGGCAGTTGAAAGGGTCTGGCAACGATTGTGCCAGCATTTGATGATAGTCAGGATGGAGGATCATTTTGCAATGCAAGCCAAAATCGCGTTTTTTGCAACCCGTTTACCAATGATTATGAAGCGCACCAAAATCAAAGACGTGCTGGCCACTTCGCCTTCCGGACAAACCGTAGTAGTTCAGGGATGGGTTCGGACGTTCCGAAACAATCAATTCATCGCCATCAACGATGGATCGACCATACACAACCTGCAGGCTGTTGCTGCGCTTAATTCCATTCCCGAAGAAACATTGAAACGGGTGACCACCGGTGCCTGTATTTCCGTCACCGGAGAACTGATCCCCTCTCCGGCCAAAGGACAGACCGTGGAAGTGAAGGTAGCCTCGTTGGAAATCCTCGGCGACAGTGATGCAGAAAAGTTTCCGCTCCAACCCAAGAAACACTCCCTGGAGTTTTTGAGGGAGATCGCCCACCTGCGTTCGAGGACGAATACGTTCGGGGCGGTCATGCGCGTACGACATGCGATGGCTTTCGCCGTACACAAGTTCTTCAACGACCGAGGCTTTTTCTACATCCATACACCGATCATCACCGGTTCGGATGCAGAAGGTGCCGGTGCGATGTTCCGGGTGAGCACCCTGGACCCCAACAAGCCACCGCGCGATGAGCAGGGTCACATTAACTTCAAAGAAGATTTCTTTGGTCGCGAAACCAACCTCACCGTATCTGGACAACTGGAAGTAGAGACCTATGCGCTGGCGTTGTCGGAGACCTATACGTTTGGTCCAACATTCCGTGCTGAAAATTCAAATACAACCCGTCACCTCGCGGAGTTCTGGATGATCGAACCGGAGATGGCGTTCTATGACATCAACGACAACATGAAGCTGGCGCAGGATTTCCTGCAATACCTCATGAAGTATGCATTGGAACACTGCAAGGATGATCTCGAATTCCTGGACAAGCGGGCCGCAGAAGAAGAAGCTGCCAAACCGCAGGACCAGCGCAGCGAACTTGGCCTCATGGACCGATTGAAATTTGTTGTGGACAATGACTTCCAGCGATTGACCTATACCGAAGCCATTGACATCCTGAAGAATTCTAATCCGAACAAAAAGAAGAAATTCCAGTATCTCATCGACCAGTGGGGTGTTGACTTGCAAAGTGAGCATGAACGCTACCTGGTGGAGAAGCACTTTAAGAAGCCGGTGATCCTCTACAACTACCCTGCGGGCATCAAGGCATTCTACATGCGACAGAATGAAGATGGCAAGACCGTAGCCGCGATGGATGTACTGTTCCCTGGCATCGGTGAAATCATTGGTGGGTCCCAACGCGAAGAGCGTTATGACAACCTGGTGAAGCGCATCAACGAGCTGAACTTGCCTGAAAAAGACTTGTGGTGGTACCTCGAGCTGCGCAAATACGGTTCAGCACCTCACAGCGGTTTTGGTTTGGGATTCGAACGGTTGATCCTATTCGTCACCGGCATGACCAACATCCGCGATGTAATTCCATTCCCGCGGTTTCCGGGTAATGCCGAATTCTAAACACAAAAAAATGACGGAGCCATTGAGCTCCGTCATTTTTTTCTGCCTGAATCAGGCTGGCTATTTACTGTCCGTGTACCACCGGATGTTGCGTGAAGCATACATGATGCCTGCCACAATGAGAAACAATCCCACGCTGCCCAGCAACAAAGAGTAATCCTGCATCTGGATAATGACGAAGACAAACGCGTAAAAGAGGGTCATCAATCCACCATAGAGCATGGTCATCTGACGGTTTCCGAAAAACGTAGAGGCGTAGGCGGCGATCAAGCCGATGGTGGCCACCGAAGCGAGACCATAGGCCGTTACATAACCCACCTGTTCCGACAGCGACAGCAACAGTGTGTAGTAGATGATCAGTGCTGCACCGACCAGGATATATTGAAATGGATGTATTCTGATCTTTTTCATTACCTCCACCATAAACAGCGCAAGGAAAGAGAGTATCACAATCAGGACGCCATACTTTGCCGTGCGTATACTCTTTTGGTATTGATCTACCGGCATCAGCAGGCGCACGCCGAAATCCGATCCTGACAAGGATTTATTCTTACCCGACCATTGTTGCGAAAAAGGTCGGTTGAAATGAAGGATCTTCCAGTTTGCGTCAAATGAAGTTTCGGTGAGCGTTCGCTGTTCGGGCAGGAATTCGCCGTCAAAGCTCGGGTCGGCCCAGGGTCCCTTCAGGTGCATTTGTGTGTTCTTACCCAGCGGCACGGTAAAAAGTTGTGTGCTTCCCTTGAGCGAAAGTTTCCATGTGACGGATGATTGAAAGTCTTCCGCGGAATTCCAGCCCAGCCGACAGATGATGCCATTGGAAACAATCGGTGAATTTTCATCATTAAAGTCTGCTCGCCGGGGGGTACCATCGAAAACCACACCTAAATCGTTGGTAGGCTCCGTACCTAAGGCTTTGCCACCCATCAACAATTCCGGTGTTTCGTTGATACCGCGAAGGTCGCTGATCCCGAACAGCAAACGCGCCTCGTTCCAGATCACTTGCTCCGGCTGTATCTGAAGGACACTGAAATCTGGTTGGGAAAAAGTTGCCTTTGAGTCCAGTAATGATTCATACACGACAGCATCAAACAATCCCCGGCTGCGCACCTGGGGTTTAATGGTGCCCTCGGTATTGAGTTCTTCTGGCAGGAAGAAGGCATAGTCTTTTATTTTGGTTACTTCCCTCACGCCATTCCCTTTGTCCACCACCTGATCGCGGATATAAGGAATGCTAAGAATTGGACCTCCTACCAATTGTGGTCCGGACCATTTCTCAGAAACTTCGTCAATAACTTCCAGGGCGCGCGCCTGGCGCTCTTGCATCAGGTCGGTAATCCACGACGAAGGGATGAGAAGGATCAGCACAAGAAAGCCAATGGAGGCCAGTTTGATGGTGACTGATTCCCGGAACCAGTTGTTGATACGGTCGATGATATTTACATTTTCCATAAGGTATCGTTGTTTTTAAAGTCTGAGTGGGGTCAGCGCTTCTGCTGACGGATGAGTTCGGCCATGGCATTGAAGTGCCTGGACAAGGCCGTGCGGCCCTTCTCGGTAATCTTATAGCGGGTATTGGGCTTACGGTCGATGAATGATTTTACGACGGCGATGTATTTCTCACGTTCGAGGTGTTTAAGATGGGTAGCGAGATTGCCATCGGTGATATCCAATAACTCCTTAAGCGTGGTGAAGTCATAGGCATCGTTGGCGGCCAGTACAGAAATGATCTGCAGGCGTGTGCGGTGCTCGAGCACTTTATCCAGATGTTCGAAGGGGTTTTTCATCGATCGTACTTGCGAAACATGGCTGCACCATAAACGATATGCAGTACGCCAAATCCCAGGGACCAAAACAACAGGCTATAGCCGGGGAATGCCTGGGCCAAAATACCAAGTGCTATTTCTGAGTAGCCCAGGTACCTGATTTCGTCGTACAGGTTTGGACTGGCATTGACCAGGGCGAGTCCGTAAAATATCAGACAAGCTGCCGCAACGATTTCAACCTGTCCCTGCCATGCGCAGATGATGATAAAAATGCCACCGGTAACCAGCGGGATCGACAAGTTCAGGATAAGACGTCGGCTTGTTTCATTCCAGATGGAAACGCCGTGACGTTTTGCTTTTCCCATCGTCAGCCACAGACCTGTAGCGAGTGAGGCGATCAGTACCACCAGGGCAATCAACATGACCTCTTTGAGGCTGTTGATATCATACACCGGATAGAGACGGTATTCGAGAATAGATTCAGGGTACTGGAACCTGAAATAGGCGAAGGCCGCACCAGCGAGGGCATAGAGGCCGGCGAGTATTCCCGACATTCCACTGAGCGATATGAACTTGGCTGAGCGCTGCATCAATTGGTGGATGGACGCCAACTCTTCCTCAAAATCCTGGTTATTGCTCATTTTAAAAGTACTTTTAATTTCAAAGTAAGTTAACGATCCGCATGGAGTCGGGTTGTAATTTTCTCTAAAAAATTTCTGACGGTCACTTTTACAGGGATTTTCGCGATATTTCAACAATGACCAAACCACAAGGCGAACTCATCCGATCGCTGGGGCTCTTCTCGGCCTTCATGCTCACCGTCAGCTCCGTCATCGGCTCTGGGGTATACAAGAAAGTAGCACCGATGTCGGCAGAGCTCCTCTCCCCCGACCTTGTGCTGGTGGCGTGGATCCTCGCCGGACTCATTACACTTTGCGGCGCCCTCAGCAACGCCGAGATCGCCAGCATGCTCGCCGACTCCGGTGGGGAATATGTGTACTACCGCCGCATCTACAACAAGTTCTTCGCCTTCCTGTATGGCTGGACCTCTTTTGCCGTGATCCGGTCCTCTTCGCTCGCCTCCATCGCTTACGTATTTGCCCAATCATTCAATTCACTCGTTCCCCTCCCACAACTTCCAGAAGAGATAGCCCAGATTTCTATTTTCGGACTCTTCACCCCCTTTCACAACTTCGGTGTAAAGGCCCTGACGATTTTCCTGATAGTCTCTCTCAGTTACCTCAATACCCGTGGACTAAAAGGCGGCGAAGGTCTCAGTCGATTTATCCTGATCCTGGTATCGGTGAGCATTGCGCTGGTGGTTATCCTTGGACTTACGATTGGAGGCGGGTCGTGGACGAACTTCAGCACGCCGGCAACCGGGTATGTGGAACGGTCGTGGACGGACGTCGGATTCATTCAGGCCATGTTCGGAGCGATGCTCGCAGCATTCTGGGCTTTCGAGGGTTGGAGTACAACAGGTTACCTCGGCGGCGAAATCAAGAATCCCAATAAGAACCTACCACTGGCGCTGGTGTTTGGCGTCCTCTTTATCATCGTGGTCTACACCAGCATCAACTTCACGTACCTTTTTGTATTGCCAATCGATCAATTGGTGGCGACCAGCCAAACTCAGAATGCCATTGCGGCGGTCGAGGTGGTAAAGCACTTTCTTGGCAGCGGCGGCGGACTGGCAATCTCATTGCTGATACTGCTCACTACCTTCGGTGCCACCAACACCACGGCGTTGATGCCACCCCGTTTGTATATGGCCATGGCCCGAGAAGGCATGTTCTTCAAATCGGCCGGATATATTCATCCCAAATACAACACACCTTCTACTTCATTTACGTTTCAGGCGGTATGGGCCAGCATCCTTGTATTATCCGGAAGCTTTGATCAGCTCACCGATATGCTGGTGTTTGCTTCTTTTATTTTCTATGGGGCCACTACACTGGGTGTCTTTATCCTGCGTTTCCGCGAACCGAATACACCGCGGCCATACCGGGCCTGGGGTTATCCCGTAATTCCGGCACTCTTTATTCTCTTTTGCGCCGTGCTTATCGTCATCACCATGATGAACAAACCGCGTGAAGCCGGATTGGGACTGATGCTGATGCTGAGTGGTGTTCCTTTTTATTACTACTGGAACTGGAACCGGAACAAAATCAATTCTCCGGCATTCCCTGATCAATCCAGCAGGTAATCAGCAATATCTCACGACTTGTCAGTGTGCCCGATCGGGGCATGGTCTTGTTGGCCACTTGAGCACGTACATCCACGGCACTGGCCGTTACCTGTTGATAAGTTCCCAGCCGCAATTGAGAAGACGATGTTGCCGCATGGCATTCCTTGGTGGCGCAACGGGTTAGCATAAGGGGTTGCACCTCCTTTGACCAGCTGATGGGAGCGTTCGGGCTGCACACGAGGCCTTGTTGGACCGAATCGTTAGCGCACGAACAAACCAAAAAGACAGCCAACAGCCCTGGTAAACTCCGCATGGCCGCAAATTTATGCCAGCCATGTTAACGGCAGGTTACGACTTATTTACGCTTTACTGCCAATAGCGGAATGTTTCCCTGATAGGCCAGGGTTCGGGTGACGCTGCGGGCAAAGAGTTTTTCCAGCAACGAAAGCTGATGGGTAAACGTCGTTAGCAAGTCTGCTTTGGTTTCCTTGATGTACGCATCAATGGCGCCAGGTATATCGTCATCGATGATCAGTTTGAAATCGAGTTTGTCGTAGTTCTTTTTCTTCACCAGCGTTTCAAGGTCCTGTGCCGCTGACTCCACTTTCTTATCCACCGCGGGCACGACGTGAATCATATGCACATGAGACCCATAAATCTGGGCAAACTCAACAATGATATCCAGTTCCTTCGCCACGTTCTTTCCGTCGGTGGCGTACACGATATGCTGCAGGTTTTTGTATTGCGCAAAATCAGGGATAGCCAAAACAGGTACCTTGCTTTCGTCGATGACAGAAACCG
>DAOMGC010000017.1:0-55790 GCA_035430125.1 Cyclobacteriaceae bacterium | reverse complement strand
TGAACATTCACGAATACCAGGCCAAAGATATCCTTAAGAAGTATGGAGTTGCTGTACAAGGAGGCATTGTTGCCGATACCCCTGACCGGGCGGTTGCTGCAGCAAAAGAACTACAAGCTGAAACTGGTACCAAATGGTTTGTCGTGAAGTCCCAAATACATGCCGGAGGGCGAGGAAAAGGCACAATTAAGGAATCCGGCTCGCGTGGCGTGGTACTTGCCAAGAGTACCGACGAGGTATTCGAAAAATCCAAAGCCATCCTTGGTGGCACACTGGTAACGCACCAGACTGGCCCTGCCGGAAAGAAAGTGAATAAGGTATTGATCGCCCAGGATGTGTATTACCCTGGTGAATCTGAGCCAAAAGAATATTACATGAGCATCTTGCTGGATCGGTCTACCAGCAAGCCCGTCATCATGGCATCCACCGAAGGGGGTATGAACATTGAGGATGTTGCTGCGAGCACCCCGGAGAAGATCATTAAAGAATGGGTGGACCCTGCGATTGGCTTGCAGCCATTTCAGGCACGCAAAATAGCTTTTGCTCTGGGACTTGAGGGTAATGGCTTCAAGGAAATGGTGAAGTTCGTTCATTCGTTGTACAACGCTTATATGAGTATTGATGCTTCGATGTTTGAAATCAATCCAGTGTTAAAGACTTCAGACAATCGTATCCTGGCGGTGGATGGAAAAGTGAACCTGGATGACAATGCCCTGTTCCGTCATAAGGATCTTGCTGAATTGCGAGATATCACCGAGGAAGACCCGTTGGAAGTAGAAGCAGGCAAATCAGGCCTGAATTATGTGAAATTAGATGGCAACGTAGGCTGTATGGTCAACGGTGCTGGTTTGGCGATGGCAACCATGGACATCATTAAGCTGTCTGGCGGCGAGCCGGCCAACTTCCTGGACGTTGGTGGTGGTGCCAATGCGGAAACGGTGGAGGCAGGGTTCAGAATCATCCTTCAGGATCCTCACGTAAAGGCCATCCTGATCAATATTTTTGGGGGCATTGTCAGGTGCGACCGGGTAGCGAACGGGGTCGTGGAGGCCTATAAAAAGGTCGGAAACATCCCTGTTCCGATTATTGTGCGTCTCCAGGGCACTAATGCCGAGGAAGGGGCCAAAATCATACAGCAATCTGGGTTAAAAGTGTTTTCAGCCATCCTATTGAAGGATGCTGCGCAGAAAATCAAGGAAGTACTGGCATAAGGCTGGTTTCCTTCTTGGCCTAAATTTCATAAATTGGGGCGTTTAAGAGGATTTTAATGAGAAAACTTGTCCTGGTAGGAGCATTAGCTGGAGTACTGTTGTCCAACTGGGCCAGTGCGCAAAGCTTCTTTGCTATGCGAAGGGGACGGACTTTGATTTTGAATGTTGGCACAGGGAGTGCATCCTATTTTGGCGAATTGAGCAATGATGGAGACTACCTGCAAGCAAAGCCCAATTTTTCTGCTGGATTTCAGTATTACATTTCACATAAGATTTCAATCAGATCAGAATTGACCTGGTTTCAATTATCAGGAACTGATTCAAAGGCGTTGCCTGAATCAGGGCGGAAGGAGCGCAATCTTTCTTTTACTGAAAACAACTTTGAATTCAACGCCGTTGGAATCATTGACCTTTACCGGCATGGAAGAAGCTTTTATCAGCGGCCTGCTTTGAATTTTTATGCATTTGGTGGCATTGGCTTGCTCCGATTCAATCCAACAACAGTTTATCAGGGTGTAAAGTATGATTTGGCCACGCTGCAGACTGAATTAACACCTTACAGCCGGATAACGCCCGTAATCCCCATGGGTCTCGGTATGAGATTTCGGGTAACGCCTTTCATGAATATCAGTATTGAAGGAGGCTTTAGAAAAACCTTTACTGACTATTTGGATGATGTAAGCACCGTGCATTACGCAGCATCAAAATTCAGTAATCCAATTGCTGCAGCACTAAACGATCGCGGGCCTGAAGTTGGCGTAGCCCTTAAGCCGGATGGATTTATACGGGGCAACCCCAAAACCGATGACGCGTATATGCTTTACAGCGTTCGCATTGAATACTATCTTCCGACGAATTTCTTTGAGAACAACAATTCAGGTCAAAAGACTTTTAAGAATCGCCGTAAGGCCTTCTACCGCTACAACAAGCGCGGCGGACTGAAGAAGCGGTAACCTTACCGCACACCAGCTCTCAAATTAGTACAACATTTCTAGCTCCGCTTTGAGTCGAGCACCTCGAATCTGGAGTAATTGGACTTATATTCTGGCACCAGTTCTTTCATCAACGCCACCATCTTCAGCTCATTCCGGTCGTGAACCAGGTCGGTAAAGAGGTCTACATACTTATTGATATCGTTGTAGGAATATTCCTGAACCTGAGCAATCAGGATTTTTTCATGATGTGTAGGAACCGTATTCTCCTGGCTGGACAGTAACTCTTCAAATAATTTTTCACCTTCACGGAGGCCGGTGAAGTGTATTTCAATGTCCCGGTCAGGCTCCAGTCCAGACAACCAGATCATTTTTTTGGCCAAGTCGAGAATCTTCACTGACTTGCCCATGTCGAACACATAAATCTCTCCTCCCCGGCCCATTGTTCCGGCTTCCAGCACCAATTGCACTGCCTCAGGAATCGTCATGAAATACCGTGTGATTTCCGGGTGAGTTACCGTAATCGGGCCTCCCAACTCAATCTGACGCTTAAACAAAGGGATGACTGAACCATTTGATCCCAGTACGTTCCCAAAACGGGTGGTAACGAAGGCAGTCTTGGTAAGGGCTTGTGAAGTCAGGTGGTTATTAAGCGACTGTACATAAATCTCTGCAACTCGCTTGGAGCAGCCCATGACATTGGTAGGATTTACTGCCTTGTCTGTGGAAATCATCACAAACTTCTTTACCCCGTTTTCGACCGAAAGGTCGGCCAATAGCTTTGTGCCCAGGATATTGCAAGCCACAGCTTCTGATGGGTTGCTTTCCATCATTGGCACGTGTTTATAAGCCGCTGCGTGAAATACTATCTCTGGGCGCTGTTCACGAAATATGGCGCTCATGCGCTGCAAATTGGTAATATCGGCAAGAAAAGTAATGACTTTGACATTACTGCCTAAAGTCATGATTTCTCGTTCCAACTCATAAAGCGATGACTCCGCCTGATCGATAGCGATAACGCATTCCGGGTAGTATCCCAACACCTGTTTCAGCAACTCACGGCCAATTGAACCCGCTGCACCTGTTATGCATATCCTTTTTCCCTTGAGGTCGCGTTCAACATTTTCCTTATTCAGGCGTATCGATTCTCTGCCTAATAAGTCCTCTATATTGATTTCCTTAATCTGATTAAAACTAAGCTCTCCTTTAGCCCACTTATCAATAGGTGGTATCACCCTGACACGAATCCGGTTTTCGATGCATCGATCAACAAGTTCATTTCTCCGTTCCATGCTGACATTTCTGGAGGCAATGATAATTTCGTCAAACGGATTGTCATTGATAAGAAATTCTAACTCCGCGCTTCTTGCACTGAATATCCTCACGCCATCTAGGATCTTCCCCACCTTATCCTGGTCATCTTCAAGAAAGCCAACCAACCTCATTCGAGGAGATGATTCTACAACATGCCGTGTAACTATTCCTGTTTGCCCGGCTCCAAATATCATTACACGGGTACGCGTCAACAATTGATCGCGGTAAAACGAAAAAAAGTATTTGACCAACAGTCGGTAATTGAAAAGAAAAAGGAAAGATGAAAGCAGACTAATAAGAATTACGGAATACGGAATTATATTCTTCAGGTTACTATATGCAAACAGCAAGTTGATTCCAATGACCAGGGCCAGGTTCAGGACGACCATATAAAAAATGCGAACACCATCCTGCAAGCCTGTATATCTGATAATACCCCGGTAGCTGCCAGTCAATAGTATGGCAACAAATCCACAAGTCGCATAAACAAGAATCCCTTCTTCAAAATGGTAGTAAACCAATTCGCTGAAGGAAAAATTGAAACGCAACAGATAACCCAGGAAGGCGGAGAAGGAGATAAAAAACAAATCAATGAAGATAATCATCCACCTTGGGAGGATTCGCAAGTTGCGCACCAACTTAATCCACCACCTCACGGATTCTTCTTATCTGATTTGTTGAAATTTAGAAGTCTTCTAATGCCAAGCAGTATTCCTCCGCCAAGCAAGTATTCCAACCCCGTAATTGGAACATCAGGGTCACCCCCGCCATCTCCCGGTTGAGCCAGTAAAACAAAAGGAACCAGTAGAAAGACCAGAACCAGAATGGGCTTCAAAAAATTCATTACTTCTTAATGATTCGGGTTTTGTAGATATTATTTCCGTCCACAACAACTAAAATATACATCCCATCGGACTGATCTTGCAAATTAAACACACCTCGCTTGATTCGGTCACCTTCCAATTCCTTTTCAAAAATCCGTGTACCTGACATAGATACAACCTGCGCACTCACCTGATAATCCGATTCTACGGACACGGTCACCAGCGACGAAGTCGGCACCGGACTGACGATGATGTGCGAAGGAAGGCCCTCACCCAAGCCTGTGACCACATACTGCTTTTCAACGGTGGTAGTACATCCATCTATAGTAACCACTACCTTATAAACTCCTGTAGTGGTGGGTTGATAGGTAGCTGCCGTTGCCCCGGCAATTAACGTTCCATCTTTGTACCATTGATTTCCCTGGGTATAACTCGATTGCAAAAGGTCACCATTTACGGTGATCTCCACGGGGGTCAATATAGAAATTCCGGCAACGACAGGGATACGAACTTGCTCACATCCGCCGGCAGCGATACTGGTAACATAGTAATTGGTCTTCTGGTCAAGTGATGGTGTAATGAATGTAGCTGAAGTTGCTCCAGGGATCGCAGTTCCACCTGTCTGTGAGGTGTACCACCGATATCCGTCAACAGCACTTGCACCGTTGGCGCCTAAAGTGACTGATCCTGCACCACAACGCGATGCATTAACTGCAGTTAATGTCGAGGGAATATCACCCACAATAGTGGCGAGCACCTCCGTACGGGGACCAAAACAACCTGCTGCATTAGCCGCCGCTACATAGAATGAAGTGGATTTGGTTAATGTACCAGTGATCAGTGTGGAAGATGTCGCTCCACTTATCGGCAAGGTGCCAGCCGCATCTGTAAACCAACGATAGTTACCATCCTGCGCCCCTGATGCGTTCAAAGTCAATGTACCTGCATCACATCGGGTGTTGCCGGTTGCTGATATCGTTGACAAGGCCTCTCCTACTTTAATTGAAAAACGGTCACTACCAAAACTTGCGGTATTGGAAGTTACTTGAAACGCGTATGATGTTGAAAGGCGGACATCTATCGATTGTCCTGTAAAGGCATCCTGTAAAAAGATTTTGGTTAAGCTATTGGTGAATGTCTCAAAATCCGAAAAATTCAGACTATAAGAGCCGGCTGGAACATTGCTGACATCCAGTTTAATTGAGCTATAGCAATCCTGGCTCATCGGCATCGCATTGATGGCCAATTTCACATTGTCAGAGGACAGGGAAGAGAGGTTAAAAGCTGTCGGATTGGGTAGTTTTCTGGCATCCAACTGGTTGTCAAACGCTACCGATGCATTGTCAGTAAACTGGATTACCATCTCATCGGCCACCGTGCCCTGCTTGAGGGTAACACGGAGAATATTTGCAGGCAACGCTTCACGGAAAAAGGTGGTAGAAGTACCTGCTACTTTCACGCTTTCGGTGACTGCCACCGTTGGAGACCCCGGACCATCACTCTTGACCCAGAAAGCTTGTCCAGCCGCAATAAATCTCGAGCCACCATTTGTGCCGACCGTGCCATTGTATGAAGCAAATACCGGTATAGCCAACCCGTTGTCCAGCATGTAGAAAGTATTGCTGATATTCGTTTTCGTCCAACCGCCAGCATTCCAGTCAATGGTCGATGGATAGGGATTGCCCACCAGATTCCATCCGTCATTAGCAAGGGTACCGGAAGATGTAAAACTTGCCGGCAAAGTTATATTTCCTGCATTTACCGAACCACGAAGTTCCCAAAGTGCGCTTCCGGCAGTAGATACAGGAGCAATATTACCGCGGACAAATACTTTATAACCAACGGCCGTAGCCATGGTTTCTGAATTTGCTGCAACTGGATAGTTGATATAACCATCATTCAGGTCAGCTATACCGCTACCATTGGTATCCGTTGTGACTGTCTCATTATAATATTGCATGGAAGCATTGGTTGAACAACCAGAACAGGTGCTTGAGCCAGTAAAGGTTCCGGTAACAGGAATAAAAGCCTGAAGTTGTGATACCGGGGCATTCTGAACAGGGGAAGATATATAACGGAATATCCTTCCACTATTTGCTCCTTCGATGGACATGTATCGCTGCACAGTCACCTGCCCGGATACAGATGTTCCGGAGGGCAACGTAGCTATACCACCATCCGATGTAGGCGAGTCGCCCGTACTCATGATTTTGAATACAGCAGATCCGGCGCCGTCTGCATCAAAAACAGTATTGGTGCCCGACAAGGTAAGTACACCGCGAAGGTTCTGGTTGGTTAATACCTGCACAGCAGGCGCATTGCTGTTGTTGGAAACGGTAATATTATTAAAGTCCGTAACGGTACTTCCGGTTATGGACTGGGTGCCTGTACCATTGAATACTACGGTACCCGTACCGCGGTTGAATACGCCATTATTTGTAAAGTTTCCGGCCACGTTCAGGGACGCCGGTCCATTGAGGGTTCCGCTGATCGTGATGTGGTTGAAGTTAGAAGGATTGCTGCCTGCCACGGAGGTAGTGCCCGTAAAGGTCACGGTTCCGCTGTTATGTGTAAATGTTCCATTATTGGTCCATGAGCCTGCAACGTTCATGTTAGCTGATGGCGCCGTAAGCGTACCTGATATTATCACGTTATTGAAGGTACTGGCATTGGTTCCTGAAATGGCTGTTGATCCCCCAAATGTAACAGTGCCTGCTGAGGCGTTCAGGGTACCATTGTTTACCAGATTTCCGTTGATATTAAAACTTGCCGCTGGTGAGAATGATCCTGTTACAGTAATAGATCCAAACGTAGGGTTAACACTTCCTGACAGCACCGTTGTGCCTGAAAAGGTCAGGGTACTGGTTGTTAAGATTGAAGCTGAATTGCTGACAAAATTTCCCTGCAAATTGAGCGTCTGTCCACTTGCATCAAAAGTACCGGCTGTAAGCGTAAGTACACCACCGACGGTCCCGCTGCCGGTAAGCGTTTTGGTTCCGGCTCCATTAATGGTCACATTGTTAAAAGTCTGACCACCAGGAGCAATCGTCTGGGATCCACCGCTGAATTGCAGCGTACTTCCCGTTGCTGTCAAAGTTCCGGCTGATTGATTCCAATTGCCGGACACATCGGTTGTGACACCGGAAGGTAGGGTAAGTGCCGTGCCTGAAATAGTAACATTATTAAAACTGGGTGCCGTAGTACCGCTGATGACGGTTGTTCCATCAAAAATAACCGTGCCGGTTCTGCGGGTAAACGTTCCATTGTTAATCCAATTGCCGGCAAGATTGATGGGATAAGCAATCGCGCTAACATCAAATGTTACTCCGGCATCAATGGTGAGATTATGATTAATATCGATTGCACCGGATAAGGTCTTGGTGGTTCCATTGGTGGACAACTGAAGGTCATAGAAAGCTTGTCCGGCAGCGTTAATGGACTGCCCTGTACCATCAAAAATTACCAAACCATTGTTTGCATTAAATGTTCCGTTGTTAATCCAGGAACCTCCACAGGTAATGGTCCGGTTTACCCCTACGTCAAGGGTTACACCTGTATTAATAGTGAGGCTTCCATGGGTATCCAGGGCTTGCCCAAGTGTTTTGATACCCGTTCCACCCATCGTAACGCTGAAGAACGGCTGACCATTGGTATCAATACTCTGGGCAGCACCATTAAAAATGAAAGTACTGGATCCCGGTGTAAGCGCGCCATTGTTATCCCAGGTTCCAGAAACATTGATGTTCGGATTGGTGCCGCTCACGATGATGGTTGTTCCCGGGTTCACCGTAGCATTGCTAAATTGTACGCCACTCAAAGATGAGCCACCCCAGGTTGTACTAACACCACTGTCGAAAGTGGTAAGCTGACCACTGGAGACTGTGAAAGTTCCACCGTTGATGGTGAAGTTAACACCTGACATGGTGATGTTGTTGGTGCCGGCACTGAGGCTACCGCTATTGATAACCAGATCACCATTGATATCAATCGCTTTATCCAGTGTGACATTACCTCCTATGGTAAGTGCTCCCAACTGACCAGATACTGCTGTGGGAAGTTCACCACTTGTTGTAAGATTCCCAGAATAGGACACATTATAAATACCGCTAGTCGCAGATGTTACTCCCGTAACGGTAGTTCCTCCGATACGACTAAACGTGGAACCAACTACCATAATAAGTGTATTCGTACCCAAGGTCAGACTGCCATTGGCCAGGGTAATTGTGCCGTTAACATTACCGGCGGCGTTCCATGAATAAGTTCCGGATGTTCTTAATAATTGGACATTGTTCAACTGCATGGGGGAAGCAAATCCGAATGACGATAATGCTCCAGATCCTGCAACGGTGAGATTTGATGTAGTGAGCGAACTGACTAGTCCTCCTCCTCCACTCTGTGTAATATTACCTACTATATTCAGGGTCTGTCCGTTGATATCCACATTGCCAGTTGAAGTGAAAGCCAGCGTACCCTGTATATTAAGATCAGAGCCAAGGGTTACTGTTCCTGTGCGGGACATGCTCAGGTTATTCAGGTTCTGGAAACCAGGTGCCAGGACAAGGTTGCCTGACAAGGTACCACCACCGGTGAACGTCAGGCTTGAGGTTGATGTGCCTGAGATATTACCGGCCGTTCTGATGTAGCCTGACAGCTGATACGTATTGCTATTGCCCAATGCCAAAGTTCCCGATGTCAAGGTGAGGCCCGCCACCGAAATGGTCGTGGAGGAATTATTATTGGTTGTGGTCCCTGAACTTGCAATTTCGAGGTTAACGCCCGCTGAACTCAGCAACCCTGTCCACTCATTACCCAGCGATTGCGTTGTCCCATTGTAAACAATGATACCGCCGGCAGAATAGGTTCGTGTACCGGTTACCTGGATATTCCCGGTGCCAGTAACGCTGTTGGAGAGCCCGACAGAAGACCCCACTTTCAGGGTTGAGCCCGACTGAAGAGAAAAGGATCCTGTTCCATCCAGCACCTGACTGCCCAAGTCTAGGATAGCCGGTGAAACCACCACGAAACTGATGTCCTCAATGATTGGGTTTCCTGTGTTGGTAAACGTTTGTACCGTGGTGCCATTAAAATTGATGAAAGCGTTTCCTGATGCCGGGCCAGTTTTTACAAGGGATCCCTGGGTAATACTAAAATTACCTTTGACATTAACATTAGCCACACCCACATCGCCACTCAGGTCAATGCCACCGGAAAGATTGTTTATGACAAAATTTCCGTTTACCGTGAGATTAACATCTCCTGTGAAGGCAATAAACGAATTTGCAGTCGATGAATTATAGGTGAAATTACCCGTCACATTCACGTTGGCAGTAATGGCAGAAAATGCAGAAAATGTAAAGCTCGCAGCATTGTTTGCGACAATATTTCCGGTGACATTCAGGGTGTATGACGTTGCATCACTGAAGATTAGATAGGTTACTCCCGTATCATCAATTGTCAGATCACCCTTTACGGTTGTTAATTTTCCATCGAGGTCGATGTTCCCGGCAGACACAGAGCCCTGGTTGGGGCAGTTCCATCGAACGTTATAAAAAGATTGCCCCAGGCCAGTTGGTGCACCCGTTATGTCCGTATATCCTATGAATTCAAGTGTGGATCCTGTAGCCCAGTTTGCTGTATAAATCTGACCCGGGGTGGTGGTATAGTTGTGCTGGTAGACGCCACCATTTAACATCAGGAGTCTTGCTGTGGTGGCATTTGCAATTGTAGCACCTTGATTCACAGTAAAAGTACCAGAAACACTCAACTTGCAGGTTCCCAAGCCTGTAGAAAATGTAAGGTCCGTTCCCGTGCCATCAGATAAGCTCAATGTGCCGCCTGACGCAATTACAAGGTTAGTTGCGTTATTGGCCGCGAGGGTTAATTGGTCCGCTGCAACACTGAAGCCTGAAGGGATTGTCACGGTATGAGACACCTGAATTGTGATCACACCGTCCGCATCAGTCGGCGTTGAGGGTGCCGGAAAAATCCATGAACTGCCATTCCACCTTTCCCATGTATTTACGCTATTCCAGTTGCCTGTAGCATGGGACCGGAAATCACCAGTGGTTTGGGCATTTGCTACCAAAGAGGCAAGTAGAAGGCCAATTACCAGACTAACTATATTTCTCATGAAGGGTGTTCTGATTTCCAACTTCAAAGATAACATTTGACCAGCACAATACGGAATTCGATACTGTGGATTCGGCCAATTCAATGGAAGTAACCGAATACGCCATACCTCTGCAATAAAGGGAAAATGGTGGAAAACGGTAAGATGTAACTATTTAATTTTCAATTAGTTACACCTAATGCAGGAAAGGAGCAAAAGCCATCACGCCAGGGGTGTCCGGATGGCAACCACGATCAAGCGCAAAGGGTATCATTAAGGCAATAGGCTATTAACTGCCTGTAATTGAATTAGTTATGACAGATATGACTGACTGCATGTCTTCAGCTGCCAGGTGCTCACTCGACGGAAGTGTCAGCCCTGTCTCGAAAAGGTTAGCCGAGATGCCACGAGAACACGAAGGAAATCCTTGAAAAACAGGCTGTTCATCCATCGGCTTCCATAACTGCCTTGTCTCTATTCCGGCTTGCACCATCTCTGCCTGAATATGCGGTATTTTTAGTGTTTTGAGCCGAATCGTGGATAACCAACGGTTCGATACAAAACCCGATGGTTCATCTACAAAAGATACCGGCGCATCCCTAAGACCATTTCTGTATTTTTCATGAATTGATCGCCTCGCCTTCAATTTATTGTCAAGTGTTCGGAGTCCTAGTATACCCTGTGCTGCAGCCAGTGGCCCCATCCGGTAGTTGTAACCCAACTCTTTATGCTCATAATGAGATTTGTTCTCTCTTGATTGGTTAGCCCATCTGAGGGCATTGTCAAATACCATTTGATCATTTGTAATTAATGCTCCACCACCATAGGTGGTCATTATTTTGTTGTTGTTAAAGGAGAATATGCCCGTAGTTCCAAGGGTACCCAGCTTTCTTCCGTCAATCTCAGAACCCAGGGCTTCAGCCGCATCTTCAATAACCACAATGCCGTATTTATTTCCAATTCCCAAAATCTCATTCATTCTGGCCGGCATTCCATAGGCGTGCACCACCAGAATGGCCTTAGGGACTATGTTCTTTTTCAGAAAATCAGTAATGCTCTGCTCAAGCAAACTGGGGTCCATGTTCCATGTTGTCTCTTCGCTATCCACAAATGCAGGGACTGCTCCGAGGTATAGTATCGGATTTACCGAGGCGACGTAAGTAAAACTGGATACCAACACAATATCGCCCACCCCGACACCAGAAGCTTTTAATGCAAGGTGAATACCGGCAGTGCCAGAACTCAAAGCGAGTGCATACCGGGCTCCGGTCAACTGCCGCAAACCGGACTCAAAATCACGAAGAATGATGGCCTGAGGTTCCCGGGCATATTGTTCCAATACCGAAGTAAGTCCATGCGCATCGAATGGAGTCGTAGAAAGCGGAATTCGAATTGGCGTCATTTTCTGGAGGTCAACATTAATTTTTTCTGAAGCAGAAGCCCGGTAATTAATATTCCCATCAATAGCGGATTGATTATCATTCTGTGTACTTGTGACAATAGCGGGGAGGATATTTCAGATGCACCCTCCAAAGACAGTTTGGCGATGAAATAAACTGGCAGAAGAATCAGGAGTTCGAACCAAAACAACATCCATCCCATCCGGACGTATCTGGGATCATTGAAAATCGCCACAATTAATAGTAAACATGCCATGTCGTTTAAGACGAACCGGAACACACGGTTAATTACAAAACTTACCTCCGGGCCTGCCGAAACCCATGCGGAAATCCAATTCATCGATGCCGTTCTTTGAAAGACATATATCGAAACCAGTATCAGCACCGCCATGCTGCCAAGGGCAATCCTAATCCATCGATTTGTAACCAGAAGCATTTTTTTTTGGTCTCACAATAAAATACTCAATCCATACATACCACAAGGCAAAAACTACGGCGTAGAGCACTGCCGTAAACAAGTACTTATGAAAATAGTAAAAGAGTCTTGGCTGGTAAATCGCTGTAATAAACAACAGGAATACCCTCAACAGATTAGCTACATGAATGACCAGCAGACCTCCGATGGTAAACTTAGCCAGATTGGAAAATCTTCCTCCGATAGCAATCATGAATGAAACAAATACAATCATCACATTGACTCCGTTGCAGCCCTCAAAGACACGGAGAACCGGCCCGTGCTGGTTTCTCAGCATCACCACGGGCTCCGTTTCACTGTTCAATGTGCTCACAGTCTGGTCAACAGGCGATAGCAACCATGACACTTGACGGGAGACAGTAACCGTGGCCGCATCGGGGGCAGGTTTGGTGTTCTCGATCCAGACACCATATAGGCTATTGCCTGCAACGTATATCGCAAGAAAGAGCAAAACAAACCGAATGGCCGGTTTAAATTCAGAGATGCCCCACTCACTTCTCATTGGCCGGTATGCCCATCAGGGTCTTATGATCACCAAAGTTTCGGGTCACCACCGCTCCGGCACCGACCACACAATTCCGGCCAATGGACAAGTTCTGCAGGATCCTGGCCCCGGTTCCGATGAGGGTCTCCCCTCCGACTTTGACATTTCCAGAAACGGAGCAACCGGGCATAACGGTAGTAAACTGCCCCAACTCCACATCATGACCAATGGTTGATTGAAGATTTACAACAACAAACTGGCGCATGGTGACGGCAGTAGTCAGAATAGTTCCTGCCGTAAGAATACAACCCCTCTCAATATGATTAATAGGATCGCCGGCATGGCAAGCGGGGTGCACCAATACCGGAAAATCAATCAGCGGAGAATCGATCTTTTGAACCAGCTCCCTTCGCTGTAACGGATCTGCAATGGCAACCGCAATTGAAATTTCTTCACGATGGTTGCAGAGCGCTTCATATCCACCAAGCACCTTGATTCCACCGACATCAGTTCCTTTCGATTTACCATCATCAAAATAGCCCACCACATTCCATTGCAGTTGGGCCTGATTAATTTGACGAATCATTAGTGCCATCTCGCGACCAAAACCACCGGCACCATAAATTGCAATGTTTCTCATGAGGGGTTAAATGGTTCCTCTGATACCGAAGTATCCTCTTTGAAAGAAAGCACCAATACGAAGGTCTTGATCAGAATCACAAGGTCCAATGCTATTGAACAGTTTTTGACATAGTATACATCAAGGTCCAGTTTTTCGTTCCAGGGTATACTTGTTCTGCCATTGACCTGGGCCCAGCCTGTAATTCCTGGCATAACCGTTAACCGGTTCCTTTGCTCCCTGGAATACCGTGGTACATACGATACGAGCAGCGGCCTGGGGCCAACGAATGACATATTACCCCCAAGAATATTCCACACCTGAGGAATTTCATCAATAGATGTCCTCCGTAGGAGGCTCCCCAATCTGGTAATCCTTAGGTTTTGGCCATTTCCTGACATCGTTCTTAGTTTCAACATTTTAAACGGCTTCCCTCCCTTGCCAGCACGCTCCTGTACAAAGAATACCGGTGCGCCATGGAAGATCCAAAGGATCAAACACACAAATACGAATGGCAAACCAAGGGTAATAACAAGAAGGAAGGCAAAAACCCTATCTATAACCGGTTTAACAACCGACAAATACATACACTGTTAATGGGATATTCTATAATAAAATTTAAAGTAGCCATAAACAACGGCTAAAACCATAACAAACAAAGTCCCAACGATCAGTGGGCTTATTGTATGCGAAGAGATTACAATAATCAGAATAATATTAATCACCAATTGGACCATCGAGTATATGAGGCTGGTTTTGACATGAGAGAGACCAAATTGATTTACCATCAATTGAAAGAAATGCATCTTGTGAGCCTTAAAAATATTCTCGCGCAACCACATCCTGTGTAACAGGGTCAATCCCGTATCAACGGCATACAAGGCCACCAAAAAGATATAGGCAAATTGGTTTGTTGATTTGATCAACGTAGCAATCGCATAAAGAAGGACAAAACCCATGGACAAACTACCTACATCGCCCGCGAAACATATGGCCTTTGTCCGGAAATTAAAATAACTGAAAATGCCCACGCCCAAAATAAGGCACCCTAAGAAATCTTTGTCTATAAAAGGTGTCTCCATGTTGATCCAGACCAATGAACCCAACGTCACGAGGGAGTATCCGCTGGTAATTCCGTTTATGCCATCCATAAAATTGTAAGCATTCAAAAGTCCGACGCCCACAATAAACACCATTCCCAGACCATACCAGGGGACATCCAGCCCCACCTGAGCCATCGATAGGGCAATGGCCATACATTGAATCATAAAACGAACACCGCTTCCAAGCCCCTTAACATCATCCATGAAACCAATCACCGATATCAGGATGAGGCCGGACAGAAACAAAGGTTGATCAAGCGGAATCCAAATGTAGCCCAGCAATGCAGCAACAAAAAAGATGATACCTCCACCCCGTATCGTAGGTTGCACGTGCAAGCTTCTGTGGTTTGGTTGATCCAGAATTCCAAATCGCCTGGCCAAGGCGAAGTAGCCTAGTTCCAAAGCCACCAATAGTCCGGCAAAAAGAATGTAATAATTAGTGTTCACGAAAGCTCTTCAATGTGCGGGATAAACCTTCATGCGCAGAGACCGGCAGATCCACACCTAACACTTTTTTTATGCGGGCGTTGGAGGCCACGAGGCTCTCCGTAAGCTTAGTCTTGTAACGGCTGGCCGGAATTCCCAGTGCGGAACTCAGGCTGAACAACGGTTCAATGATCCTCTTAGGCAATGACCAGATTCTGGGTGACCTGTCCATGTTATGCGCAATGATTGATATCAGTTCGGTAGTTGAAAAGGGAGCATCATCACAAACATGATAGACACCGGATGGATAGCTGCCCTGCATAATTCGGTGGATAATGAAATTCAGATTGTCTGCAGTGAGAAAGGATCGTTGGTTATCATACGCTCCAAACACATAGGGCAGCCCATACTGAACATACCTGTATAATAGATTCAAATTGCCTTTATTGCCTTTGCCATGAATCATGACTGGGCGAAGGATGTAAAGAAATTTTCCGGGTGGCATGGAATAGGCCAACAGACCGGCCTCGGCGTTTTGCTTGGATTTGCCATATGGTGTTGTAGGTGCAGGAACAACGTCTTCGTCAACCGGTGTTTCAGCCGTGTCAACCGCTGCCTTGATGGAACTCATAAACACAAACACCCTCGCAGTCGACTTGTTGAATGCATCAAACATTTGGATAGTGCCTTGCGTATTTACCTTTTCATAATCCGCAGGGGTATACTTTCCATCCAGGTCATGGGCTATGCCTGCCAAATGAATAACACAGTCAATATTGTTAACATTCAGGATCTCTGTCGTACAAACATCGAGTGGTATTATGCGACCAGCAAAAGTCAGTTTTGAAATCCACTCTCGCGAGCGCGAGTGGACGAAAAGGGTCGTATCCGACTTATCAGACAAGTATTCCAACAGGCCTCTCCCCACAAACCCAGATGCTCCTGTGATCAGAATATTCATCGAAGTAATTCAAAGATCTTCTTAAAATACTTGGAATAGATCATCGCATAGTTCGTCCTGATGCCGTTCTCCCGGCAAGCCCGTAGGATTTCCCGATTGAGAACAATGTTGCTTTGCAACCCATTTGAACTTACACCTCCCTTACGCATAGTAACCATGGTAAGCGGCAGGTATTTACTGGTGAACCTGTGGACATAGAGCATCCTGATCAGCATTTCGTAGTCAGCGGCTATTGCATAGTCAGTTTTAAACTCTCCGACCGATTTATACACATGGCTTCTGGCAAAGAAGGTGGGGTGTGCGGGCATAAAGCCCCATTTAAACCGTGATGGCTCCCATCCGGCCGAGGAATACCTGCGCACCACCCGTGACAAATTGGTTGAATCAACTATGTTGAGATCGCCATAAACGGTATCAATAGCAGGGTCTTCAAAAGCCTTCGCTACAGAATCAAGTATCTTGTCCGATGCATAAAAATCATCTGAATTTAGTATGCCGATAATCTCACCCGTCGCTAGTTTGAGGCCTTTGTTCATGGCGTCATAGATACCGCGGTCAGGTTCACTGATCCAGTGGTGAATATGCGTGGCCGACTTGATTATTTCAATGGTCCCGTCAACCGATCCCCCATCGATCACTATGTGTTCACAATCAGTGTGGGTCTGTGCTTGAATTGAATCAAACGTCGTAGCAATTGTTTTAGCTGAATTGAACGATACCGTAATGAGTGATATTTTCACGGGTCAGCGTTGTACGACACAGTTTTCCAATACCAACATATCCATCTGCGTCCGCAGGTAACAGTCCAAAGCCTCTTGTGGGGTATTCACAATTGGCTCATTTTCATTAAACGATGTATTGAGGAGTATTGGAATACCTGTTCTTTTATGAAAAGCAGAGATCAGGGAATAATATCTGGGAGACACATCCTGGCGGACGGTCTGTAGACGGCCGGATCCATCCACATGGGTAACCGCGGGTATCCTTTCACGCTTCTCCGACCGAATAGGGAACACCTTCTCCATAAAGGGAACCTCTTCTGCCTTTTCAAAATACTCACTGGTAAACTCCTTTAAGATGGAGGGGGCAAAAGGCCTAAAACTCTCTCTCCTTTTGATCTTACTGTTCAGCAAATCTTTAGCCCTGGGATTTCTCGGATCAGCCAAAATGGACCGGCCACCGAGTGCCCGTGGACCAAACTCAGCTCTGCCCGAGAACCAACCCACCACACCGGGTTCAATCAACTTATCAACAACAATCTCAAAAAGCTCATCGTCATGATATTTTTTATAGGAGATTCCATTGGTCTTTAACACTTGCTCAATGTCATCATTGGTAAATTTACTTCCGGTATAAGCAGAATATTGGGGAGATGACCGAGGTTGCCTCAGGACATGGTGGTATTGATACAAAGCCGATCCCATTGAAAGGCCTGCATCATGTCCTGCAGGTGGAACGTACAGCTCATCAAACCCTGTTGCACCAATAATCTTACCATTAGCAACAGAATTTTGAGCCACTCCCCCGGCTACACAAATTTTCTTCAGTCCGGTCCTTTTTTGCAAGTGCGACAGTATATGCATAATGGCCTCTTCCGTGACCCGTTGCACGGAGGCCGCAAGGTCTTTGTGCTGTTGGGTCAGATCTTCATCGGCTGACCTGGGATTACCAAACACGGAGGTAAAATGGTCACTATACAGGTTGCCAACCACGGGCATGTTATCGGATCCGTAGGTTATTACCACCTCCCTAGCGGAGCGGAAGAAGCGAGGGTCCCAGTCAAACATGCCGTTTGCCTGAAGGCGCATGACCTGCCGAACCTGGTCCAGGTACACCGGCTTTCCATACGGTGCCAGGCCCATCACCTTGTACTCATCCCCATAATGGGGGAATCCGAGAAACTGGGTAAAAGCAGTATAAAACAAACCGCAGGATACCGGAAAGTCAATCGAGTCAATCACCCTGATCCTTGTTCCTTGTCCCACCCCAATCATGGTTGTCGTGAAATCTCCTGAGCCATCAATAGACAAGATGGCCGCTTCGTCAAATGGGCTTGGGAAAAATGCAGACGCCATATGGCTTCTGTGATGTTCAATCCGCCTGAGCTTTGATGCCATAACCTTACTATCTGCATGAAAGTGCTTAGCAAGCTCATACTCAAGCGACGAGATTTTATTTCGATTGTTCAATCGTTCACGCACATTTTGAATTCCACCCCACGGATCCTTGGCGAGAAACAGCAACTTCTTCAGCATTTTCGCATTCGGATTCCTTCCAATGGTAATATGATCCACCTGATTTATTGTGACTTCTGCTTCTCGCAAGCAAAATGCTATCGCCTCCGCTGGAAACCCGGCCCAGTGTTTTTTTCTCCGAAATCTCTCTTCTTCTATTGCAGCAACAAGCACACCGTCTTTATAGATTGCAGCTGATGCGTCCGCGTGATAAGCATTAATACCAAGAATGGTCATAGTCTGTTTACGGTGTTAGTACATCAAATAGTTCGGCATAAATACCCCTAAAATCGTATCTCCTATAGTATTGGCGGGCCAAATCATTTGCCCCTTTGCGCAATTGCAAATGCGCAGATGAATCCATGTCCATAAAGAACTTGATTGCTTCTGCCCAGGCTTGCGAAGAATCTCCCGATACGGTCAGACCTGCCCGATGTGCCTGTAGCGAACCCCATGGTGTGTGTGCACTTACTATCACAGGGGTACCGGAATTAAGCGATTCATAAATTGCATGTCCAAAATTTTCACCCTGTGTAGGTAGCACCATGGCATGGTATTCCAATAGGGTTTTATGCACCTGCTCCGGTTTCAGGGGGCCTTCATACTTTATTTCATGAATCTGTCCGGCCATGAGCTTCTGACATCGGTCCCAGTATTCCAGATCCTTGATGGGGCCATAAATATGCAATTGTACCGGTTGATCAATCAGGCGCAGCGCTTCAAGTGCCAGGTGCAGTGCTTTCTTTTGAGTGATCAATGAGAAATAGCATAACCTAAGCTTGTCTCCCTTGTTGGAATCCATTACCTCCAGGTCACGCGGTGCCTCTGGTACATTGGGGGCAATAATTACTTCGCTGTTCGGAAAAATGTTGCGTATATCCTGGGCTTCCTGGCTATCGGTAGCATGCCACCTTACGTGCCGATATAAATGGAACCAACGCGCGAAACGCAGAAATAAACTCTTTCTAAGCGGATTCACCCGCAATGCTCCTTTCTGTAGCATCCCCCGTGGCGCAACAACCAAAGATCTTCCTACCAGCCGTGAGATTATCTGTGGGGCAATATTAAAGGACCATGAAAAGATTCCATTGATATAAATGATGCTCTCGCGGTTTGATTTTAGGATCAAATCAAACAAGGACCGTACGTGAACGGGTCTTGCATAGTAAATGCGCTGATTCGCTTTGTACTCATTCCATTGGTTTACCTTAACACTACTAAGGGGCGCCTGGTCACCCAGGTCAACGGCAGAACAGTACACGGAGACCTCCCTGTTTTGGCCGAAGAGAGGAAGCAAGTTCTTCAGCGACTGTATCGGCCCGCCTCCTTTATATGCCGGCCAAAAGTGATTGGTAAAGATCAGTATCTGTCTCAAATTAAACGCCAACAACGGGTCGCATTTTCTTTGGTTCCAGCAATTGATACCGGATATAGTTTATAACAAGAAAAATGATAAATCCTTTGATCAGGCAATTCAGAAAAATATAGAAGTCATTGTCAGCCCTGATCAGGTAGCTAAAAATGAAAGGGACCCAAACAATGTTAATGGGATCCCTGCTCTGTACGAAATTCTTGTTGAAGAAGGCAACAATCCTGGACACCATTGCTCCAAAAACAAACAGCATCACCAATGACCATTTTTTACCAAAATTGACATAGAAATCACCCAAAATTCCGATTGTCATTGAGGTTGAGGATTTCAACTTATGACCAGTATACCTATAAAACTTTTCTTTAGTGTGGACAACTTTTTTTTCCGGAAAAAGAAATCGGGGTAGAATGGCAGATCCAATATCACTCAGCATTTCCTGTCCATCTGCAAATGGTTGAAATTGTGGAACCCGCTTAAGCGTAAGTCCCAGGTGCCAACCCTGACTAAGTCGTGCTACTGTTAATACAACGCCTTTGGATTCTTCAATGGGGCCCGTTTGACGCTCATTTTCCTGTTGGGCCAATTCAGCAAACAAAGCGATTCCGCTTTCCTCCTTGTTCGACCACACGAGTTTCCGGTACTCATCTTTCACGCTTTGGATAAGAATAAGCAGCGGGACGGCGCTAAGAAAAAGTACTCCCCGGAAAAAGAAAGAAAGTCTGAATCGCAGCGAAATAAAGAAGAATAAGAATACACCCCAGATAATAAGGTCGATAAAGACACCTGACCCCAGGACATTGATAACGAGGTGTCCATAAATCAAGGACGACAGGAAGTAGAGAAATTTTGAATTTGTAAACAAAAAACAAAAAACAGCCAGGAACTTCAGGTAATAGGTAAATGAGGTCAACGAACCAAACCAACCTATTCCGATCAGTGACATAAAGTCAAATCCATATGAAATGAACAACAGGAAATACCCAAGTCGGGTTGCCTTAATTGGGTCAATTTTCTTTACCGTGTTGCGGATGTCGTAGTCAGTATTGAATAGCCAAATCCCAAGGAACAATGCAATAACAGCCGGGATCGCAAAATCAAAAAGCACTTCCTGTCGAATGGGCATCTGGCTTTTTAATTTAGCGTAGTTATTGTAAATGAGATAGGTTGAATAAATGTATTGCAGAAAGAATGTAAAAAAGAACATGTACAAAATGGGGTATGTCTTACCGGACTTCCAGATCAGCAGGACGTAAAAAATTACCAGGATTGCAGTAACAACAAAGAAATTCACGGCAAACCTGTATTTACGCTATGATACAACTCGGCATACTGGCGGCCTATTTCATGGACATCAAATCTGCGCACATTGAGCAAACCGTTCCGTATCAATAATTCGCGATAGGAATCATCTTCTATGACCTTAATAATACCAGCACGAATAGACTCCACATCAAAAGGGTCTACATAGTGCGCAGCATCACCTCCCACTTCAGGCATGGAGAGAATATTACTGGTCACCACAACGCGGCCAATGGCATTTGCTTCTACAATGGGCATACCGAAACCTTCATAGGTTGATGTGAAACAAATGACATCTGCAGAAATATACTTCTCAATAATCTCCTTATTGGAAAGATTGCACGAATTTGAAAAATCGACCGAACACTCCTTTAAGAGTTGCCTCATGGACTCATCTAACTCGCCCACAATCTCCAACCTGCAGGAAATACCCCGAATTGCCCTGATGAGTCTTGTCAAATTCTTATTCCCCTTTGTCCCTACCTGTAAGAGAACAGGTTTCTCTTTATTAAACGGTTTAATATCTCGCTCAAATCCAGGTAAGATAGGAACATAAATGACAGAAATCTTTTCCGCCGGAACACGTGCGTACTTCAACAATTCTTCCTTTGCGGAATTCGATATTGTTGTTACTGCCCCAACCCGATGGGTCGGCAAAATGATCCAGAACCATTTCAAGACCCACCTGGCCAACGGATGCGGATGCTTCATGAAACCAACGTCAAGCACGGTCAAGACCGTCTTCCGCTTCAGAAAAATGGCAATAAAATTGATATCACCTGTAACATGATTGACATCCCCTTGATGGAAGAATGCCTCAACACAGAGTGCCATTCGCTTTAGGAACCCATCGCTATACCAAGAAAGTTCTTTTACAACAGGCTCTACAGAATCCGGTAAAGCCTCGCGAACATGACGAAAGAGGTTTTCCACGCTAAAGTTGTAGTTAACCCTGGGTTTGCGATGAAAGAAGACAACCTTCATCATTCAACCCTTTTGTTATTCCAACTGCGCAGGCAATCCTCATCCCGAATCAGTTGATCAATAAGGTCATCCGTACTCATGTTGTAATTCCAGCCCAATTCCTGCCGGGCCTTGGAATTATCGCCGTAAATTATATCAAGTTCCAGCGACCTGGTTAATCGTTCATCAATTTCGATGTACAAGGTTGCATCCATCTGGAGTTTTGCAAACACCTTGAAAACAAACTCCTTCAATTGAATGAATGCGCCAGAGCAAATCAGATAATCCTCAAATCTGTCTCGCTGCAACATGGCCCACATGGCCTCCACATACTTTGGGGCATATCCCCAATCTCTCGCAATGGCAAGGTTACCCAATGTCAATTTGGCTTGCAGGCCATCTCTGATTCTGAGTGCGGATCCAATGACCTTCTTTATAACAAAGTGCTCTGGCCGCAAAGCTGATTCGTGATTGAAAAGAATCCCACAACAGGCATTAAGACCAAATGCCTCCCGGTAGTTCACCGTAAGCCAATGGGCCGAAGCTTTTGAAATGCCGTAAGGACTTGCGGGATGGAACAAGAAAGACTCTTGCACGGGTAATCTTGAGCGGCCAATATTTCCAAACATTTCACTGCTGGACGCCTGATAAAACCTTGTCTTTGGGCAAACCCGGCGAATAGCCTCAAGCAAGACCATTACACTTCGCGTGTTGAAATCAAAAGTATTCAAGGGCTGTTGAAAAGATACTCCCACAGAACTAAGTGCCGCCAGGTTATAAATTTCATCCGGTCGTACCTCTTCCAGAAGTTGCTCAACTGCATTTTGATTGAGTAGATTGATAGGTCTTATCTCACAGGATTGAAGGATATCCAAATACGCCAATCGAAAAAGGTCACTATTTCGATTCTCGGAAATCAGACCAATAACCCTATAGCCCTTCCCTATCAATAGTTTGGCCAGGTACGAGCCATCCTGTCCAGATATCCCTGTTACAATTGCTTTCTTCATTGTTCACCGCTCAACTGCTCAAGGTGCTTTCGAATAGGGTCAAACGCTGCTTCGAAGTTAAGCGCTTTTATAAAATCCTGATGAGCATCCAAGGATCTTTGTTCATAATTCTGAGTAAGCTCCTCCATTTGTTTTAATAACGACGTCTTCGACAAGTCGGTAAAAAATACCCATCTGTGACTGCCCAAGTGCCCTCGGAAATGGCTGTTATCAAACACCAATATCGGCAAACCAACCGCTGCGTATTCATACATCTTGTTGGAAGCTTTCCCCAGGCTAAGATGAAAATCGTTCGATTTTGCATAAATGCCCAGGCCGATGTCGTGGTTCTTGGTTATGCCCGGAAGGTCGACATAGGATACATAGGGCTGAATATCCAGGCGGTCTGCTACCCCCGCCTGTTCAGCCCTCGCTAACAGTTGATCTTTGTACTTTTCATTTACAAATCCGATTAGTGTCAAATGCAGACTTCTTCCTGACACTTTACAATGCAACAAGTCAATGATCTCCTCAAAGCCGTGACCTTCCGAAATTGCTCCCTGGAAGATCAGCCGGACACGGGTCCCCAATTGCCTTGGTTTGTAGAACTGATCATAAAATCTTCTCGCCGGATAGTTCGGTACCAGGTGATAGATGCCTGCCAGTTGATGCATGGGAAAATTCTTTTTTCGCTCATCGGCAGGCAAAGTAAACAAGTCTATTTTGGCAAACATCCCCTGTTCCGCATGTCCAGCCAACGATTGAATTGAAAACTTCCTTACCATTGAAGGTTCAAACACATCATGGTTGTGATACCAAAGTTTGGATCCATATAGGTTAATCCATGCTACCAGTCTATAAGCCAGTAAAGCCATTGGGTCATACACGAGGATCCAGGATGGACGATGAATTACAATTTGTCGGGCCAACAGTGCAACAAACCTCAGAAAACTCCACAATTTGAAAAGCAAAGGCTGCTGTTCAGACTCACGTACCGGTAAGTACCTTCCCGAAAAGTAGACCAAGCAATTAAGAGGAAATTTCCAGCGACTATGCAATGTCTGTCTTCCCAAGACAATAATCCTGTCAAACAAACCTGAAAGCTCTCCAAGGCAATTTAGGGTAGGCGGGTACCCTTCCGGATGGGCATAAATGGCTACAAGGATTTTTCGATCAGCCACGAAAAGATGAGTTGATTTTAGCAATAACCATAAGTTCATCTCCTTCCAGATTCCCTACGTATTGAACCTGGTTAAGGTTCACGGAATCAATTTCATAGGGGCTTGAACTAATAAAGTATGGATTAGACGCAAATGCCCTTTGATAGAATTCTCCTGTTAGATAGTTTGGATGAACGAGTCCCCATCCCCGATGGAAATTTCCAGGGTGCCTTTTCCTGAATGCCTCACTCCCATTTGGGCAGAATGCAACAAAAATACCATCCTGATGAAGAGATCTTCGTGCCACATCAAGCATATGCTTAACGGAAGGCAAATGCTCAATTACATGAGAACTGTAAAAAATATCATTGCCTTTACTGATATCTTCTTCTTTCGTCTTTATCGAGAGTCCAAGATTTTTACCAAATGAAGCCCTGTCTCTTGCCAGTTCGTAACTTTCGACAACCAGCGCTCTTTGTTTCCATTGGTAGGATCCGTAGCCCCAATTTGCCCCATAGTCGACCAATTTCAAGCCTGTCAAAGGTCCTAAAATTGTCTCAACAGCCTTAATGTGGGAACTAATATTCTTCCCGCTATTCATAAAGTTCAATTCTTTCCAAACCGCCAATTGTTGCTCACTTGGAAGATCCGTCGTAATACCATCTGGCTCAACATAATCTGAATTGTAGTAGGTGTCGTTGAAATCTGGGCTATCTACCGGATGACGATAGAGTAGAAAGCACTCTTTACAACGAATCAAACGGGTGACAAGATATTTTCGATCCACGGTCATACCTCCAACCGTTCCACAGGAAGGACACTTAAGAGGAGAAAAGTAGCCCTTAGTTGATTTCAACAAATATGAGACCTTCTGATTGTTCATAATAACGAAGTGATTATTCTTGAATACCTATCGCCATATTCATTCCAACCCTGACAACGCTTGTCATCTGAATTTCGGCAGTAGCTCTTCATACGGGCCAAATACTCCGGACAGGTCGACAGTTGGGTCAGTTTTTCCAAAATCGCGTGTGAAGACCTAATGGGTACAACAAATCCACTTTTACCTTCATCAATAACGTCTACTCCGCCAGAATTCGCACTCGCTATCACCGGAATCCCACAGCTTATCATTTGCGGAATAACCATACTCAATCCTTCTTCAACCGAAGGTTGAACTCCCACATCACACTGATTAATATAGTTAGAAAGTTCATAGTGGGATACAGCACCAAAATATTTCCAATTGGATTTTTTATATCTGTCAAATTGATCTTTAACTACGGGATCCATGGGCCCAATAAACCAAGCTTCGTGTTCTGCCTCCAAATTCACAAGCGCTTCAAACAAGTAGACAAGGCCCTTCCTCACGCTCATCGTACCCATATAAAGCACCCTGAATGGACGATTGGTCGTTGAAGCTCCGGAAGGTTTGAATGCCTGGGATGATCCATAATTGTTCAATATCAATTTCGTTGCAGACACTCCCTTATCAAGAAAGGTCTTCATAACAAATTGGGATGGAATGCTGATGAAGTCTGTTTCTTCATATTCCTGAAGCTCTTTTTCAATCACCCGCTGATCAATACTAAACTTAAGTCCAACCCGATTATATTCCTCCTGAAGTATGGAAGCCTGAAATTCAATATGGGACGAGCCCCGTTCAAGTATCGTACGCTTTCCCAACCGATGGGCAGCGCGTATGCTGGACAGGCTTATGCTAGCCCATCCGATAAAAATCGAAAAATCGATTTTACTCAGCTGTGCCGCAACCCAGTCGTCAAATTGACTATTCCTGGAATAGTCATCCCGCCACTTCAAACGCGTCTGAATTGCCCAGGGAAGGAAGGTGCGGATATTGCTTCCTGGAATTTCCTCCTTATCAACCCTGCCCGCCGCAAGTCTGAATAATACATTGCGCTGGTGTGCGTAACCGGTATAAAGCCTTTGCAGCAACTGATGCTTATGCAACTGTTCCGCCAATGCAAAAGCATGAAACTTACCTGGGCAGGATACTACAACCATGGTACTTCAGCAGCAATTAACTCGAGCAATTGCTGACTTCGCTCATGATAAGAATTACCGATAGCCGATTCCCGGGCACCTTGACGGATGGCCATGGCGTATTCCCGGTCATTCAATAGTCTTTCAACGAGGCCAATCATTTCAAGGGCCGTATTGAAATAGTTAACAGACTGACCATTCCGGAAAAATTCACTCTGTTCGGCAGAGTAATTGGTCACCACGCAGGCGCCGGCAATGGCCAGTTCAAATGTTTTCATGGTATGAAAGCATCCATGCATGGCGCGGGTAAAATTCACAACAACACCCGCTTTCCTCGCCAGAACAACCATTTTCTGATCCATATGCTTTTCCTTGCTGGTGCCCAGTTTAACCAGGGCATCATGCCTTGATCGTTCCCATCCGTTGCCTTCAATTTGAAAATCAAATTTTGTAAGCGGCAGCAGCCAATCTTCAATTTCGGATGACCAGGTGCCAAAATAGACGACTTTGTCAGGCAAAGAGACCGGGATCTGCTCCGCCGGTTGTTGATGGGTGTACTTGCAATATCCAAAAGGTATACGAACGACCTTCCGGGCACCAGTTTGATACAGGACAGGAATCAAATCAGTAGCAAATGTGCCAATCAGGTGACAATACTTTATACCGGAAATAATATTCGCTCTTAGGGACGGAATGATGCCCATCGGGCTATCCGACAAATAATTCACCAAAAAAACGCCTGGATTCTCAGACAGGATTCGAATATGCTGTGGTAGCATATCCGCGTTGTTAAATAATAGCACAACATTTCGGGCAGGTAACAACCTCTCCTGAATCTGCGTCAATCGATGGTTTGACAATATACCCAACTCACGCCTTGCTCGTCTCAGGGCCCGAATCCACCTGTGAGAATTGTAATTGCGATCACCATCATTTACAATAAGAACCTTCTGCTCACCAATAATATCGCGAAGTGCCAGATAATAATAATGTGCCAGTCCCTTGCCCCTGGGGGCATCTGTGCAAATAATGATTCTATCGATTGGCCAGGAGTTCATAGCGGATGGTATCTTCCGGATCATATGTATTTTCGGCGTATACGGCAAGCAACATGGGTATCGTTCCCGTATTCATGAATACGTGGGCTATACCGGCCGGAACAAAAAGTGTTTGAGGATCTTCTCCGGACAATGTTAATTCCATGCGCTCCCGGGTCATTACATCCTCAAGCACAACGCGGGATTGACCTTCAATGACGGTAAACCACTCAGCTGTTTTCGGATGGTAGTGATTAGCCCTCCATTCCCCGGGTTTGGCTTTTGTTAAATAAACCTCTCCGACACGGTCCGGGAGGAATTCTTCATGCCCGGTCAGCACTTTAAGAAACCAGCCCCGGTCATCATGTTTGCGATCTCGCGGAGTTAGTCGGATTTTATCGGGCAACGCCATGTATCTTGGATTTGTAGTGATTAACCGTAGCCAAAAATCCATGCCGTTGATCGGGGCAGGCAAAACCATAGGTTACCGCCAAATCAGACGCATTATAAAATAGCGAAGATTCATTCTCGCGCAACGGAACAGTATCCCATTGCCAGAGAGAAGGATCATAGTCGCTCAATGTATGACTCAGTATGGAAGCATATTCCCGCAGGCTAAGCGCTTCGCCGGACCCAAGGTTCATAACCCTGGGCAAAGTTGACAATTGGTTACCCCGAATCAGGGTGCCCATAAATTGACCCAACCCATCAACAAAAAAGTAATCTCGCTTCTGCATACCTGAACTCAATCGAACCACTTCCTTTCTGAACTGAGCCGTCAGAAGCATGGGGAAAAACTTTGAACTGTCTTCAAATTTTCCATACATACCAAAAGGTCGCAGGATAGTAAAGGATCCCGGTTTGCCATAGGTCATCAGGTACCGGGAGAACATAAGCTTCGAAATTCCATAGTGGGTAGCTGGAAGGCATGGCGTACTTTCGGTTATACCTCCTGGCTTTGACAGATCGTATTCAAAGGCTGTACCCAGTTGAAACCAAAATCCCTGAAAGCCATTGGCAACCATATGCTCATATAATTTGGCCGCCATTATATAATTTACATTATACATGGTTTCCAGATCTTGTTCGGTTTTGCGCACACCAAATGCAGCGGCATTGATGATTACATCAGGTTTCAGATTAGCCAAGGCGGGGTAAGAAGCCCGGTCATTAATATCAAAATAGACCTGGCCCGTCGCTGGATTTCTTGCAGCCACCATCACATCAAATTTTTCACACAGGCACTCCACAAGATTCCTGCCCACAAATCCACTACCTCCCAAAATCAATACCTTCATACCAGCAGATCCAAATAGCGGACAATTTGTTCTTGTGTAATAGTAGCATGACTTTCGCCGCCTTTCTCAGTTCTTTGATACCACTCCGTCGTCCAGGCCAGTGTTTCCTCGATTGAAAGCCGCGGTTTCCATCCTAATTTTTCAGCCTTATCGATCCGAAGGTGGAGCAATTGGGCCTCCTTTTTTTGGTGATCGTGCGCAACAACAATCCGGCCACCTCCCCATTTATCAGCTATCCAGTTTACCACCCTGTTAACCGTCCAGTGAGCTTCCATGGTTGGACCAAAATTCCAGGCTTCATTAAACCTATCCGGCTGGTGATATTGATGCATCGCCAATTGCAAATAGCCGATCAACGGTTCAAGAACATACTGCCAGGGTCGAACTCCATCCGGATTCCTAACTACGATTTCTTCTCCTTTAATCAGTGACCTGATCACATCAGGAACCAATCTGTCCTTCGACCAATCTCCGCCTCCAACCACATTCCCGGCCCTGGCACTGGACACGGATTTTTGTTGGCCTGGACTTCCCGCATTCGCAAAGAAAGAACTCCGGTAAGAAGCAACCGCCAATTCTGCAGCAGCCTTGCTTGCACTGTACGGGTCGTGACCACCCAATGGATCTGTTTCCAGGAAAGGCATACCTCGCTCTAGGTTCTGATAGACCTTGTCCGTCGTTATCATTACCACCGTGCATGGTCTGGTCATTTTGCGTATGGCTTCCAACAGGTTTACTGAACCCATCAAATTGGTACTCCAGGTTTCGGTTGGATCATCGTAGGAAGTTCGAACGATGGCCTGAGCGGCTAAATGAAAAACAAATTCGGGTTGAAAATCCCTGACCACCCGCGTCAGTTTTTCCTGGTCGAGGATATTCTGAATCACAGATGTGCACAAAGAATCACCATTGATCTGGTTATAGAGCGCATGGGCTTCGGGCGCAAGTGCAATGCCCTTGATCTCAGCACCCAAGTGATGAAGCAGTTGTACCAGCCATGATCCCTTGAATCCGGTATGGCCTGTTACGAGTACTCGTTTACCTGCATAAGTATTTCTGAGTGCTTCCCTTATTTCCATATCTTCCAGGGCGCTACGCCTTCCGTCCATAAATCTTCCATTTCCTTTTTATCACGCTGCGTGTCCATCGGTTTCCAGAATCCGCCGTGCTTATATACATTCATCTGATGCGCGCTGGCCAGCTCTTCCAACGGTTCCTTCTCCCAAACCACCTGATCAGCCTGATCAGGAATATAATCGAATATTCCAGGCTCACAGACAAAAAAGCCACCATTGCTCCAACCGCCATCACCGACGGGCTTTTCCTGAAAGGAACTTACCAAACCATCCTGATCAATTCTAAGGAGGCCAAATCTTCCGGACGGCTGTACGCCCGTGACCGTCAGAAGTTTGCCCTTTTTGTGATGTTCCTGAACCAAATTCTTAATATTGATATCTCCCACCCCATCACCATACGTGAGCAGGAAAGTTCCGTCCTGCACGTACCGCTGAATTCTCTTAATCCGACCCCCTGTCATGGTGGCAGCTCCCGTATCGACCAGGGTCACATCCCAATCTTCGGATGCGGACTTATGAATTTTCACATCACCACTATTCAAATTCACGGAAATATCAGATTGGTGAATATGATAATTCAGAAAATACTCCTTGATCATATAACCTTTGTACCCCAGGCATATCACAAATTCTTTAAAGCCATGTTCAGCGTAAATTTTCATGATGTGCCAAAGAATTGGCTTATCTCCGATTTCGACCATTGGCTTGGGTCGGAGTTGGGTTTCCTCACTCAGGCGCGTACCTAGACCGCCAGCCAGAATAACTACTTTCATGTTTAGTGTTTTAAAGCCTGCAGAATTTGCTCAATCATGACATCGTAACTATACCCGGCTACCACCTTCCTCGAATATTCTCCGGCTCTTCTCCGGCGAGCACCGTCCTCCGCCAGACGCCTGAGGCAAGAGGCCAATTTATCGATATCTCCTTCGGGATAATGGTATCCATTCGATTCACTGACAACAAGGTCATCTGCGGACCCAACCGTTTCTGAAACAACAACCGGCAAGCCGAACAACATAGCCTCATTTACCACCAAGCCCCACGTCTCCCCTTGGCCTGAAGGGAGCACAAAAATATCCGCCAATGCATAGTAGTTTACTATTTCTGTCTGATTTACAAAGCCGGTTAGTCTCACACTATTAAGCGACATTTCTTTACAGGATTCCAATAGGCTGTCCCGCAATGGTCCATCGCCCATCATCACCACCTCGATTGGAAGGTCAGTTAAACGGGCTGCTGCCCGTAGTACATCCTTTGGTCGCTTTTTTTCAATAAACTTACCTGCAAACAAAATAACAACAGTGTCTTCTCGAAAAGCATAGTGCCTTCTTAGCTCACCCCGTTTATCGACCAGTTGACTTGCCTGTTCCGTTAATTTCAGGTTATCCACGGCATAGGGCGCATAGATCAATTGCGACGGTCTCACCCCATAATGCAAATAGAAGCTTCGGTTCTGTTTTCCAATAAATAAGAATTTATCCACGAAGGCAAAGAGCCCATACCGCAGGAAAATATTCTTTATTGTCCTCAAGAATGCAGGCTTACGAAGTTCCTGATTGAGCGGATTCTCGCCTCTTAACCAAACCTGCTTTCCCAAACACCAGGATGCGATGACCGCCAGGTAATTCGTGAAATAACTCCAGCCATGAACAATCACCACTTGGCTCTTGTCACGCTTCAGGGCCGTCACAATCCCAAAATTGATCAAACCGAAGAATCTATTGTCCAAGGATCGCCACGGAGAAACATTCCTGAGAAAGACCGACCGATAGCCTTGCAGCAAAGGAATATCCCATTTAATCACTTTACCGAAACCAGGATCAACCAACTGATCAACCAGTGTATTATGACAATAGTATACTGTCAATTCGATCCCCGGTGTCTCAGCTATTGTCCGGAACAGCGGGGAGAAATACTGAATAGGATGTGATACGAGGTAGGAAATCCGGGTCAATTCGCTAGGTTATTAATTTTCACGCCCTAATGTATCGCCACAATACTTCCCCATACTCCGTCGGGATCCGGCCATGTGGCTGAAGTATTCTTTATCTCAAGCAACAGGTCATTGTTCAAGCCCGTGGCAGACGGATTAAGTCGTTTAATGCTATAGCCATGTTTGATCAATATTCTGGCCACCTGCCTGTCTTGCTCGGGTGTGTGCAGTTCAATGATAAAAATTGGGGGTCGGTTCTTCATGAGTTCAACCGCGCCCTCCAGCACCTTGCCTTCCGCACCCTCCACGTCAACTTTCACAACATCGGGACTGATCGCATTTTCTTTAACAAAATCATCGAGGGAATACGTCTCCACAGATACATCGGTATGTTCCTCTGAAATTCGGCCCTTCGAGTTATTGTCACTAAAGTCAAAAAAAGCCTTGCCGCTTTCATTGCTGATTGCAGCCTGTATTACTTTAATATTATCCAGGTTATTGAGCCGGATCACCTCACTGATGTAAACCGCATTGTCCGGCATGGGTTCAAATGCGTAAATAGACGCTTCGGGAAATTTCAGGGCCGTGAAGTAGCTGTGCAGACCAATATTTGCACCAACATCAAAAAAAACTGCATCTTTTTTCAGCAACAAATCAAAAGCCATTTGTTTGTCTGGCTCATAAGGAAGAACAAAATTATTGATCTTAATCAGTGGAGTGACCCGTAATTTCAATCCCCTCAACGGTCCTGATAACACCCGCAGAACCCTGCCATCCAGCAACTTACGAACCATATCGGCCAATATTTTCTTCATTGCTGTAGTTGATCAATAGGTCTTCCAGGAAGAGCAATCAGGCTTTCGATCATTTCAATTTGCCTGGCGTACGTGTTTTGTTTTGCGTACCCTATCCGCATTGACTGACGTTCATGGCTGTTGTAAGCTTCGAGGTCGTTTACAATTTTCTTAAATAATGCCGGCAATAACTGGTTGGTATTTCTTTCTTCAACCATATATACCAGGTCGGGTATAGCACTGTAGGTGGTGATATTATTGGAGATTATAGCGCGCCCAATCCCCAGGTACTCAATAACTTTATGGTAGTTTGTTCCATGACACTGATCTTTGATCACATCATAACAAATCAAGAAAGCATCCATTCGTCGAAGGGCCTGGGCCAGTGCCTCCGGGTTTACCACGCCGTGCAAAACAACATTTGGCAATCCCCTGAGGGCATAAATAAAACTTTTCGTCTCGGGATTGTCGGCACCACCAATATTGGATTGCCGCTCAGTAAAACTCCCCCAGAATTCAAAAACACAGTTTTCATTTTGACGCACGATCTCCAAAAGAATGCTTCTGTCTATGTCCGGTCTCAGGAGATTTCCTGAATAGCCGATCCGGGTAATTTCAGGCTTTTTCCAGGGAATATTTCCGTCCAATACAAATTCATCAATCACCCCGTGGTTAACGAAGTGTCTCCCTATGGGCAGGTGCTCATATTTTCGCAGAATCTCATGCGTCACTGAAAATAGGATGTTGGCTCCGCGTGCGGCATTTATGGCCATCTGGTTCAAAGGTTCGTCCACGGGATGGAAAATAAAAAATGGCTTGCCGGGGAACAGGCCAAACGGAATCAGATTGCCAAGATCAAAAGACCAGACGATATCGACCGGCTTGCCCATTTTCTTCAATACCCGGCGCAGTTGGTATCTCATGAAAAAATGAAACAACGGCATGGACTTATACTTGAGAATATAGGGAAAGAAAAGTCGTTGATTGATGATGTGCAGGTTTGCCACCTGTCTATGAGGTACCATGTCTACTTGTCCGGCAGGGCCCTTACCGGTCTGCACAGGGGGGTTCAGGAAAAAAACTTCATTTTCTCTCTTGGCCAGGGCCATGGCATAGTGATGTTTCGATAGGTGCATATCTCCCCAGGATTGGGGTGAGATAATCAAAATAGTCTTGTTTCTTAACGCAAACATGGATCAGGACAAGTCCGCGTAGAATTTCCGGATGTTGTCACATACCTGCTGAATCATTTCTTCGGTAAGTTCAGGATACATGGGAAGTGAGAGAATCCGCGATTGCAGGCGCGTGGCCACCGGGAAATCATCGGGCGTATGTCCCAGGTAACGGTATGCCTCCAGGTTCGGCAGTGCCGTGGGATAATGAATAGAGGTCTCAATTCCCCTGGAAGATAAGTATGATTGAAGTTGATCCCGTCGCTCGGCCTGAATCACATACAAATGAAAAGTATGCTTTGTCCCGGGCCTTACTTTGGGTATCACGACCTTATTGATGCCCTCCAGGTACTTCGCATACAGGGCCGCATTCTCAATTCGTCGCTCCGTCCATGCCAGAATGTGTTTGAGCTTGACCGTCAAGATAGCAGCCTGGATGCTATCCAACCTGCTGTTAATGCCTTCGATTTTATGGTCATGCTTAGTCAATGCGCCATGATGCGCATACATTCTGAATTTCATGGCTAGTTCATCATGGTTGGTAATGATGCATCCGGCGTCACCATAAGCCCCTAAGTTCTTTCCTGGATAGAAACTGAATGATCCTGCAATTCCAAAAAGTCCTGCCCTTTGACCCTTGTATGCTGAAAAATGGGATTGGGCGCAATCCTCAATCAGGTAAATACCTCTTTCTTCACAAACTTTTCTAATGGCATTCATTTCACACATTTGTCCCTGCAAATGCACGGCAATTATCGCCTTGGTATTCCTGGTGATCCTGGCCATCAGCATAGATTCATTGATGCTGTAGTATTCCGGATCAATATCCACAAAAACTGGTTTGGCACCCGTCTGCGTAATCGTTTCTGAACTTGAAATCCAGCTGTTCGCCACTGTAATAACCTCATCTCCCCGACCGATGCCAAGCATTTTCATTATAATAAAAAGCGAGTCAGTGCCGTTTCCACAGGATATCACATGCTTTACACCGTACAGTGCAGCAAAACCTTTTTCAAAGTCTGAAACAAAGGTTCCGCCCACAAAAGTTGTGGTTGTTAATACCTTAGAAATTGCTGCATCAATATCACTTTTGATACTTTCATATTGAGCCAACAGGTTTAGAAAAGGGATTCTCATTTTCAGGTTTATTGTCCAAACAATCTTCCTATAGCTATCTTGTTACAATGCCAGCGGTCATAAAAGTCATGGCCGGTCACGTGCACTTTATCAGGATTGAGGCTTCCTAGAATTTCAATGTGATTGCCCTCTGCCATTTCCCTGAACAAATCCTCGGCACGCACAAGGGCATTATCAGAATTTCGATTGATGCCTGCATAGTAGGCAGGGTGATAGGGAACCATCACCAGCTTAACCTGTACACTTTTGCCTTTCAACAACTGTAGCAGGTCACGATATAATTCAAGCATGCCCGAAGTTGGCGGAGCCATCCGGGTCTTTCTTCCCTCCCTGGCCGCGTCTTCGTTCACTTTCAGGGTATCGGGCATACGATAATATTCCGGGTAAGCAATTACGCCATTGGAGAATCGTCCTCCGGAAAGCGGTGCGGACAAGCCAACATCCTCATATTGTTTGGCACGGCCACGGCTCCAGAACCTCACCGCGTCCTGGAAATATTGAATTGAAAATAATGCAACCATTCGCCTATCAAGAAAAATAGATTCCGGCCCGTAATCGAATTCCCTTTTGAGCAGGTTCTTCATTGTATAGTGATGAAATGTTGTTAGCACCTTCCATTCCTGGGATTCGTTCGGAACGAGCATAGCCGGATCGATCTCCAGGATCATTCCTTTTGGCAATCGGTTCATCGAATCCAGAATGCCAATGATGGCAATCAAATCATGGATGTTTCCATGCGAAACGCTCAGGTTTCTTAGTTTTTGGCCAGGAAAAAGCCCGGTATCCACTTCCATAACACGGCTAGAACCAATTACAACTATGTCAGGTGTCTCCTGGATACCGGTAATAATTTCCTTTTGCAGTAATCGCTCATCATAGTTTGAAACGTTGTCCACGTTGTGACCCTTAATCATGATAGATGCTATGCCTTTGGTATAGCTGTGGTCGCTGAACAGGTTGGCCGGGTCAACATAGAAATTCACCCATAGGACAATCCCGCCAAAAGGAAGGAAGAGCATCATCAGTTTTGCCAATACCCGTCGCATTAAAACTGAAAGTATATAAAGTCAGATTTGTTGAAGACGCCGAATAATAGGATGGCACCTATGGTTCCATAATAAAAGGTCCAGCGAAATGCAACACCCTTGCTGATCAACCATTGATCAACGGTCAGGGATTTTTGAGCTGCCTGAACGAGCATCAAAATCATGATACTCAGGAAAGCCACGAGGAATTCCATGGAGGGCTGCTGCAGGTAGAGCAGTTTCAAACGGTACATATGTTCATTACTGAGTATCAAGCTGATTTGATCGGGTATTCCGCGAAACAAATTCATTGTGATATAACGAGCATCGTCTAGACTACCTGCCCTGAAGAAAATCCAGGCCATACACACCACTCCAAATACCAGGCCTCTTTTGAAACAGGTGAGCAACCAACTATTGCCATGCAATAATCCTGTAAAGCGAGAACGCAATTCTTGCTCCGCCACCATTATAGATCCGTGTATACCACCCCAGATTACAAAGGTCCAATTCGCCCCGTGCCAGAATCCGCTGATCAGAAACACCATTACCAGGTTGAGGTACCTTCTGGCTTTTCGTACATATTTTCCACCCATCGGAACATAGACATAGTCCCGGAACCAGGTTGACAGTGAGATGTGCCAACGTCTCCAAAACTCCGTGAGGCTGGTTGATCGGTATGGACGATCAAAATTTGACATGAGGTTAAATCCCATTACCCGTGCAGAGCCAATGGCAATGTCAGAATAACCAGAAAAGTCACAGTAGATCTGAAAGGCAAAAGCCACTGTTGATAGCACCAAGGGAATGCCGGTATACTCGGTCACATTTCCATACACCTGATCAACAAAAAAGGACAAGCGGTCTGCAATAACTACCTTCTTGAATAGTCCCCAGCAAATCAAAATCAAACCACTGCGTACATTCTCCGGTGAAAACTTCTTTTCTTCATGAAATTGATGAATCAGGTTCTGAGGTCTTTCTATCGGGCCCGCGACCAGCTGCGGATAGAACATAACATACAGCGCATAGATCCCAAAATGCCGCTCAGGGGCCTGATGACCTCTGTATACTTCAATGGTATAACTCATGGCCTGGAATGTATGAAACGAAAGCCCGATGGGCAGCAGAATGTGAAGAAAGGGTATAGAAGCGTCATGACCCACTATGCCCAACAGCTGATTTAAATTCTCAGCAATAAAATCGTAGTACTTAAATACCACCAACACCCCGACATTTGCGCAGATGCTAAGCAACAACAAGTATTTTCTTTTTCGTTTGTCTGGCTCCTTTGAAATCCAAATGCCTGCATAATAATCAATGACGATGGTCAACAGCAGTATCAAAATGTATACAGGTCTGAAGAACATGTAGAAAAAACAACTTGCGGCCAGCAACAATGCCCACCGGTAACGATGGGGTAAAAGGAAAAAAAGTCCGGTAACTACCGGGAAAAAAACAGCAAATTCAAATGAGTTAAATAACATGCAGAAGAATGCTTTCGCCTACGGAAAGCCTACCAGGCAGTCGTTCCTTTTCACCGGGCTCCCGGTCGGTTAGCCATAGAAGCGTATATCTTGTCTATAATTTCTACCGTCTTCAAGCCCTCAAAGGAACTGGCACTTATGCTGGCATTCTGAGTTAATACACTCACCACATTCTCATACACCTTATCATGATTACTCATCGACCCCTGGTAGTCACCATAGTTGTTGGCTTTGTTTCCCTCAGGCAAATTCTCTATCCTGAATCCTTCAATGTTCTGGTATTCCAGTTCATTCAGGTATTGGCCTCCGATCTTAACCGTCCCTTTCTCTGCAAAAATGGTCAAGGAGCCCTCCATGTTATTCTTGTAGCTGTTCACGGTGTAGTTGATGGTACCCAGGGCCCCGCTGAAAAATTCCAGGATCACCACACCGGTATCTTCGAATTCAATAATCCCCTGATGCGCATAGTTGGCGCCATACGCATTTACTTTACGCACGTCCCCCACCATCCAATACAGGAGATCCACAAAGTGGCTGAACTGGGTATAGAGTGTACCACCATCCAGCGCCAACGTCCCCTTCCACGAGTCTTTGTAATACTGCATGTTCCGATTCCAAAAACAACTGAGTTGAACGCTGTAAATCTTCCCGAGCCTTCCTTCGTCGATGGCTCGCTTTACTGCACTGACGGGGGGATTGAACCGATTCTGTTTGATGGCAAACAAGCGCTTATTCATGTTCTCTGCTGCCTTTATCATTTCCCCACAGTCGTGAACGCTGATTGATAATGGTTTTTCGCACAACACATGGAACCCGCTGTTGAGTGCTTTTATGGTATGTTCGGCGTGGAGGCCGTTGGGTGAGCAAACTGAAATCACATCGATGCCACGCTCCTTTGAAAGCATGGAATCCACCGAAGTATATGCATTTGCTCCATATTCTTTGGATAGGAGATCAGCCCTTTCGGGGACAATATCGCACACGGCAGTCAGCACTCCAACGTTCCTGATGTGCTGGGCGTGCCGTTGGGCAATACGACCGCACCCGATCAATCCGAATCTTAGCGTAGCGGACATAGCTAGGGGGTTATTAGTTTCTTAAATAGGTTATTAATTGGCCTCAAAGGCTTCAGATACGAATACGTTTCAAAAAATGGTTTTGACGAACCATATACCCGATGATTAACAACCGGTGCCTTCATGTATGCAGCAAATTCCTCTTCACCAAATCCGAGTTTTTTCAATACAAATACCTTGTCGATGGCTTCTTGTTTGGGATCATAGGCAGGTTTTGCCAATTCCTCCAATGCTGCTTGTTTAGTCAACTGCCCGGAGAAGATAAGGTTTGACAAATGGGCCTTCCGCTTATCGACTCCAAATTTTCCGGGCAAAATGTGTCCCTGGTAAAACCGGGTGAATACCGACTCATAGTGTTTTCCGCCATAGTCGCGCCAACCATATTCCCTGGTGATAATCTCCTTAACGGATTGCTTGTCGTAGTCCACATAGTTCAACGGGGAAACGTATCGCAACCGTCTGAATTTTCTGTAGTAGTATCCCTTCCAAACATTAATCATGGGGTAGGTTTTCATTTTGATCGAACCAAACCGTTTGTGAATGTTGATGAGGTTTTGAATATCCTTGAATATCCAGGCGTTGGGCAGCAACCCTTCGGTTACGACATTTTGCCCGTCAATTACATAATTGATATTGTGTTTTGCTCCGACCAATTGCAGCGTGTGCACAAACCCAATATCGGTTATGGCTTCGATGTCGATAACGTGGGCGGCGAAGAACGCCTTTTGAATATCCTTAAACTCATCCCAGTCCACCACATAAGTATATAAGTCGAAACCCGTCTTTTGTATAATGTTCCGGATGTTCATTACCGCCAATTCGGAATTCCATCCATTGTCAAAATGAACCAACAACGGGCGCAGCCCCCATTCTTTTGCTTTGAACGCGAGGTAGGTACTGTCTACCCCACCACTTACCCCGAGAATGCAGTCATAGGGTTTCCCCACCCCATCCCTTCTGATGTTGGTGAGTAAGGCATCAAGCATAGTTTTGCCTGCAGCGCCTTTGTGGACCAGTCTTCTTTCCTTATCCAGGTACTCGTAGTAATAATTGCAGATCCCGTCCTTATCAAAACGAATATCAGGATCACCCAGATTGTCCATCACAGAAATCGCACATTGTCGAAAGTCACTAATGGAATTAGATGGCATATTCATGTTACCTGGCGATTCAATTTGTCAGGCCTTGGTTGAAAATACAGTTCAATTTAAAATCGAATTGTATACATTTTTGATAGAATGGAGAAAACTCTCAGAACCAAATCTATCAATCGCATATTTGCGAATTGCTTCTCTGTTAAATGAATCAATTCTCTGAACCGCACTTAACATGGCATCTGCAAGACCTTTAATATCCTCCGGCTTAACCAATATTCCGCATTCTTCGGTAATTATGTATTCGGGTCCACCACTCCGAGTTGCAACCACCGGTAACCCCCTGGACAAAGCTTCAATTACCACTACACCAAAAGTCTCTATTCTGCTTGGAAGGACAAATAAATCCACCGAATCCATCATCTCGCATATTTCAAGGTTGCTGCAATTCTCTTTAAAGATTACTTGGCCGCTTAAGCCCAACCGGTCAGCCAAACCTATTAACTCATGACGGCAAGAACCTTCACCGACAAGTGTGAGCGTGTAATGATGATCTCTATTGAACTTTAATGAGAAGGCTTCCAGCAGAATATCCAAGCCCTTCTTATGCTCCATGGCCGCGACAGTTAAAATCCTGATACCATCTGGATTCCCGCCTCTTCTATTCAATGGCCTTTCAAAAATAGGGTTCAGCACATTTGGTATAACCTTTGCATTGGGAATACTCCGACCAACAAACATCTCAACATGTCTTAAAAGGGAGCTACTTACTCCTATAACAGCGGCTGACGAACTAAGTATGCGGTCCAATATTCCCTTTGATTCCAGCGGAGCTTTGCCAGCTTGGTAAAGCGTACTGTGCTCCGTGTAGACATAAGGAATTCCAAACTGTACTCGCAATTTATAAGCCAGGCAACCTGCACTTAAGAATCTTCCATGCGCATGAATTAAATTGGGCATCCCCTCCCGCTTTACATACAACCCAAATGCCTTGTTACCTGACTCCAACCACTCGTCTAGATAATTGAGATAATTGGTAGGGCTTTGGAAAGGTACGTGTCGCGACTCATAAACTCTTATGCCATCGATCAGATGAACATTTGTTCGACGTTTTAGGATGGCAGCAGAAAGTTTTAGCAAGAAGTTTTTAGCGTAAGAGAACTTGCCAGACAACAAACTTTTAATTGCACTTTTCACGAGAAAAACACAAGACCCGTCGCTTCTAACGGACAGAATTGACACACCGTATTCAATTTTGAGTATTCTCGCCTGAGACAGTTCAAATACTGACAGAACTTTCTCTTTAGGATGTAATGCTTCAGAAGTGATCAATAAGATCTTTTGCAAAATGCTAGGTCAATTTTAACTGCAATGAGAGTCATCAATAAATAATCCGCACATTCAATATAATTCTCAGGTACTCGAGCCATTAAGAAGGTTCTCTTCATCAAGAAATAGTCTTCATTTAGCTTTTGCCATTATTGCATTCAAAAGAATCTGGGGTCGAGGGATGTTAGAACTAAGAAGTGCGAACCGCGCATAAATAAGGAACAACAACAAAGGTTGACATATAGCTCTGGCGCACGTCGAATGCCATTTAATAAAGAAAAATCTATTTAGTCGCTTTTGATTAAATAGTCGCCTATTAGAGTTGACCTTGAGAATAGAAAGTAAAAGTCTTCCAGTTAAAACTAGTTCATCCCGGATGACAGGATAATCTCCAGTAATAAATCTGGAATACCTTTCGCAGTCAGAGGGCCCTAAATCAAAATACTGTCTTGCTTGTTTTTCAAATATGTACTTTCTAGCCAAGACGTAATTCACCTTGTAGTTGACACTGGATGTCACTTGAGTCGGGCTCTCACGATATAATAGCGTCACTTCGTCTAGGTTCTTAAATTTTCCATATGGCAGCATTTCAGACCACAGGCCGTGATCTTCTCCATCTTTGATTGCCTCGTTATATCGCAGTCCGTACTTTATCACTACCTCTCTTCTAAACATTACAGTTGAATGAGAAAATGGGCAAGCGCCCAGTGTAAAGACCTTAAGTTCATCATCCTCATTTGGATACCTGAAGATCTTCTCTCCGTCCAAAAGTTTCATGTTTGCTCCGCAGATTATATAGTCCGGATTGTTTTCCATAAAGAAAACAAGATTTTCCATCATGTTTTCAAGAGCTATATCATCAGCATCAGTCCTCAAAATGTATTTACCTCTTGTTAGTAAGAGACCATGATTTAAGCTTTTTATCAATCCAAGGTTAGTTTCATTTTCATAATACCTGATTCTGCTGTCATTAAAGGCCTGAATTTCCTTCCCAGTATCATCCGTTGAGCCATCATTAATAATGATAAACTCAAAATCAGTGAATTTTTGATTTAAAATTCCCTGAATCGAATCACGAACAAACGATTCACAGTTATATGAAGGCATTAAGACGCTTACCAATGGTGCCACAGCAGTCATCTACCTAATTTTTTTTACAGATGAAATTTTTCTGGGAGCCCTAGCTAGACCTGCAGTCTTAATTCGTTCTGCTATTGCCGGGAAAAACTGATACTTGTCTAGTATCAATTGTCGTGCCTCAGCAATAAACGGAATACATTCATTCCATAAATTACCAGAAACTGCCTCTTCAATCTTACGGAGTGCAACTTCAGGGTGTCGCGGGTCAATACGAAGCATTGATCTCTCAGGAAAATACTCAAGAATGTTTGAACATCCATAATAAATTGGCATTGTCCAACTAAGATAGCAATCTGCGATCTTTTCAGTCCAATAGTCATTACAGGCATAATTCTCTACTGCAATGCTATACTTGTATGGTGCTATCCCATCAAACTTGTCTTCAATTGGAACAAATCCTCGGCCAAATAGGTCGAAGGAGAAGTTTCTATCATGCAGAAATTGCATAAACTCAAGCCGTAGGGAATGACCAGGCCTCGTGTTCAGGTTACTGGTAATCCAAGAAACAGCATCTTGTTTATCCAGATCGAATGGGCCCAATGAACACAATTCGTCATATGATCTATTCACGTGCCAAGGCAAACTGGTCTGGTAATTGACTATATTGATTCCAGGAAATTCGTTAGGCGGCCAAAACGAAACAACCTGGTCAAAAAAAGGGAAATACTCCGTTTGCCAACGATAAAAATCGTGTGGGGGCTCCTGGCTCATCAACCATAAACCACCCTTTCTATGCAAACCCAAAATCCGAGATGGTAGCGCGTTAAGAACTATAACAACGTCTGCGAGGCGAGAGTATTCATGCGTAAACTTAATTCCGTCCCAAACACCTAACCCACCCGGCGTTTGACGCATCATATTTCCTTCCCAATCTTTAAGGATACTTACTTTCAATCCCTATAACCGATTAATGTTGACCAATGATGCGAATCAATTATCGTCTTAAATCCATGCTGATCAAGCAAGCTTTTGAACATTAACATTACTTCCCTATCAAAATGAACTTCAATCTTTATTTGCTTGGTGATTTCTAACCATTCAGTATTAGCCTCCAGAATATTCTGTTCAGCTCCCTCAACATCCATCTTGATATAGTCTATTATGTTAAGATTATTTTTCTTAACAATATCATTAATTGAAATAGCCTCCACAGCAACAACACAATTTCCTTGCAAGGGATTCACTGCGTCCAAGTGATAGGCGTCGTGATTGCCGGATTTTGAGTATGACACTTTACCAGAAGAACCCCAAACAGCGCAATTGGAAACAGAAACCTTATTCAAATTCTTAGTGTTCTTTAGCGCTAACTTATAATTCTCCAAATCCATCTCATACCCATATATAACTGAATCTGGATACTCAGTTTTTAAATCAACAATAGTCAAGCCTATATTAACACCTAAGTCTAGAATAACTGGTGATTCACCAAGAAATTTATATGGGCGATGATACTTCTCACTAAAAACATAATCATATACCTCAAAATCCACAGTCTTTCTCCGTAGATAAATCTTATGCGAACCTATTTTCCTTAGTTTATACTTACGAAAAATATCAATCATAGTATTGAAGCAATTAACGTATCAATTTTTTTCCGAACTACTGCCTTCCCGCCTAGCGCATTTGTTACGCGACGACAAACAAATAACATATCACCACCCAAGTCGGCAACATAGACAAAGCCTCTCAACATCAACCACAAGCGAATCTTCCAACGGTCGATCATGTAATTTCCCTCCACCGTAATTACATCAACATTACATCTCGAAAATGGGAAAGCCATCAAAATCTCAAATTCGCTACCCTCTGTATCAATGTTGCAATAGTTAATACTTGTCAATTCATGGTCTCTCAACAAATCATCAATTCCCTTAGTTCTGACTGATATCTCCCTTGAATTTCCTCCGTGTCTTCCAATCTCATTTTCAATTCTGTCTAAGTGCTTCTTATCATAATTCCTTTTTATTCCAGATAGCATTTCAGAATATCCATCAATCTCAAGAAAAACATCAACCCTGCTCTTGGAACCTATGGCGCACTGGTCAAGCTTGCAATTCCTGCTTGCTGACAACTTTTCAAAGGCACGGGGTAAAGGTTCAACACATACCCCCGTCCATCCGTATAGCTTCTCCATGAGATACGTATTACTGTAAGTAACACCATCATTAGCACCGATATCCAAGAAAACACCCCCTCTATTATGATTGAATACAATTTCCATCAAAACTTCATCCTGACGATATTGTGAGTAACTTTTCATATCCTATTGTTGTGTTTTCTTTGAAATATTAATGCTGGCAATCCCAGGATATACTTCGGACTTTGACACAATAAGCCCATCATACGAATAGGTGTCATTCATGTCCGCCTCACAAACAATCGAGTAACCCAATCTCATGAGATAATCTAAACAAGACTGATGAATCTCCTGTCCATGGGTAGAAATGAACAGGTAGCCGATCGCTTTCTGTCGGAGAAGGTTTTCACAACTCCACAACATTTCCAACTCAGCCCCTTGAATATCAGCATGGAGAATATCTATGAATGAAATGTGCTTTTCAGCGACCAAGTCCGGGACAGAGATAGTCTTGGTTCTGTCAGCTCGAATTGTTGATTTACCAGCAATGTAAGCCAAAGTAAAATCGCCTGTGAGTTTATTGAGACGAAAATTGTTCTTTCCATAAGCCAAATTGAATGGATCTGGCTCAACCAAAATTGCTCTACTATCCTTAATTCGGCTGAGGAACCATATGGAATAAAAACCCCAATAACAACCAAGCTCTACCATGATTGCTCCATGCGAAATACCATTGAGTACCTTGTCAAAAACATATTCCTCCTGTGGCTCATGAACACCCTTGTTATGCCTCAACATTTGCGCAATCTCCGAACCATAGTAACCACCCGCCGTCATCGGGATGCCGTTATGCATAAATTGTATTCCATTCTTTATTAAACCAGCCGATTTGACACGAGGGATCTTGTTATTATCAGGACATTTCATCACATCATCAATTCTTGTCTCCCATTCAGGAATTAGCTCTTGATTGAGTAATAATCTGTCATATATACCCAACGGAAGAATGTACCTGATTCTTAAATAATGCAAGCACAATCTTATGGTGAATTTTATTTTTCTCAGTATTCTTAATAACATCCTATTCCTTGATATTGACAGCAAACTCTTGCAAATAAGAACCTTGTCCAATCGTTGGCACAACGTGATCAACGGAAATATTTGGAGACACTATACTCACATATTTATAATTATCAATCCGTTCAATAACTACCTCACCCCAATTTATATAAGTGATTACCTGATAATCACCTGGAATCAACCCCAAGCTCTTGATATGAAAGTTGATGCTTATCTGCCCTTCAATAACATCAAAGGACTGCCCATTAAAGGCTGTCCACAAACTTGTGATTCTCGTATTATACACATTGTTGAAACAAACCGCGAATTGAATATTCTTCATCGCCCTCTTCACATGACATTTCATCACTATAGTAAATTCTCCACCGGTAGACATCGTGCTTGTCTCAATTCCATCCTTACTTAAAATTTCAAGGTTCACCACTTCTACTTCTCGTGATCCTATTCTAGCAAATTCCTTATTGTTCTCTCTTGATTGAATCAAATAGTTCTCGATGACTTGATTAACCCCTCCAGAATCAATCAACCTACCATTTCCAAGTAACAGTGCACGATTACAAAGTTTGCTAATTGAACTCAAATCATGACTTACAAACAAGACAGTCCTCCCCTCATTCTTGCTTACTTCCTCCATTTTTCCCAAACATTTGCGCTGAAATTGGACATCTCCAACTGATAGCACTTCGTCTACAATTAGGATTTCAGGCTCCAAATGAGCCGCCACAGCAAATGCCAGTCGAACATACATACCACTGCTATATCTCTTAACAGGAGTATCCAGGAATTGCTCAACCTCAGCAAAGTCGACAATGGTGTCAAATTTTGATTGAATCTCATTGCGACTCATACCCAAAATTGCACCATTGAGGAAAATATTCTCTCTACCAGTTAGTTCAGGATGAAATCCCGTTCCGACCTCCAACAAAGACGCAACCCTACCATCAATCGTAATTCTGCCAGTTGTCGGATCTGTAATTCTGCTTAATACTTTCAAAAGTGTACTCTTCCCAGCACCATTTCTGCCAATGATACCAACGCGATCCCCTCTATGGATATCAAAATCTAAATCCCTAAGTGCCCAAAAAACTTCTTTTTTTTGTTCTTTGGCCCTTTTCAACGAACCGAGCTCTATTAGGCTTGTCATCAAAGCTTCACTCAATGATTCATATCTGGCCGTGTTGTGACTTATCACAAACATTTTTGAAAGGCCCCTTACCGATAAAATGGGACTACTCATATATTATCGGCAAAGCTTTTTTCGGTCCGTCGAAAATAGCTAATTCCAAGCCAGAGAAACATAAATATAACGCACCAAGATACAATCATTGCCCACGGATTAACTCCTTCCCCAAGTAAGCACCATCTAAAGCCATCAACTATTCCTACCATAGGATTCAAGGCGTACCAAATTCTCCATTTCTCAGGAATAACACCGCTACTAAACCCTATAGGTGTCACATACAAACCAATCTGAATAATGAACGGGATGACATACCGGAAATCTCTAAACTTCACATTAAGTGCTGTTACCAGCAGACCAACCCCTAAAGACGACAAGACTGCACCAAAAACAAAAACGGGTAAAAGGAGTATTTTAATATCAGGGACAAACTGAAAGTAAATCATCATTAAGAGCATCAACACGAAAGAAATGGCCAAATCGACAATGCTAGTCACAATTGAACTTATAGGAATAATCATCCTCGGAAAGTACACTTTGGAAATTAAGTTAGCGTTACTTACCAAACTATTACTTGATTCACCTAACGCATTTGCAAAGAATTGCCATGGCAGCATTCCGGCAAATACCATGAGCGCGTAGGGAGCACCACCTGGCGCACTCATTTTGGCTACCCGGCTGAATACTACAGTAAAAATGATGGTCGTTAAAAGCGGTCGTATAACGCTCCAGGCTGCACCAATAACCGTTTGCTTGTAGCGTACTTTAATGTCGCGCCAGCTGAGGATATAAAACAGTTCACGGTATGACCAGATATCCCTCCAGTAGTTACGCTCCGACCGGCCCGGCTCAATAATTATTCTGTTGCTTTTCAATAGACGGATTAAATCTGTTCAACACGGCAAGGCTCCAGTACTTGCTCCAGTGACACCTGCCTTGTCGGAATTCTTGCTCTACGTGATCAATCTCTTTGCCCTGCGGCAAGAGCTGGCGAAAGCGCTTTCCACCGTGCCGCATCCAATAGTCGAAAGGAAAGGTGAAACCCTTCTTTTTTCGAAATATGATCTCATGGGGAAGGATATTCTGATTCGAGGCGGTGATCAAATGCTTGGGCCACAGTTTTCGGTAACGGAGTGCAGGTGGTATGCCGTGCACCTTTTTCACCATTTCGATATCGAGGTACGGCGCCCGGACCTCCACCCCATTCCACATGCCCATCACATCCGTATCCTTCAACAATTGATTAACAAGGTAGTATTTGCTCTCCAGGTAAGATGCATAAGCAACGTCGCTCATGGCATGCGGTATCTCAACCGGAATCTGTCGAAGCACTTCCCAAACCCGTCGAACGGGCATATGAAGCAGGGCACCAATCTCCGCGGGGGTAAAAATGCCACGCAGAAACAAATAATCTCCAACGGGCCCCGGAAAGGTCAGGTAGATGACCCTGCCCCAGGATTTCCTGATGCGGGCCGCCAACTTTGCCCATATGCGCTTGGCCGGAAGGCGTTTGAACCAACGCATCCATTTGATACGCTCAAATGAATGGTAGCCTCCGAATATCTCATCGGCGCCCACGCCCGACAATACAGCCTTGATTCCATCATCTTTGGCACAACGCGTTACAAAGTAGGTATTCACGCCATCAATTGAAGGCTGATCCATAGCGTTCCATATGTCAGGCAGCTGTTCCCAAAACATGTGTTCTGTAACGCGATGGGTGATGTGCACTACATTCTGGGTTCGCTCGAGAACCATCTTCTGAAATGGATATTCATCATAACTGGCCTCATCAAAATTGACCGAAATGGTCCTTACATTATTAGAATATTGATCGGCCAACAAGGTAAGCAGGCTTGAATCTATTCCACCACTCAGGAATATCCCGAGCGGTGCATCAGCAATCAGATTCTTGCGAACAGCTTTGCGCGAAGTAAACTGCATAGCCACCAAAGTATCTCGGATATTATCCCGCTCGTAGTCCTTATTGTTGGGATGATAGTAGGTTACATGTCGGTGCGAAAAATCTTTGACACCCAATTCAAGGTAGGTGCCCGGTGCCAATTGCAATACACCTGACAAGGTGGTATACGGATGAGGAATTGAGCCAAAGGCCAGAAACATCACGCGCCAATCCTCATATTCGGGCCAATCACTCTTTAGGGCCTTAAAGCCCCTTACTTCAGAAGAAAAAACCAACTCGGAATCATTCAGGTAAAAATACAAGGGCTTTACACCGAGGTGGTCCCGCACCAGGTAGAAGCGTTCATCGTTTCGATCAAACAAGGCAAATGCAAAGATTCCCTCCAGCCGGTCAAAAAGCGGTGCACCCCAGTATTCAAAGCCCCGCAAAATTACTTCCGTGTCTGAGTTACTGACGAAGGTAACCCCTTTGGCCTCGAGCTCTTTCTTCAATATCAGGTAATTGTAAATCTCGCCATTATAGGAAATTACGTACCTGCCATCGGAGGTCTGCATCGGCTGATGCCCCCCCTGGGTTAAGTCGATGATAGATAATCTGCGGTGCCCCAGCGCAACGCCTTCATAAAAATAAGTCCCTTCATCATCGGGACCGCCATGCGCCATGGCATCCATCATCCTCTTCAGGCCATCAGCAAATTCAGGATTTCCCTGACGGGAAACCCGGCCGGCGATTCTACACATATACTAGGATGGCGTAATTAAAATCTAAGCGGGTGACTCCGTATCGGAATAATAGCCAAATCCATTTTTCTTGGCAGCACTGAGATAGCCATAGCCGTAGCCATAACCGTAACCGTACCCGTAGCCATAGCCATATCCGTACCCATACCCTGGGCCTGACTTATACACATCATTAAAAATGATGCTTATGTTCTTTAGTTTACCGGTTATATAATACTCCTGCGCAGTGCGCAGCAATAGTTTTGGTGTATAATTTTGTCGGATCAGAAAAATGGTGTGGTCTACATAATCGGTAAGGGCAAACGCATCCGTTACGATGGCCATGGGTGGTGTGTCAATAACCATGTAATCAAACGCCTCCCTGGCGTAGGCCATGAATTCGCCCATTTTAGCACTGAGTAGAAGTTCAGATGGATTTGGAGGCACAGGGCCGCCGCTGACCACAAACAAATTGGGATGTTTAGTGGCCTGAACTACATCATTGAATTGAGACATGCCTGCCAGGAAACTACTCAATCCCACATTGTTCGAAAGTTCAAAATCCATGAACAATTTTGGCTTCCGCATGTCAGCCCCAACAATCAGCGTTCGCTTTCCAGAAAGAGAGAGAATTGAAGCGAGGTTTATTGTGGTGAATGTTTTTCCCTCGCCACTTATGGAACTGGTTATCATGAACACTGCTTTTTCGCTTTTTCCGGTGAAGTAATTCATGTTTGACCGCATCGCCCTGAATGATTCTGAAATGGACGACTTTGGGAATCGGAGAACCTCAAGATTGTAATCACCCCGTTTATGACCAACGCCACCAATTAATGGAATAGTTGTAATTTTTTCGATGTCCTCCCTGGACTGAATGCGCGAATTGAATAGTTCCATGAGGACAAATACCAACAGCGGAAACACCAGGCCAATGGTGATGGCCAGGATATAGTTTTGATTTACCTTGGGGTATATCGCACCGCCTGTCTGCATGGGGGGATTCACCACAATGATATCTGAAGAGCTGGAAGCCTTAGAAATTTCTGCCTCAGACATTTTTTGCATCAGAAACAAATACAAATTCTCCTGAAGGGAGTAGTTGCGCTGGATCGTAACCAGTTGACGTTCGGCCAACGGGAGATAACCAATCTGATCTTCCCCGGCCTTAATCTGCTTCTTCAGAAAATCCATTTTTATTCTGTCCGCTGACTGTACACCATCTATTGATTCAAGAACATCCCGTTTCAGTTCATTCAACCTGTTGATTTTGCTCGTCACCAGCGGATTGGTGGCTTTCTCCCGGTCCAGGTACAACTTTATTTCCAGCTGGAGGTCAACAATTTTGGTAACCAGCGAAGTCATCACCGGATCGGCAATCCCAATGGTGGCGGGAGGAACAATCCGATCAAGGTCTTTGCTTTCTGAAATGTATTTCCTCAGGTAATCAAAATATGATCCACGCACTTTCAACTCTGCCTGTTGCGTTTCCAGGGTTTCAATCCTTGCAAATACCCGCTTGGCCTCCTCACTGAGGTTGCCGGCACTTTTGTTGTTCTTCTTGAACCGCTCCAATTGACCTTCAAAAACCCGCAGAGAGTCAGCTATCTTACGGAGCTGGCCCTGAATAAACGTAACCGTTCGTTCAGCCGTCTGATTTTTCTTTTCCAGATCAAGCATCTGATAATTCAGGATGAGGCTGTTGAGGAAATCTATTTCCTTGTTCGGATTGTATCCGTTCAATGACAGGTTTATGACGCCGGAACCTTCCTCCGCCCAATTCACATTTAGCTTACCTACATATTCACTCGTAATATCGGCGAGGTTGTGGATAATCATGATAAAAGGTTTTCCATAGTAATCTTTTAAAGAATCACTGTCCAACCTGCGGAGAAGAAGCCTGTTACCATTGAACTCAATTGTATCGCCGAGTCGGAACTTTTCAGCATGCTTTCCGCCCGCCTCTTCGTATTCCAGCGAAAAGGTATTCTCATCCAGAATGGCGAACAGGAACGTGCCATTGTTGGCCTTAGTCCTTGACAGATAGCGGGCCTCCACCGGAATCCCTTTGTAAATTTCAGTGGTTAACACATAGCCTTCTCGATAAAATGCCACATTGAAGTTCAGGTCTTTGATAGCTCTCCGGATGAGCTGATGGGACCGGATAATGTAGGGTTCATTCAGGTAGTTTCTGTATTGATCTACCAGCGAATTCTTATACAGAATTTCAGCACCGCTCGTTTCTTCCTTTTCCCGGATGATAATGGATGCGGAGACTGGATAAATTCTCGGCGAATAGCGATTTGTGTAGAAGGCAAATGACAGGGTGGTCGCCAGCGATATTACGATCAGATACCAATATTGAAGCGCCCGGTATCCGATCCGCTTGATGTCAATCATGCCCAGTATCTGAAACACCGATTCAGAATCGTTTTTCTGGGTTCTCTCTAGATCGTTGGGTGTCGCCATTATTTGGTATAGTTCAGAGCCAGCAGAAGTATAGAGAATGAGGAGAGCACAAGGGCCAGGTTTTGTCCGAAATACTTCCGGTATGGTCGCTGTTTCAAGGCCGGTACCACCAAAATATCATTCTGGTAGATATAGTAATACGGAGAATTAACAAAGTTCTCATCGAGGAGGTTAAGGTAAACCACTTCCACCGAGTTGCCCTTCTGCCGAATGAGTTTAATGTTCGTCTTATCAGCCAGGTCGGTAAGTCCACCAGCGTGACCCAGTGCTTCCAGCATGGTTACCCGGTTAAACTGCAAAGCAACCACTCCTTCTTTATTCACCTCGCCCAGAAAGGTAGCTCGGTAGTTTAAGAGACGAACCTTGACAATTGGCGACTCCAGATAACGGTTGGCAATCATCTGCAGGGTGTCTTGTGCTTTAAAGACAGTGAGTCCGCCAATTTTTACTTTGCCCACTACCGGAAAAGGTATTTCTCCGTTCTCATCAATAAGATCTCCCAGCAATAACACCCCGGCAATCTGACCCCCAATATTGTTTTGATTGGACTGATTGGAGAGGAAATCAAATTCCTTCGGTGTAACACTCTCAAAGCGTACAGACACTATATCATTGGTTTGAAGGCGATACTGAAATTGTTCAGGTTGGTACTTCCGCAAGACCGTATCGGTCTTCAGATTTGACTGGTTCACATCACCCTTCTGCATCAACTGGTATTTCCGGTTGGTCACACAGGAAAACAAGGTACCTGACAACACAGCCACGATGATCAGGTTGGTGCAGCAATGCTTGATGTACAATGACAGTTTTCTACAATGCATCAGGTTTGGGCTTCTATAATCTCGAAAATTAGTAAACTTTTCTGTTCGGAGGTCATTTGAAGCTACTGCAAGGCACAGCTTCGCCTCCTCAGTCCCATATCCAGGGTGAGCAGACTCACTTCAAAGGGCTATGACGCCCTGTTCTACTCAGCCCTCCACAACCACAAGGCCTTGTCCGGATTAAGCGATGCTCTGTTTCGCTCAAATTCGGATTCCGACAGCACCAGGGACCTTATGCGGCGGTTGATCAATTTTTCAACCTTCTCAACACATTGCTTGAAGTAGGCCTCATCGATTTCTCCTACAATCACCAGGTCAACAATGCCGCTATCCCGGCCTTCTGCGTAGTCACCCGTGATAAAAGCCAACCTGAGCTCGCCGAGTCTGGTGATCATCTTATTGATTACATCATCAATAATCCGGTCTATACCTAAATACTTATGTATCAAGGTTTTAATTTCGTTGTAAAGTGGGTGTTTCTGATTGGCGCTATAATAAATAGAGCGCCCCTTTTCTTCTGTAACCAGGTACCCGGCCTCCGTAAGGTTATTGAGTTCACACCGGATCGCATTCGTGGATTCACCGAATTCTTTCGCCATTTCCCTGAGGTATGCCTGAGAACTGCTGTTTGAAAAGAACTTCAACAGCATCTTGACCCTGGTCTTGGAGGTAATTAGGGAATCAAGCACGATATGGCGACTTCAGGGTTAGAGTAGAAATTCTACTCAATATACGGAAACGAGAGGTGCGGTAACCTCAATTTAAGCGGATTTCGACTTTCCAATGATTAATCCGTTGATTTCCAGTTTAATAGATTGGCCTAGTCCAGCCAATACTACAGTGAATTTGCCCTTATTTCGGCCATACAAAAAGCCTTCCTGGCCTTTTAAGGGGCCATCCAGCACCACTACCCTTTCACCTAGTTCGAATTCTTCTGCGGGTCCGGTTTCAAGCAGAAGTCCGGTTTCCAGAAATCTCAGAATGGTAGCATATTCAGCTGGATGCAATTCTGCAGGGCGACCGTTGTGCCTGATCAACCACGCCACGCCAGGCACCTGAAGAACCTCCTCAATCTTATGCTCAGGTACTGCAACAAACAAATAGGAATTGAACAACGGGACCTCTACCTTTTTCTTACGGTCACTCCATTGTCGAATAACTTTTTGCAAAGGTAGAAATACATCAAACCCGCGACGATCCAATATCTCCTTTACCTTCTTTTCTTGTCTGCTCTTGGTATAGAATACAAACCACTTGCGTGGAGCCAATAGGTTCAAATTTCCCGATTCCTTCATCCCGGAAAAACATTCTGCAGGCAGGCTGCTTAAAAGTCAATTAATATTCCGAAAATTAAACAATTAATAGTCTATTCCATGAAGCTGTTCAAGACCACTGCATCATTTATCATTACCGTGCTAATGATTTTTATTCTCAACCGAGGTTGGAACTTTGGCTCACCAATCCCACCCTTGGGCAAATTCCTCGATCCGTTCCATGGATTTTGGCAAAACGCTGAAGTGAAAGAACCCGGTGACAACACCCTTTCCATCCCTGGTCTTTCGAACAAAGTGAGTGTTATAAACGACTCCATTGGTATTCCACATGTATTTGCTTCAAACGACAACGACCTGTATTTTACCCAAGGCTATATCACTGCTACCGACCGCCTCTGGCAAATGGAGTTCCAGACCCATGCCGCCGCAGGACGGATTTCTGAGATAATCGGGAAAGCAGCCCTTGACTATGACCGCCGCCAACGACGCCTGGGTATGGTCACCGCAGCTCAAAACGCCATCAAGAGCATGGAGAGCAACCCGGTGAGCAAAGCCATGGTTGATAGCTACTCAAAAGGAATCAATGCCTACATCAGTACATTATCGTACGAAGATTATCCGTTCGAATATAAACTGCTCGACTACTCCCCGGAACCCTGGTCGGGAATCAAATGCGCACTCTTGTTGAAAAGCATGGCCCAAACGCTCAACATGGGTGAAAAAGATCTGGAAATGACCAATGCATTGTCCTTGTTCGGTAAAGACATGATCGCCCTGCTTTACCCGGACCACGAAAAGGTGGGCGACCCGATTGTCGATAACGCAGGCAATTGGAAGTTCAAGCCAGCCCGAATGGACTCAGTGCCGTTGGCTTTGCCCAAAGAACTGGTCTCCCTAGCACCCACTGAAAAGTCTCCGCCCGACGTGGGCAGCAACAACTGGGCAGTAAGCGGCAGTCGCACAGCAACGGGTTCTCCCCTGCTAAGCAACGACCCTCACCTGCAACTGAGCCTGCCTTCCATCTGGTACATCATTCATCTCAATGCGCCCGGCGTAAATACGATGGGTGCGTCGTTACCTGGTTCCCCTGCAGTAATCAGCGGATTCAATGACTCGATCTCCTGGGGTGTCACCAATGCCCAGCGTGATCTGGTAGATTGGTACAAGATTCAATTCAAGGATGCCAGCAAGAAAGAATATCTGAGTGATGGCGCGTGGAAACAGGCCACCAAAGTGGTTGAAAAGTTCACGGTGAAGAACGGTGAACCCTTTTACGATACCATCACCTATACCCATCACGGTCCGGTGGTGTTTGACGAAAGCTTTCACCAGGAAAGTGAATCTGCTCACTTTGCATTCCGTTGGATAGCCCACGAACCTTCCGAGGAGATAATGACCTTCTATAAACTCAACCGCGGCAAGAACCACGCTGACTATATGGCTGCACTGGACCACTACGCAAGCCCGGCACAGAATTTTGTATTTGCATCTGTCTCCGGAGATATCGCTATGCGCATCCAGGGCAAATATCCGGTACGCAGAAACCTTGAAGGGAAGTTTATCCTCGATGGCACCACCACCAGCACCGAGTGGAAAGCCTACATCCCCAACGAACAAAATGTGATGTATAAGAATCCGACTCGAGGGTTTGTGAGCTCGGCTAACCAATATCCCGTTGACTCGACATACCCTTACTATGTAGGAGGCATGTCGTTCGAGGCTTACCGCAACCGGCGAATCAATACAGTCTTGTCCGGACTCACGAAAGCCACCGTGAAAGACATGATGAACCTGCAGAACGATAACTACAACCTGAAAGCAGCAGAAAGCCTCCCGCTATTTATCAGTTATCTGGACAAGGCGAAATTAAGTGACACAGAACAAACCGCACTCGATGTCCTGTCCTCATGGGACTACTACAACAATATCGATTCAGAAGGTGCCTCCTATTACGAAGCCTGGTGGGATGAACTGATGCCGTTAATATGGGATGAAATGGATAGTGCGCACGTGGCCATGCGCAGGCCCACCACCTTCAATACCATCTACCTGCTGAAGCATTATCCTTCCTTATCGTTCTTCGACATTTTGTCTACGGCTGAAAAAGAAACCGCAGCAGAAGTAGTACAGAAAGCGTTCTCCAAAGGTGTTGTGGCCATCGAAGAATGGAAAAAAAAGAAATCAACTGCGCCGACGTGGGGAGTATTTAAAGATGGGTTTGTCGGACACCTGCTGCGGCAGGAAGCACTTAGCTATCACATCATTCACGGCGGCAATCACGACATTGTCAACGCTCACTCCAGAACCCATGGTCCTTCGTGGCGGATGGTGGTGAGCCTGGAGAAATCCGGATTGAAAGCCTGGGGTGTTTATCCCGGCGGACAAAGCGGCAATCCGGGAAATCCGTATTACAACAACATGTTGGAACCGTGGACCAAAGCACAGTATTTCAATATGCATTTTGTGCAATCACCGGAGCAGCTTGGCGCTGTTCAATTTTCTATCACCCAATTAACTCCTGCGCAATGAACTTCATCAAACAAATCGGAATAACAATCTTACTTTGTCTTGTCCTTCAGTATTTCTTACCCTGGTGGACCCTGGTTCTGGGCGCGTTCGCGGGAGGGTATTTGTTCGGAGAATCATCTGGCAAGTCTTTCCTGGCGGGCATTGTCGCCGTAGCCTTGCTCTGGCTGATTACTGCGTTAATCATCGATGTGCAAACCAACTCCATTCTTACCGAGAAAGTGGCCCGGATATTTCCGACCAAGA
>DAOMGC010000016.1:0-56319 GCA_035430125.1 Cyclobacteriaceae bacterium | reverse complement strand
CGGGGATTGGATCCATCCAGGTTAGCCACCCAGAGGTCTTCGGCATAGATGAATGCAATGTTTTGGGCGGACACAGCCGGCTGGTTGAGCAGGCGGGTATCGGTGGTATTGATGGCGAAGGAGGAAATGGTACCCAGCGCCAGGGCAACGAGGAGGAGGTTTTTCATGAAATAAGATTTGATGGAATTAAGCTACGAAATATTCCCGTTTGGAGAATGAGGAATTATGTGAGGTAGCGAACCGGGTTCAGCGTACTTTTTGTGAAAGTTTTTGTTGGGTGCAGTTGTATTCTCAAACTGTGTATCCTTGGTCTGTATTTTTGATTTTCTTTAAATTCTCAAGCCAAAGTAGTCTGAAATTTACTTGTGCAAAAGTACTCCACTCAATGTCAAAGTTATCTTTGAGATAATCAAGAATCTGTTCTTCATTCTGAGGCTCTTTTACAGTCTTTAAGTATTGATAGATATCGTCAAATGCTAGTATGTTCTTCGAGATTGTCTCATAGAGGAAATTCAAATCTTTTGTGCCCAGGTACTGCTCTCCCTCTTCTGTTAAATTACATTTTCCGTCCTTGAAACTAATTAGTCCCATGTTCTTGGGAACATTTATATAACCCCAAGTTGTTTTTTCACTCTTAACGTTTTCGTAATTCTTAATTACCCAATTTATTAGTCCTTCTTTGTCTGTTGTCCCTTGTTTAATAACTTCTAAGAGTTTGTCGAGCGTGTCGACATATTTGTCAATACCACCGGGCAATGGCCAAATCGAACGGCTTTTTTCTGAATCAATTTTCTTTCCACTAGGGTCAGATTCGTTTTCAAAATATTGATTGTCAACTGAAAGAATTGTTAGCTGGTCTTTTTTGATTCCAATTCCATATTTTATCAACAGCTCAATTAGTTTGTCACCGTTAACTAGTGAGACAGGCATTTTGTTTGGTGCGTTGGACTCCTCAACGGCACTTTTCTGAAATTCAGAAGTTGTTATTACCAGTCCTCTTTGGTCTACTTCAGCACTTCCTCTTAATTGTGCTATAATCTTTCCATCAATTTTATTTCCGTGGCTGTAGCGTTTAACTTGAACAACAGTCTTGACATTAGTTACACCACCAACTGTAAGATTTGCCGTAATGTCAATTCCTTTGTCTCCGCTTCGTTTTGTAACGAAAACATTTTCATATCCAATCTTTTGCAATAAGTCAGCCACAAGGAATTCAAATTGAAAAGGGTCCATTATCAATAGCCTTTCCATTAAGTCCTTTTTGGTCAACTCATTTTGATTGTAAATAATAACATGAGGTGAACTAGGGTCTTCAGTTTTTGTTTTCAGGGTAAATAGTCCACGACCAACTTTTCTAAAAGAAGTCCCTTTGTTGTTATTTATGTCGAGATAGATTTGAGCCGCCATTGTTGCTTCAGGTGTCGCACCTGTAGTCTCAAGAAGTCCTTCTTCAATTGCCAAGTAGGTTATCTCCTTTGCAGTCTTAGGCTCTGAAAACCTCTCTAGGATTTTTATGGCTACTTCACGAAATGAATATTTCTTTGTTGTCATGATTAATACCCAGAGTTATTTTGTCAAAAGTCAACCGAATTGTTTTGTGAAACTTAAGTCCGTGGGCGGGGCAACCGTTACACTACATTTTAGGTTTACACGAAACTCTTACTATTTTGTCCGCGTGGCGCGATGGGTGGCACTCTTGCTAAAGCTTTGAATGTGTGCTGGGTTTGTGCGACTTTGGCATGTGTGCATGTGTGTGGTTACCAATTTAACTCATTTCTTCTCGCGTGCTTTTAAATCCACTTTTTGTTCGCTATGGATGGAATCGTTCTTATGCTCTAACTTTTTTCTCAAAGTTGTTATTTTGGTGTTTAACGCATTGACACTATCCCCGAATTGCAAATTGCTTCTTTCAAGCTCAATAGATTTCGCTTCAAGATCTTGCTCTATCTGAGTTACTTTACTTTTGAATGATTCTATTTCTTTCCCCTTTTGAAATACTGTTATGGCATACCCAGCACCATAACCTAATCCTATTAACCCGAATAGAAACAACCATGATTTAAGATTCAAATTTTTCAAAATATCTATAAGTCGCATGGTTTGTAAATCAATGGGAGCAAAGTTTGTAGTGCCGACACTCTTCTTTGAATAGCTATTTATTAACTTAGTAAAAAAAGACACTTTAGAAACGATTGAAGTTCCAATTCTTGTAAATTCTTTTTTTGCAAAACAATTGGACTCCTCGCCATTATTCAAATAGCCGGCAATGAGTTGGTCGTTATTGTGGGATTTAATGAATAGTTTTAAATCATTTGGTGTTTCGTCATCTGAAATTTGTTTAATTAGGTATTGAATGCTTTTTCGATTTGAGGGGGGAATTATATGAAACGTCTTCGTTGTATTTCCTTTATTTAGTTCATCGAACCGCGTTTTTAAAATATCCAATACCAGCTCTTGACCCTCATCAAGCCAATATATATATATAGAATTAGCGCTCCCTTTCAAAAAAGAGTTAAAGTCGTCAAGTACATATATTTCTAAATCATCATACCAGTCCTCGATATCGTCAATTGAAATATTGCTCTTTGATGCGTACTTCTCGATAGAGAATTTCTCACTATAGGATCCGTTTAGGTTTTGTACGTAAATACAAACAACTCTTTGTGAGAAATGATTTGTATTATCAGTCTTTGTAAAACATGCATGAATTACGTAGACATCTTCTGGACTCTTTTCTAGTGAAGGAATCTCATGAATCAGCGTGTTCATTTCTTGCCAGCTGGTTTAGATTTCTTGTATCCACTGCAAAGTAGTCGTTGATCGCAATTCTTGCATATATCCCAAGTGGTTATTCTTTTGAAATCCTTTCTACGAATCTTATTAACAACCTCCTTTATCTTATCTTGAATTAATACGAGATGTTCATCTTCTAGCTTTTCGTAAAAGCCTTTGCTGCCATCCCTTGGATCAAGGACATAAATATTTATAAAATCTGCTTTCGTCCCTGTTAGTTCTTTATGCCCCAATCCATATAAATACAATTGATCTTTTGTGATTTCGTTTTCCTGAGACTGAAGTTTAGATTTGAATTCAATAATTGTTGTTTCTAGATTTCCCTCAAAAGCCGTTTTTTTTATTAGATCAATCTTACCCGAAACAAAAATTCCATCTTCAAGATTTAGCTGGATATCCTTTTCAACAAACTCAATATTTTTAAACTCCTTCTTATTGTCCTTAATGTAGTTTGAAACTAAGTTCCGTATGCTTTTTTCCATGTCTCCTTTTGCTTTTGGAGGAGCATAAGGCAAATTTTCATGCCGTTTCACTATCTCTTCTGTATCCGTTTCTTCGATGTCGTTACCATCATAACTTCGCTTATGAATTTCCGCCAGAGAGTTATGAATGGTTTGCCCAAATCCCATAAACGGACTTAGTGGTGGCGCAAATCCATAAATGGAGTTTAATTCAAATCTATAGGAACACTGAAAGAAATCTTTCAATATCGAGAAACTCAATTCAATGTTGTTTGTCGAGTCTTTTGGGGTAGGATCAAGTGAATTTAGGCTTTTGTAAGTTTCATTTTTTGCACTAATAATATATTTAGATTCATTGATCTCGTCTAAAAAATCAGAAGGCTTCTGATACAGCCTATTTGAGTGGTGGGGAGCTCGAGAAATAAATAAATACTTTTTAGATCTAGTTATCGCAACATAAAATAGTCTTCGCTCACCTTCATTGTTTTCATCATTTCCTCGGTATCTGTCAGCACCCTCGATAATGTTCTCATCCAAGAATTTCCATTCCGAAACTCCGCCCATCTTTTTTGCCGGGAAATAATTGCGGTTCATACCAGGGATAAAGACAACGGGAAATTCCAATCCTTTCGCCTGGTGGATCGTAATAATTTGCACTGCATTCGGTGTCTTGTATGTGCTATTGATCCAGCCTTCAGGGTAGTAGTCAATTGCTGCGTGCCGAATAAAATTTAAGAAAGTAAAGAGATAATAGGGAGTGTTCCCTGTCTTAAAGTTAATTGTTTCAAAGTCATTTATTACCTGACTAAATTTCCCGAGGTTGTAGAGTTTTATTTCACCAAAGGTATTTTCATGTTTCTCAATCGCGTTGGAAAACGTCTCTTCACGTATCTCCGCATCATCTAAAAACTCCCAGAAAATCTTTTGTAGGATGAACTCAAAATAATAGGTTTCATCTTTTATTGGTTGTTTTTCCTTTAACTTCTCAATAGCAGATTCAATTTTTGATTTGGCTATATTGGGCGAAACGTCCAACCATAGCTTAAGTAGCTCCTTTTTATTAACATCGCCATTAAGGAATTCAAAAATTGCCAATGAGGCTTTTACCTCCTTTGTTTCGAAAAGCTTATTAACGCCACCGGTTATGTATGGTATCCCTTCTCTATCAAAGATTTCAATTATTTTCTCAGCCTTACTCCACTTTCTCAACAGGATGCAAAAATCAGAGTAGTCAAGGCCACGTGCGTCATCGCCTTTCTTATCTATGAAAGCCTTCCCACGCAGATTCCTAATAGTTTTAGCGATATGAAGATTTTCCTGTTCCTCCGTTAAGAAATCATTAAATAAGATATTATCTCGCTCATACTCTTGATTATTCTGCGAAATCATTTCCTTATCTAATCGTACTTTATTTTTCAAGATTGCCTTTTGGGCCACGTCAACTATTCCTCGTGAACTCCTGAAATTTTCAATTAAAGTGGCAGTTTTAACTTTTTTCGAGGCGCCATATGATTTAGCGAAATTTAAGATATACGATATGTTGCTTCCTCTCCAGTGATAGATGTTTTGGTCGTCATCTCCCACAACGCATATATTAGCACCAGCTTCAAAAATAATCTTGATGATATCCTCTTGAATCGGATTTATATCTTGGTACTCATCGACAGTTAGGTATTTTATATTTTTCGTTACTCGTTTATAAAACTCACCTTTTTCCAAGAGGTGCTCCCTGGCCTTGGTCATTATCATAGAAAAATCTAGATAGCCATTGTCCATCAATGTCCTTTCGTATTTAGTTCTTGCCTCAATAATATGCTTTGGTAGTACAGCCTTTCCTTTGGTCTTGGCCTCTCTAACAATGTTCATTAACTGGATATATTTGTCAGTGTCAATGAACATCTTCATAGGCATCTTTGGGTTGTCAATCCAATAAATGTCCTTCATCCCGATTGTTCTAAAATTTCGATCAACGAATAGCTTAAGTCTAATCTCATCTAGAACTTCATATTTCTGGTAGTCATAATGATGCTTCTGAAGCATTTTAAAGCACCAGCCATGAATCGTTCCAATGTACATTTCTGCCATTCCTTTCAAACCATCGAGCTCATTTTTAACCATTTCATAAATCCTGTTCTTGAGCTCTCCTGCAGCTTTTTCAGTATAGGTAAAAGCTATGATGTTGTCGGGTGTTGCTTTTTTTTCCTTTAACAGATTAATGATTCTTCTGGATATTACTTCCGTTTTCCCTGACCCTGCGCATGCAATAATCTGCAAATTATCATCGAGACAATTAATTGCTTTCTCTTGTTCCTTTGTATAAGTGTATGCCATATACTTTACATGCGTCTTAAGTCAAGCTCTTACTTCTTTCTCATAACGACTATGTATTCCTTATTCATTAAATTTTTGGTTTCTCCCGTTACTCCATTCGGGCTATTTTTTCTTGGCATTCGTTTATTTGATATTTTTCTTTCAATTGTCTCTACGTGCTTGAAACCTGATCTCTCAAAAAAGCTACGAGTTATTGAATCTGTCTTCAACGTGATTCCCTTAACACATCTATTACTTACAACGTAACAAACCGTTCCTCTATGCTTGACTACTTTGGCAACGTTTTCAATCGAGTTTTGATAGTCTTTGTAAAAGGACACAACGTCTCTGCACCTGGAATGGTCAATTTGGCTTAGCCTAGTGATGCAATTATTAAGGGACTGATTTGTAAACTTTATGATTTCAGGGGCCTTTTTACCTCCCATTAATTGTGAATCAAGATTGTATGCTTCAAAATTTCCAAGCCATTGATTTGTCAATCTAGAGAATTGCCCATATGCCACGGTAGTTTGTGAATCTCCATATGGAGGCGAGGTAACAACAATATCAACAGAGTTTGGTTTAGCAAATTTTGATGTAATCGGATGCGTTGTATCGAATTCAGAAACTTTACTCCATGCATTATTCATTTTTTTTGCAGCAAACTCGATCAAACCGCTTCGATTTCTTGCAAGCGTGTTTTCAAAAATAGAGAAGACATCCGGTTTGAATGTCTTTATCTTTTCGCTATCCATTTTGTATAGCTTGAATTCGTTCTTGCGTGTCCACGAGGTATCTCTGATCGTTTGGCTAAATGCTACTTTAAAAAAATCTTTTATACTTTCTTCTTTAAGATTGTCGATATAGGCTTTAATAACAGCCAGGTCAGATGTTACTGTTCTTGAAAACCAGAAATTAATATTGCTAAACTTTGGAAGTGTTACGGAATCCTTTTTTAAAAACCCATATCGATAATTGAAAAGGTGGTCGTAAAAATCCTTAAGATAGAGATCGATAGTTTGCTGGCGAATAACTGTAGTTTTTACCTTGGATATTAATCTTGCTAGAGGGTTTAAATCTGTTCCTATTGCATTAATTCCTTTTATGTTCGCCTCTACCAGTGTTGTTCCGGTACCACAAAATGGATCAAACAATAGTTTTGATTTTTTGCCATACTCCTTGATGAGTTCTTCTGCGATTTGAGGAACTAGCATAGCCGGATACGTATGAAAAGAATGTGATGAGTGTCGTGTGCCTGTATTAGTAAAATTCCAATCAATCCCCATTGTTAATAACTTTTTTTAAATCTAATTATAATCTCATGATTTAAAAAGCCTGGGGTTGGCTCTTGCCATAGCTTTGGTGTCGCGGGGGAAGTGCGGCTATGGCATGTGCCAAAAGCGCGCGGCAATCCGGAGGTTGACTCCTCTTAAAAAATGCGAAGGGTCGATTGTGTTATTCTTTAATCTGTCCCAGGTTTAAATTTTTTCAAGTCCAAGTTGTCTGCGAAGCCGTTCACTTGTCCCCGTGGGAAATCTGTGTTAGAAATTTGTCGTCCGTTTTTTTTGAAACACAAATTTGTCGGGGCCCTATTGCTACCAAGGTCTGTGTTTAGGTGACTTCATTCTCATAAACCTCCTTATTTTCCTTCAATTTACAAGTAATCCAAACTTAATGTGGGGGTGGCGAATACCCCTTAAGTGGTATCACCAAATTAAATCACTTCCGCGCTAGGAAGCCGCTAAGTCCTGTTACTGGAACGATTGGAACAACATAGGTGAGGTGATACCAAAGCGGGTATTCCGTCCATGTGATTGTCATAAAATGGACATAGACTGCTCCAATGAATACCAGTATCCCCACAACCCAGGCACTTTTTCCCTTGTTGTCTCCCATTTTCGTTGCGAAAACTCCCGTGACTATGGAGGCAATGTTTCCAACAAGCAGCCTGGTCACCAACATGGGTACAGTAAAGGATTTATCAATACTGTGCAAGTCATAATCACTCCAGCAAACCTGGAGCAGGTACAGCCCAACCTTACCGAAAATCGCATAAGCAATTAATCCTGCTAATATTCCCCGCAACATTTTCGATCTAGGCAAATTACGACAATGATTGTACCCCCTGCTTTCTGGCCTTCGAAATGACCCCAACCAGAATGAGGTTTACCAAGCAACTGATTATCATCACCAGGAAGTAGTCGGTTTGGTATTGCTGGTAAATCATGAATACCATGAAGGCATAGAAAAGTCCCAATCCGGCAAGCGACTCGATGAAATGAGTTCGGTTTTTGGAGGTCTTGGTTGGCAGGTAGATGGCCAGTGCTGGAATAAAAATAAACCAGAACAAGATCACGGTCTGGCCATTCCAGCCGATCAGCAGGGAATAGGGGATCAGAATAAGCGCAAGTCCGAGGACTATGCTGAGAATTCCTTTGAGGGTTTCTTTCGGGTTTGAATTCATTGGAAACAATTATGGTTAAATGAGCCTACGTGGCTCTTTCGGTGAGATATTGCATTAATGCGGTACCACTTTCTAATGCGCCGCCCGCCATCGGGTCATTAAAAAGAACGCCCATTGCTCCCTCTCCAAAGTATAGCCCGTTCGAAACGAGAAATGTTATCCGTGCAGTGCCTTTCCTGGGGTATGGTCTCCTGGCTTTGTCCCATGGACCAATGTGTTTGATTATTTCCCGACCCTTCTCAAACAGGTTCTGTGTAAGTTTTATCGAAGTTTCGTCAGCCGCTTCCCATATGACTATTTTTCCTGATTGATTTATGTAGCGGGCTGTTCCGTCATGGAATGAAGCAAGTACGTCGAGTCCATCATCAAGCCCTACTTCAATGATTACTCCTAAAAGCTCTATTTTTTCCGGTATATGCCCTTTGGTGCGTTGTTGGTTATAGGCTAGCACCTTTGATCGTGTGTCTGCGGTAGCGTCGTCAATTACCTGCTGATAGTCAGCTATAGTACTTGTCTTAGAAAACAGTATGTCAAAAGGGTAGGTATAACCATTCTGTGCAGAGACTTTGTATAATTCGATGTTGTCACAAAATAAGAGGTTGTAAACCAGATTGGTTGACGTGTCCTTATACGGGTCATTGGTTGCGGGTGATCTTTTGAGGAGGTCAAAAAGTCCCATTGATTCTATATTAATGTAAGTTTGAACGACAGCATACGTGACCTTGTTCTATTTATGAAGTCCTATTGCCTCATCAAGTCGCTGCGCCGAATTATCCCAATTGATGATGTTGAACAACGCATCCACAAAGTCACCCCGTTTGTTCTTGTACTTCAGGTAGTAGGAGTGCTCCCAGACATCAATGACCAGCAAAGGAATAACACCCCATTGGGTAAGTTTTTCGTGGTTCTCGCATTGCAGGATGGTCAGTTTGTCGGTGTACGGCTGATAGCCCAATATCCCCCAGCCATTGCCGTCCACATTTTTTGAGGTTTGCGCCAGATACGCTTTGAGTTTGTCGTAACTCCCAAAGTCATTCTCGATGCGCTTCAACAGGTCGCCGGTTGGTGTCGTGGGTTTGTTGGTCAGGTTTGTCCAAAAGATGGAGTGCAGGATGTGTGAGGATAAATGATAGGAGAGTTTTTTGGTCCAGTAGTCAACTGTCTCAAGGTTGTTGCTGTCCATGGCTTCCCTGATCTTCTTCAGGTCGGTGTTGGCCGCCTTGGTCGCACTGCCATGGTGAAAGGTGTAGTGCAGGTGCAGGGTCTCACTGTCCATGTACGGTTCCAGGAAATTTTCTGAATACGGCAGCGCCTGCTGAACAAAATTGCCATTGGCGTCCACCAACTTGTCAATACTGTTGTCGGTCAGGCTTTCGGCAAATGCATTGCCCGCGCCAGCAACTGCCGCGATCCCGGTCAGCGCTCCCGTCTTAAGAAAATCAATCCTGTTCATAACTGTTGTGGTTAGATGATTGTGGAAATGCCTTTCTAGCGGTGGGGTAGTGTTCAATTTACAAAATCCCGTCATCCTCCGCGCCTCTGCGTCTCCGCGGCAAAAAAACCCACTCCATGAAATCCCCCCACACTTCCGTACCTTCATTCACCCAACCCATTCCCCTAATCCCTAATCCCCATCCCTTCCCACCTAAGATCTAACCCCTACTTCCTCATGCTCATCGACCTCAGCCACACCATCATGAACGGTCTCATCACCTTCAAGGGACTTCCCGCGCCGATCATCTGTGACTACCTGAGTCGCGAGGATGCGGCGAAGATCTACGCGCCGGGCACGAGCTTTCAGATCGGACGAATTGATATGGTGACCAATACCGGCACGTATGTCGACTGTCCGTTTCACCGCTTCGAACATGGCAAGGATATGTCTGAAGTAGGAGTGGAGAGATTTGCGGACCTGGATGCGATTGTTATTCGTGTGCCCTACACCCATGCCATGGCGGTGACGGAAGAACATATAAAGAAATACAATGTCGCCGGCAAGGCGGTACTGATCCACACGGGATGGGATGTGCATTGGAACACCGAGCTCTACTACGAAAACCATCCTTACCTCACGGAAGGAGCTGCCATCTGGCTCCGCGACAACAAAGCAACCCTGGTGGGCATCGACTCACACAACATCGACAACACGGCAGGCAGGAGCAGACCCGTTCATACTACCTTGCTCGGAGCCGAGATCCTCATCGTCGAGCATTTGTGTAACCTTGGATCCTTGCCCGACCAAGAATTTATCTTCAGCGCTGTCCCGCCAAAGTTTAAAGGCGTGGGGACTTTCCCGGTTCGTGCCTTTGCGCGGACTAAGAGTTAGTACTTAGTATTGAGTATTAAGTATCAAGTACAAGGTACTCAATACTTACTACTAAGTACTTACTACTCAAGCATTAAGTACCCCCTGCACCAAACACGGCACAATCTGATACTTATCCACCGTGAGGCAATGCTCAATGTCCTGGTGAATATCGAGGCGGGCGAGGCGCTTGACGTGTGAGGAGTCGGAAAGGAAACCGACCATGTCATTCTTCGCCATGTTGTAGAGGCGCTGGGCCGCCAGCGGAGCGTCGCAGTCGGGCTCAATATGATTAATGAGTTTGTCCACGACGGCGCCGGCAAACAACGTGTCTTCGAGGTTGACCTTGCCTTTCCATCCGGCACACACCACCAGCACACTGTTTTCTCCGAACAACAAGTACTTGACCACCGACGACAGGTTGAGGAACGAACCAACGATAATGCGTTTGGCCCCTTTGGCTTTCTCGATGGCCTGGGTTCCATTGGTGGTGGTGAATGCAATTTTCTTGTGGGCTACATCCGTACCCATATATTCAAACGGTGAATTGCCCTTGTCGAATCCATCCACTTTTTTCCCATCCCGCTCACCGGACGTGATGTAGCCTTTGCTTTTCATCATACGGCAGGCATCCAGGTTGGCAAACGGTGTGATGCTCTCCACGCCGTGGGCAAAGGCTGTTACCATACAGGAGGTGGCCCTGAAAATATCCACCACCACCACGGTGCGGTCTTCCACCTTGTAGAGGTGCATCAGTTCGGGACTCAGGCAAACGTCGATGGTTTTCATTTGGAAGGCAGACAGGTTGAAATGTTCTTGCAGTTCTTGGTGATGTGGGATAATGACACCTCGTTTCCCAATCGGTACGACCGGCACCAGTCATCACATGCTCTTTCTTTAAATCCCATTTTAAAATTCGCAATCCCGCGGTTGTGCAGGGAGTTGTCGTGTTCCGGATTCAGGACCAGTGCACGGTTGAAATCGGTGAGGGCCCTATTGTAAATATTCAGTTTGAGGTAAAACGTGCCCCGCTGAAAGAAGAACTGAAAGTTCTCGCCGTCGATTGCAATGGCCCTGGTGTAATATGATTCTGCCAGCTTTGAACTATCCAGTTTTTCAAAGAGACTGCCCGCCTGGAAGAAGTACTCGGCTTCATCAGGAACAGCCCGGGTGAGTTCGATATAGTCCTGAAGCGCCGCCTGGTAGTTTTTCAGGTTCGTCTGTGTGATGGCGCGGTTATACCGGTATAATGTGCTGCCCGGATTCCGCGAAACGAGTTTTTCAAAATAGGGCAGTGCCTCAGCATACTTCTCCTGCTCCATGAGGGCTACGCCCTTGTTGTTCAGGTCACCGTCGGGTTGGGCGAAGGTTACCTGAGCGAGGATCAGCAGCAGTACGACTACCGCAAGTTTCATTTGGGCAGGAACGGCAACTTGGTCACTTCCGCCTTGAGGTTCTTGCCCCGCACGCTGACGAAAATTTCTGAACCGGGCTTGCTGTTTGCGATGGTGACATAACCCAATCCGATACCGATGCCCAGTACCGGTGAAATGGTTCCGCTGGTGACCTTTCCGATTGTTTGTCCTGCGGCATCTACCAACGGATAGTCATGACGGGGAATGCCTTTGTCAATCATTTTGAATCCAACGAGTTTACGGGTAACACCGGCTTCTTTTTGTTTTGCCAGTGCCGCGCTGTTGGTAAACTCTTTGGTGAATTTAGTTACCCAACCGAGTCCGGCCTCGAGGGGAGAAGTAGTATCGTCAATATCATTACCGTATAAACAGAATCCCATTTCCAGGCGCAGGGTATCGCGCGCACCGAGACCGATGGGTTTGATATCAAATTCTTTTCCAGCGGCGAAGATGGCGTTCCAGAGTTTTTCACCTTCTGATTTCGGACAATACACTTCAAAGCCACCGGCACCCGTGTATCCCATTTTACACATGAGGATGTTTTCACATCCGGCAAACTTGCCAATGCCAAAGTGATAGTAAGGAATAGCGTTGAGGTCAACAGGGGTAAGTTTCTGAAGAACTTCGGTTGCCTTGGGTCCCTGCACGGCGAAGAGGCATGTATCGGCAGAGATGTTCTTCATATCTACTCCCTTGGTGTTGAAGGAGCTGATCCAGTTCCAGTCTTTTTCGATGTTGGAGGCATTTACCACCAGCATGTAGTCATTTTCTTTGATCTTGTATACGGTGATGTCATCCACGATGCCTCCGGTCTTGTTGGGCAGACAGGAGTACTGCGCCTGGCCATCGATCATTTTGCTGGCGTCGTTGCTCGTCACCCGTTGAATCAGGTCCAGGGCATTCGGACCTTTGAATGTAAACTCCCCCATGTGTGAAACATCAAAGACGCCCACGCCATTGCGCACCGTCATGTGTTCTTCGAGGTCGGAAGAGTAACGCACCGGCATGTTGAATCCGGCAAAGGGAACCATTTTAGCGCCAAGCGCTTCGTGAACGTGATTGAGGGGAACGAATTGTAATTCCATACGTGATCGATGAAGGATTTAAAGGTGGGCAAAGGTAAAGAATACCGCTCATTGAAGCGGCAGTGCTTCGAGGTGATTTTCCAGCACATAGCGGCGGAAGGAAGCCGGCGAAATCAGGCCTTTGAGCGTGGTGAGCGCGCTGGATGCGTAGGTATCGTAACCGCGGGAGAGCGCAACCGGGATATAGGCTTTGAGGATGGCGGGTGACGCAGCATTCACCTGCAGGGCTTCTGCCAATATCTGGTATACCTGTTGATCGGACGCATGATGCGCATGAAGATATCCGGCAGCAGTTGCAACGGCCTCATCGAAATAAGGATTTTGCAGCGCCACCGTTCGAAGGCGTTGGGCTGCTTCAACGGTATCACCACGACTGGCGAATTCGAGGCCTTCATAGTAGTCTGATATTGAGCGGATATAGGGTCCGGATTGAATGTCCTTCCTGCGTTCGGTCAGTAAATTGATTTTGCCGCGTGCGGCCAGCAGCCTGAGTTCAAGAAGCCGAACCTCCATGAGGCGTGATTCGCCGGACGGGCGCATGCCACTGACCTTTTTGAATACGGACCATGCCAGTGCGGGCTCATCGATGCGAAGCAATTTCATGGCGCGGTCAGTGAGTGCATTGATTTTGAAATCATCGCCGGCGATCTGCATACGCTTGCGATCAAACTCAACCGAGTCGGCGAGCGCCACACGATAGTGAAGGTATAAATACTTCTCTTCGTCGGAGAAGCCGGAGAACCAGGACTCGGGTCCGGCCAACACCCGTTTATACTTTTCCACCTGTTGGGTCAACACAGAATCTCTTCGTGCGGACAAAGAATCAAGGGCCACGATGGCTTCATTTATTTTACCCTGTTCAGCCAAGGCTATTGCATAAGGAAATGAAGCGTTGGGAAAATGAGCGGTCACAGCCGCATGCAGGTAGGTGATGGCAACATCAGGTTTGCCCAGCTCAAGGGCCCACAGACCGAGGGTTGTTTGGTGTTCACCGGCATTGCCGCCAACGGTAGCCTCCTGCAGTAGTTCGAAAGCCAGACGGATGTTGCCATGGGCATAGCAGACGTGAGCGGCCGGCGCAAGAATAATCTCTTTGAAGCCCTGGTTGCGGGGCAGGCGTGCGATGGCGATGCTGGCATTGAGGAAACTGGTATCCGGTTGGAGGATGTTATTCGTGAGGTAGTTGCCCATCATGGTCGCGGTAAAAAGATTCAGTGTTGAATCTTTAGGCAGCCAAACGTTGAGGTTTGTTCTTCGACCTTGTTGATTGGCCATGGCCAGCAGGTTGGCCAGGACGGCCGGGGATTGATCATTCAGTATGGTAATCAGGGAGTCAGGCGCCTGATTAACCGATTGTACTGCCATCAAGGCAACGAGGTTCAGGTCGGCGCTTTCCTTCGTCGTGCTTTCTCTTCCGGCTTTTAGGAGGTAGCGTTGTGCGGAGTCGGCGAGGCCCAGACGGGAGTACGCAACACCGAGGTTGTTATTCAAAATGCCAGAGCCGGGATTTTTTCTCAACGCATCCTGCAGGATGAAAATTTCTTCCAGTTTGTTGGTTCGCGTGCGGGCTGCATTCACCGCCGTGTATGCAGTTGGCAGGTAACTGTTGGCCTGCTGGTAGTATTGTTGCTGGTCGGTCGTGTTGAAAAACTTTCCTTCCCAGTCGCCCAATGCTGTTGAGGCGTGGTGGTTGTAGGGGCCGTATCCGTTGGCGCGCTTGTAGTAGGTAATGGCTTTTTGGCCGTCATCATGGTATTGATAAACATCGCCGAATGCGGTGAACACGGCAGAGGTGAAGTGATTCACTGGCACCATCCAGCGGTTGTAGGCCACCAGGGCAATGGTGAAAATCAAAGCACCTAAACGATACGAAAAGTACGGCATCAGGGTGGGCTTGTACATTACTTTATACACCGGCAGGTTGGACCGCAGCATCCCCATGAAGTTGGAAATGATGTATAAAAAGAAAATCGTTCCGTATGCGATGTGGGTGTAGAGAATCAGATCATTCACGGACAGCAAGGCGATGTCCTGGGATGCGCCGGTGAGGTAGCCCATAAGACCTGTAGCCATCAGGGCCAGGCCGATAATAAAATAGACGCCGTACGGATTGGCTGGAATAATATTGTCGTATTGCGGTTCGCGCTGGCGCATGCCCCAGATTCCGAGGATGGTGGAGGCTCCGAGGATAAACAGGGGATGGATCACCATGCCCAGGCGTGTAACCCCGATCTTGTTCAGGTACGTCATCCACAACGTGAGCAGGTAGATGGCGCTGATGATCAGAAAATGTTGCAGGCTCTTGCTGTTGCGGGTGCCTTGTCCGACCAGCGATACAAATCCCGCGATGATTTCGTGGGCCACATTGATCATGAAGATCAGCAGGAAGATAAATCCGGCAGGCAGGGTGCTGGCGGCTATGTGATGAAGTGCTTGTGCCGGTGCACCGAATCTGATGATGAGGCCGCTGACCATAAAAGCCAACATTATCACGACCCATCGCTGAAGGAGCGATGCAGTAGTTTGAAAAAATTGGTAATAGATGGATATGCCGAGGAGAATGCAAACGAGGCCTATGACCGGTGTGTTGTTGTGCAGGCCGAACAATCCAATCTGATCCAGTTGAAAGGTGGAGAGGGCCACCACCAATACACCGGCGCCGATATAGAACCAGAACCTGGGAATAAGTGTGAGCAGCGTGTTGAGGATGGAGAGGCCCACCACAAAGAAGACAAAATAAATTTCGAGCGCGATCAGGTTGATCTGCAATGGCTGGGTAGACCACGTGTTGAACACAATGTAGTTGGTGCCTTCGGTCGTGAAGGTGTTGCCGCCTGCGGAAAAGCTATGCAGGGCAACCGGGTATTTCTTCAGCTCTTGAAATTGGTCCCAGCCGTACACGGCCGAGGGGTTGCTGATAAATCCGATTGCAACCAATACCAGCGAGAGGCCCAGTAATACAAAGAGAACCATCAGGATCCGTTGATAGACCGATGGCCACGCTTTCCAAAAGGTGATTTTATACATAGAAATTATTCCAGCACTTTCGGTACGCGAAAATGCTGACCATCGTGCTGGGGTGCCTGGCGCAGGGCCTCCGCGCGATCGAGCGAGGGTTGTACTTCGTCATCGCGGAGGGCGTTGATTTCATGGCTCATGGTGGTGAGCGGCTCCACGCCATCGGTGGGCACTTCGTTCAATTGCTCAACCCAGGAAACAATGGCCGTCATGTCGTCCATCATTTTTTGCGCGTCCTGTTCGTCAAACTCGAGGCGGGCGAGGTGTGCAATTTTGTCGAGGGCAGCGCGATCAATGTTCATGTTGGCTCAATTCCTTTTCAATCACATCATACACCCTGTGCTTCAGGGTATCGACGTCGGCGAGGGTCATGCCTAGGGTAGGAATAGGCTCATGGAAGATAACAGAGACTGTTCCCCACCGCAGCAGAAACTCGTCGGGAGGCAAAATTATCCAATTGTTAGGAATGGTGACCGGAACGATGGGTATTTGTTTTTCAATCGCGAGGCGGAAGGCACCGTCTTTAAAGCGAACCATGGCAGGAGGCTTTTCTGTGTAGATGCCTCCTTCCGGGTAAATCACCAGGCTTTTGCCTTCATCCAGCGCCTGACCACTCTTTATATAGGTGCCATACTTGCTTTTCAGTTTGGAACGATCAACGGTAATGTGGAGTCTTTTATACATGAAGCCAAACAAGGGAATATTCTCCATGTCATTCTTTCCCACGAAAATGCTGTCGATGGGGTTTAGGCCCATGGTGGGGATGTCGAAGTAGGAAGCGTGGTTGGGACAGAAGATATACTGACCATTCTTATTTAAGGTCGCGCGGGTGATAACACGATAAGGAAGAAAGCAGCCGAGACACAAAAACCTTGCCCACCAGCGGTTGACCTTACCTACCCATCGATGCTGGCGGGGGAAAATGATAGGGACGAGCAGCGGAAAGAATACGAGCAGGAACAGGACCCCGAAAATCAACAATCCATACCCGGTGTGCAGCCCGCGAAGGAGTTTCATGCCGCAAAATTACAAGGAAACGTATTCGCCATCTAAAATTGATAGAACAAATAGAGCCCGACGCCGGGCTGCAAAGACATATTAAATACGCTTGACGAACTGGTGTTGATCACGCCCGTAGCCAGCGTGTTTCGCTGGTTGGTGGAGGAGGTCCAGTTGAAATTGTAGTTGGTCTCGGTAGCCACATACAACCGATCCAACAGAGCATACCGGACGCCGAACAAGGGAGCGAAGGTGGTAATGTTGCTGTCGTTGGTGGTCACGGTCAGGAACACGTTGCCGGTGTGGTCTTCGGTGCGGGTCGTGCCCAGGCTGAGGCGAATATCGGCGCCGTAATACAGGATGAGTCGATTGGCGATTGACTTTTGCCACTCCACACCCATGCTCGGGACGATGGTGTAGGTAGTGACATCGGTATAGCCGGTGTTATCGGTGAGGTTGTTTCTTGTGTTGGTATATGTCAGGTTCAACCCGCCACGCAACGCTACGCCATTGCCAATCGTGCGCTTGTACATGATAATGAATGGCGTTGCAGGGCTGTTGAAGAATCGGGTACTAAAACCAAAATCATTTTTTCGGGGTTGCTGCTCCTGCGCCACGGCCGGCATGGAGAGGATCAGGAATAAAATGAGGAGGTTTTGCTTTTTCATGTTGTTGTACGATTTATCGAACGGAGGGCTGCGACTTCGGGATGATCATCAACTCCGTCTGGCGGCCGTCGATATAGCGAAACCCGGTTTCATCAAAGTAACCATCTTCTTCAAGCATGATGCGCACATCTTTCTTCCATTCGGGGATGTTGACAGCGCAATTCAATTCTATGGAATAAGCGGTACGGAGGTGCATGGGATAATCACCCGTGTGAGGCACACCTTGTTGCATGTCCCACATCCCCAACGTGGTGCCGGAGGCGTGCCCGTGGTATCCGATGGGGTGTGTGTAGATCGAGGGATTAATTTTTTCTTCGATCGCCTGCTTGCGCGATTCGGCCAGGATCTGATTGCCGGTCTTTCCTTCTTTGAAGTTATTGGTGAAAATATCCTGCAGGCGATTGCCGGTGGCAAAGGCCTTCTTCAGGAACTCAGGAGCATCTGTTTCGCCAGCGCGCAAAACGTAAGCATGTTCCTGTGTGTCGGTATTGAGGCGGAGGTACGTGATACCAAAGTCAACGTGCAGCAGATCGCCGGGAAGGATCACGAGCGGCTGTGGCCGCTTGGCGGTGATGGCATCAGATTCATTCCGTTGCACGGATACCGAAGTATGAAACCAGGTTTCGAGCTTGAGTTCTTTGATGCGCTCGCGATACCACCACACCACATCTTCGGTAGTGGTGACTCCCGGTTGAATTACTTTGTCTGAGAATCCTTCTGCAATGATCTGGTGAGCAATGCGGCAGATGTTCCGGTACAGGGTCATTTCTTTTTCGGTACGGGTCTCCAACCAGCCCACGGCAAGTTTTTCGGCAGACACAACCGAAGCCTTCAGGTTTGCGGGCAATACCCGAATCAGGTTGTCATAGTCGTTGGCAGTGAGTCCGTCGGCATGGCCGTAATGTTCTGCTTTGTTGACCCCAATCTTTTTTGGATTTCTTTCCGCAATGATTTTTCCCAATTGCGCCCACTGATCAGGATTGGCATCCGGATCCCATGAACGCTTGAATACTTTGCCCACGTCATATCGCGCGACAGCGAGGTACTCCAGCCCTTTGTCTTCACCGGTCTTTTTGTCGATGCCCTGGTCATAGGCTACCAGCATGGTGGTGCGGCGTGCAGCCAACCAGGTGGCGGGTAACATTGTTTTTAATACCGGGTCTTCGTTGTTCTCCCTGGAGATCAGCACCCACATATCGAATCCCTCGCGGCGCATAAGCATGGGAAGCACCGTACGCAAGCGGTCATCAAGCACTTCGTCAATAATCTTAGCCTGATCGCGCTGACTGAGGATGACAGGCTGAGCAACAACAGAGGCGCTCACCAACAGGAGCAATAGCAAAAACAATCGCATAAATAGTATGAGTTAAGGAATGTACTGTAAAACACAACGTTCATTTTTGAGGAGTTCAGCGGCCCGGTCAACTTCAATGCTCGACCGTGCATCATCCATTTGATCTTTCACTGCAGACTTCACTCCCCGCACCCGCATGGCCTCGATGAAGCGTTTCACATCTTCACGGGTCTCTAGGATCAGCTTTGGCACCACCGCAGGTTTATCATCGTCACCTTTGGCAACCATCGTAAAAAAGGATGAATTGGTGTGTTTAACCACGTTGGTGCGTACGTTCAATGATTCTACCCGTATACCAACCACCAGGGAGGTACGTCCCACATAGTTTACGGAGGCATGGAGTGAAACCAACTCACCCACCTCAACCGGCTGTAGGAATTCCACATTTTCCACCGATACGGTGACACAGTATGTGCCTGCATGTTTGGTGGCGCAGGCGTAAGCCACCTTGTCCATCAGCGAAAGCAAAATTCCGCCATGGATTTTCCCGCCGAAGTTGGCGTAGGAGGGAACCATCAATTCCGTGATGGTGGTCTGCGAAAGACGGACAGGACGGGCGTTTTGCTCCATACAAGTGCAAGGTGAATTTGAAAGTTAAGTGATAAAACCAGAATTCGGAACGTGCGTTTCCGGGAGCGGAGGAAACTACCCCTAGTTTCCTGGTTGCCTGCGGGTGAGGGAGTGAAACCTCCACAGCATGGCACTGGCCGTAAGTGTGAGCCCGATCAACAATCCGGTCCAGATACCCACAGGTCCAAGATTCAGGCGAAAGCCAAGCCAGTATCCCAGCGGCAGGCCGATGATCCAATAGGAGATGAGGATCAGGACCGATGGAACCTTCACATCCTGTAGTCCGCGGAGGGCACCGATGACCACCACCTGTGTGCCATCGGAGAGTTGAAAGAGTCCGGCAATAACAATCAGTGGTGCCGCCATTGCCACCACATCCATATCATCTACATATAATAAGGGCAGGTGATTGCGGCCAAGCAGAAAGATGATCCCCCACACGGACATAAACGTCAGTGCCATCCCGAGCAGCACGAATGCGGATTGCCGCGCTTGTCGCAGGTTGCCTTTGCCTAGTTCATTGCTCACCCGAATGGTAGCGGCAGCCGCTAGTCCTGACGTGGTCATGAAACTAATGGTCGCCAGGTTGATCGCAATCTGGTGTGCAGCGAGGGCCTGGGTCCCGAGCCATCCCATCATCACGAGGGAGAAGTCAAATGCGGCCACTTCAAAGATAAACTGAGCACCGGCAGGAATACCGATGTGCAGCATCTTGTTAAACAATTCGCGTGAGTATTTGCCGATGCGAAAGCCGGGTTTGTAGGATTTGAATTGCGGTGACCAATAAATAAATGCAGCGATCGCACCGCCCATGATCACCCGGGAGATCAACGTGGCCCATCCCGCTCCGTTTAGTCCCAGTGCGGGGAAACCGAAGTGACCATTAATCAGCACGTAGTTCATGGCGATGTTCACCACGTTGCAACTCAATACAATCACCATGGGCATCCACGTATTGGACAATCCCTCTGAAAACTGACGGAACGTTTGAAATACCAATACCGGTATGATGGAGAAGGTGATGATCTCCAGGTAGGGGATTGACAGTACGATCACTTCAACAGGTTGATCCAAATGATAAAGCAGTTGTTTGGCACCCATCACCAACATCACCAATACGAGAGCCGTGGTCACATTGATCACGAGTCCATGGCGAAGGGTTTCATTTACTTTATGGGTGTCTTGTTCTCCATCGGCTGAAGCCACCAGGGGTGTCATGGCATAGGAGACGCCGATGCCAAAAAGCAAGAGGACATTAAACGCCACATTGGCCAGTCCGGCAGCTGCCAGTTGCTTCGCGCCAATGTGTCCCACCATCACATTGTCGGCAACCCCCATCATCACATGGCCCAGTTGACTGAGCATAACTGGATAGGCCAGTTTGAAACTCTGTGAAATGTCGGTGCGGTAGGAGAGCAAGGTGTACGGTGCTAAGGATTAATGTTGAAGCCGCCTGGCAACGGCAAGAATACCTATAATACTCAGGCTGTCGGTAATGCGCCCATCTAGTACCATGGCCAATGCATCGGTGAATGGCAATCGCCAGACTTTCATGCCCGCTTCGGTTTCTTCGGGTGCAGACGCGCCCTGTGTAATGTCCTCGGCGAGAAAAATGAAACCTTCTTCGTCGGATACGGAATTGGAAAGATGTACGCGCTGTATTTCAGTCCATTGTTTGGCGTTGAGTCCGGTTTCTTCAGCCAACTCACGCTTCGCAGCCGCGAGTGAGTCCTGGTCCAAAGGACCTCCGCCTTCTGGTATCTCCCAGGACCATTCATTCAGGGGATAGCGGAATTGACCCACGAGCCAGGTGTGGTTCTTGTCATCAAGGGCAACTATACCAATGGCTTTGTTCTTAAAATGCACCTTCCCATAAATGCCTGGCTTGCCGGATGGATTGATCACCTGAAATTCAGTGACACGAATCCAGGTATTGTCATACTTCTCTTTCGATGACAACGTGGTCCAGGGATTGGTGTTTTCGGCGTTCATGGTATGATAAGAACTGCAAAAAACGGCATTAATCATGGAACTTTGCAGCCGAAGGCGTAAACTCGACCAGATTTTTACACGCTTGCTCAAAAGCTCATACACCAAACACCTTACAGAAGCCGGCTGTGACGAAGCGGGTCGTGGTTGTCTGGCTGGTCCGGTGGTGGCGGCAGCGGTAATCTTGCCACCCAGGTACCGGCACAGATCCCTCAACGACTCAAAAAAACTTTCGGCCGATGACCGACTTGAACTGCGACAGGATATCCTTCGCGACGCACTGGCCTGGGCGGTAGCCGAAGTAAGTCACACAGAAATAGATGAGATCAATATTCTGAAGGCATCATTTCTGGCGATGCACCGGGCACTGGATCAACTGAAGACTCGTCCGGAACTCCTGCTCATCGACGGCAACCGGTTTGTGCCATATGGTGACACAGCCTATCACTGTATCATCAAAGGTGACGGCAAATACCTTTCAATCGCGGCTGCTTCTATCCTGGCGAAAACCCATCGTGACGAATTGATGCAACGCCTGGCCATCACTTATCCGGGTTACGGATGGGAGACCAATATGGGTTACCCCACTCCCGAACACCGTGACGGCATTCGTCGTCTGGGGATTACTCCCATCCACCGAAAAAGTTTTCAGTTGCTTCCGGCGCAGTTGGATTTATTCGCTGACGCGGAATAGACGTGAAACAAAACATGGTGTATCACGGTTTACAGACAAGCTGTACGTACCTTTGCTGTTCATGTGCCTCATTTTTGTTTCCCTCAATTCGCATCCGGACTACAAATTAATCGTAGCGGCTAACCGCGATGAATTCTACCAACGCAAGACTGCGCCGGCGGCATACTGGCACGATCACCCGGCTATTCTTGCAGGCCGGGATCTGGAAGCTCAAGGCACCTGGCTTGGCATAACCCGCACCGGCCGCATCAGCCTGCTCACCAACTACCGAGATCCAAAAAAGATCAATCCAAAGGCACCGTCACGGGGTCAATTGGTTTCTGACTACCTCGCCGGCCAGATTTCCGCTGCGGATTACCTGAATAAGGTGGAGGCAACAGCGAAACTTTATAATGGCTTTAACTTGTTGGCCGGAACGATAGATGAGTTGTACTATCTCTCCAACTATACACCCGGTGTGCACAAGGTGTCTGCTGGTATTCATGGTCTCAGCAACGCACTGCTGGACACACCCTGGCCGAAAGTAGTAAGGGGAAAGAAGCAATTTGAAACCCTGTTGGGCCACGCATTCAGTACCCATCAATTGTTTGAGTTCTTGTATGATGACCGCCGTGCCGCTGACGCCGAACTTCCGGAGACGGGCATAGGATTAGACCGCGAGCGCGCGCTGTCCTCCATGTTTATTAAGACCGAGAACTATGGATCCCGGTGTTCCACCGTAATCCTGGTCGATCATCAGAACCGAGTTACATTCTCAGAGCGGGTATACAATACTTCTGATTTTACTTATTCATTGAAAACTTATGAGTTTTCAATAATTGCCGAATGAAGAAACGAAGCAACAACCTTCCATTTATGCTGCGGGCCATGCGCTGGGCTTATCCCCGCATGGAGCGTTACATGCCTTGGCTGGCCGAACGGGTCTTTCGTCTGGTGTTTTATGTTCCGCTGACCTACCGCGTGCCGGAAAAGGAAACCGAAATGGCCAAGTCTGCAACCTGGTTCTCCCTGCATGCCAATGGAAAGAAGGTACAGTGTTATCAGTGGGGCAAGGATGATCAGCCTTATGTTCTATTGGTACATGGCTGGGCCGGTCGTGCTACTCAATTCCGAAAGTTTATTCCAGCCTTTAATGAGGCCGGATTCCGGGTCATTGGCTTTGATGGTCCGGCCCATGGAAAATCAGAGGGCACCCGTACCTCGATCATGGAGTTTGAGCAGGTGGTTATTCAATTGGTGGAAAAACTTGGCAAGCCAACCGGGGTGGTCACCCACTCATTTGGCGGCGCGGCTATGTTGTATGCTGCCATGAATGGCCTCGTCATTCCTCGATTGGTGAATATTGCGAGTCCCTCCATGGAGGATGAAATATTGAAGACCTACCTGCGTGCCATCAACGGCAGCTGGGTCTCAGCAGAGCGGTTCAAACAATATGTTATCCGGCGTACAGGTAAGTCTTTTGAGCAATTCACCGGACTATATGCCATCCAGCGACTGCCTCGGCCCATTGACTTGCTGGTGATCCAGGATGAAGACGATGAAGAGGTACTCATGGTGCAGGCCGATACACTCATCAGGGCCTATCCCAAGGCCCGTCTGTTTAAGACGAGCGGGCTTGGCCACAACCGGGTGCTGAAAGATGAGGGTGTAATCAAGGCTACGATTGATTTTATCCGGAATTCCGTCACTCCACAATAAAAACACTTTAATAGCGTAACAAGGGCATTCTTTCAGCGTCTGACTGCAGATGGATTTGGCTGGACGTGGGCGGAATTGGGCGAATTTTGCCGTTCGCAGTTATTTTTTCGCCATTTTCCCTCAAATTTGAAACTCTATTTGTATTCCACAGTTCAAGGATAGGAGAAACCAGTGAGCCATGAGCCGAATTATTGAGACCCAGAACATTGCCAAGGTGTATAAGATGGGCGATAACATTGTCAATGCCCTTCAATCAGTATCCATTGCCATCGATAAGGGAGAATATGTAGCGTTTATGGGTCCTTCTGGTTCTGGCAAGTCGACACTCATGAATATCGTTGGATGTCTGGATACACCTACCGCCGGTACCTACGTGCTCAACAATCAGTTGGTGAGCGAAATGACGGAAAACGAATTGGCCCATGTACGCAATAAAGACATCGGCTTTGTGTTTCAAACCTTCAACCTGTTACCCAGGGCGTCAGCACTGGAGAACGTGGCGTTGCCGTTGATTTACGCCGGCTACGGCAAAAGTGAGCGCACTGAAATGGCCATGGCCGCATTGGAGAATGTAAGCCTGGCCGACCGTTGGCACCACAAGCCCAATGAACTTTCCGGCGGTCAGCGCCAACGTGTTGCCATTGCCCGTGCCCTCGTCAACAATCCTTCCATCATCCTTGCTGACGAACCTACTGGTAACCTTGACTCGAAGACCTCTTATGAGATCATGGCACTCTTTCAGGAGTTGCATGACAAAGGAAATACCATCATCATGGTTACCCACGAAGATGATATCGCGCATTATGCCCACCGGATTATTCGTCTCCGCGACGGACTGGTAGAGTGGGATCGCAAGAACGATCAGATAACGCGTCGGCCTACGGAAGAGGCAGTTGCTCACTGATTTATTTTAAGTCATCGTATCTATTCCGGTCTCAACTCACTTGTTGAGCTACATTACCGCGGATTTATCTAAGTTTGGGTAATGAAAATCTACACCAAAACCGGCGATGAAGGCACAACGGCTTTATTTGGCGGAAAGCGGGTACCCAAGTCCGAGCTGCGGATTGATGCCTATGGCACTGTCGATGAGTTGAATTCCTGGATCGGAATGCTGCGCGATCAGCCGGTTAATAAGATTCGCGCCGAAGAATTGGTGGAGATTCAGGACCGGTTATTTACGATCGGATCGATCCTGGCCACAGAGCCGGGAAATACCAAAGTAAAGGTTCCCGCGTTGACTACCGCCGATGTGCATTTTCTCGAAAGACGCATCGACGCCATGGAAGCCAATCTTGAACCCATGAAATCTTTTGTACTGCCTGGTGGACATCCCTCCGTTTCTTACGGTCACCTGGCCCGTACCGTTTGCCGCAGGGCAGAACGGTTGGTTGTTGCACTCGATCAGGCTGGTGGTGTTGATCCTGTTGTCATTCAATACATGAACCGGCTCTCCGACTACTTGTTTGTGCTGTGCCGGTACATGACTAAGGAACTCGCTGCTCCGGAGACACCCTGGAAGCCCCGGATGTAGAATAAATGCCCCGATTAGGTAAAGGGAATATCCGGATAGGAAACAAAGTAGTACCGCCTAGCCCTGTCAATTGCCTTCCTGACAGAACTTTGTAACCAATTGCGGCATCACAGAGTACTAAACACAAAGACGTCTTTATGATCCGCAACTACTTTCGGGTGGCCATCCGCAACATCCGCCAAAATAGCCTTTACGCATTCATAAACATTTTCAGTTTGTCCATCGGACTGGCCGCCTGCATGGTCATTTATTTGTTCATCGAAGACGAATCGGGCTTTGATTCATTTCACACCAAAAGCGCCTCGGTCTACCGCCTGGATGAAGTGCAGAATTTTACCGGCACCCATGAGCAAAAAGTTGCTCTATCGATGCCGGGTATGGGGCCTGCTATGGTTGCAGACTTTCCAGAAGTAGTTGCGTATACCCGCTTTTTCGGAAACAAGCGATTGGTGAAGAAGGACGACCGGCAGTTCCTTCTCAAAAACGTAGCCCACGTAGACAGCACGTTTCTTGATTTCTTTGATTTTGCCTGGAAGGCAGGAGACCGCAATACCGCATTGGACAAACCCTATAGTCTGGTGCTCACCGAAACCACCGCTGGAAAGTTTTTTGATGATCCTTCCGCAGCCGTGGGCAGTTCCCTGAAGATGATGGACAAAGAGTATATGATTACCGGATTGCTCTACGACGTTCCCGAAAACGCACACCTGCAGTTTGATGCCCTTGCCTCCATGACGACCATAACCCAGGAGCAGAAAGACTTCAATGACCGGTGGGGTTCAAATTTTCTGGTTACGTATCTCACGTTGGCTCCCGATGCGGATTTGAAATCCCTGGAGGCCAAGTTTCCGGATTATCTGATCAAGCATACAGGAGAGCAGGACATCAATCAATACTACAAGCTGTTTCTTCAGCCATTGAATCAGGTACACCTGGGGTCAACGGATATTGAACATGACTATCACAACTACCGCAAATTCAATGGGGCCTACCTGCAGATTTTTGCCATCGTAGGTGTACTCATCTTGCTAATCGCTACCGTGAATTTCATGAACCTCACGACGGCCCGGGCTTCTCATCGGTGGAAAGAAATAGGCGTCCGGTCTTCCATTGGCGCCGGTAAGGGGCAACTCTTTGGTCAGTTTGTATTTGAATCGGTGCTGCTCGCCCTGGGTGCTTTGTTACTGGGTGTGCTGGCTGACCTGTTGTTGCTGCCAGGCCTTAATTTTCTTATCGGGCGTCAGCTTTCGCTCCTGAGCCTGGTCAACCATCCGCTGGAAATCCTGCTGCTGATCTCAGCCACCATCCTGCTGGGTGTGTTGGCCGGCATTTACCCTTCCCTGTACATGACATCATTTCAACCTTCCTCGGTATTGAAAGGAAACAAGAAGGAGGGGAGGTCACTCTTCCGAAGCTCTCTGGTTGTCGTTCAGTTTGGGTTGGCCCTGGCGATGATCGTGGGCACCATTATCGTAGTGCGTCAGCTGAGCTATATGCAACAATCCGAGATGGGATTTGAGAAGGATCACATTATCCTCATCGACATGAATCAGGAGGTAAACCAAAAGTATGCTGCCCTGAAGGAGGAACTGCTCAAGAGCGCACACGTTCGGGGTGTGACGGCTTCCGGTCAACGACTCGGCAATAATTTTCACCAGTGGGGGTATAAGGTGCGAACGGATACCGGGGTGGTCAACATTACACCTTCCAATGTTAATGTGGACTATGATTACCTCACGGTGTACGGCATTCAACTCAAATCAGGCCGGAACTTCAATAAGGACAACGCCCGGGATAAGGACTTTGCATTTATCATCAACGAAACATTTGAAAAAGAATTGAATGTTCCCAATGTGTTGGGCATGGGTGTGGGGCATGGTTGGTACAAAGACGATTCATTGGGGAGTATTATCGGGGTGGCAAAAGATTTTCATTTCAACTCCATGCACCACAAGATCAATACGTTGTCGATGGTGGTTCATCCGGACTGGGGGTATAGCGAGATGTCGGTAAAAGTGGATGGTGCTGAAACGGCGGCAGCCATCAGTGAGATTCAGGATATTTGGAAGAAGACCGTGTCCTATCCGTTTGACTATACCTTTCTGGACCAGCACTTCGAAAACCTGTATCAATCCGATCGGCAAATGCGTTCTGTAGTTACCATTATGGCCGTGTTGGCTATTGTGCTTTCATGTCTTGGCTTGTTTGGATTAGTTACGATTACGGTACAAAAGCGAGTGAAAGAAGTTGGCATCAGAAAGGCGCTCGGTGCTACGGAGCAGGAGATAACCACCTTGTTGTCCCGGAATTATATCGGACTTATTCTAATTGCCTTTGTACTGGCCAGTCCGGTGACGTATTGGGTGCTCACCCGATGGTTGAATGGGTTTGCCTATCACGTAGATATACACCCGGGCTGGTTCTTCGCCGGGGCGATGCTTACCTTGGTCATTGCCGGACTTACCATTGCCTATCATACCTTGAGAGCAGCGCGGGAGAATCCGGTCAAGGCACTCCGGTACGAATAATAAAATCTATGTTTTCTGACGAATTTCGAAGGTTTTCTGCCACTGAAACTATTTTACATACATTTACGTAATTAATCAGAGTTATGAAGGGAACCAACATTGGTGAATTCGAAGAATTGGTGCTGCTAACCATAGCGGCCCTGGTCAATGATGCCTACAGCGTTGCCATCTGCGATGACTTGCAGAAAAGAACAGGACGCGATGCAAAACTGGGTGTCGTACACTCCGTGCTGAACCGGCTGGAGGAAAAAGGGCTTGTCAAAAGTACCCTGGGGGAAGCCACGCAGGCCCGGGGCGGCAAGCGCAAACGCTACTATACCGTCACCAATGCGGGAAAGAGCGCCTTGTTGAAGTCAAAGGAGATTCGTGATCAACTGTGGAGTGTAATTCCCAACCTCACCCTTAAGCGCATCTGATGACCGATCCGAAACATCTACCACCGCGCTGGGCGGATCGTTTTCTCGAGTGGTATTGCCGTCCCGAGTTGCTCGAAGACCTACAGGGGGACCTCTATGAATACTTTGAGCGCAATGTTAAATCAAGAGGTGTACGCCGGGCCAGGTTGATCTACATCATCGATGTTTTCAAATTCATCCGACTGTATACCATTCGCAAACCTGAATTCGTCAACCTCTTAATCAACTGGATCATGCTGAGCAGCTACATCAAAACCTCCGGACGCAGTCTGGTGCGCAACAAATTATTTTCTACCATCAACATGGCTGGTCTGGCCATCAGCATGTCGGTGGGCCTCATCATGATCAGCGTGTTATATGATGTCTTCCGGTATGACCGGTTTCATACCCATTACGATCGAATTGAACGGGTGATTTCCCGGTACGAATACCTAGGAGAGAAAGACAACAGTTTCATGGCCACTACTTCCATGAAGGTGGGGCAACTGATCCAGGAAGACTTTAAGCAACCCGAAGCCGTTGCCATCTTTCACCGTGAATTTAATGTTGATGTTTCCTTGGGTGAAAAGACCATTCCCCTGCGCGGATTCTACGGCAACCCGGGTGTTTTCAAGGTCTTTTCCTTTCATCTCGTCAGCGGCAACCCAGAAACTGCCTTGCTGGAACCTTTCTCGGTAGTGCTTACGGAAAAGTCGGCTGAGAAAATCTTTGGAGACGAAGAAGCCCTGGGAAAAACCGTTCGCATTGACGGTGACCGGGAGTATACGGTGACCGGCGTAATGGAGGATCCGCCATTATTTTCACATATCAAATTTGATCTGCTGGGCTCCCTCAGCACCCGCGCCATTACCGTGAAAGACCAGCGGAGTGAAATGAATTGGGACAACGTATGGAGTACGTGGGTGTATTTATTGGTGCCAGAAGGGTTTGACAAAAAAGCATTCAAACAGGGGCTCGCTGATATGTCAAAGCGGGAAGATCAATCGGTGAAGAATACGCACATTGAACTGGATTTACAGCCACTGAAGGAGGTCATGCTGACAGATAATATGGGCAACCAGATGGGTGCCACTATGGGCACCACCGTCTTATGGATTTTTGGCGGATTGGCCCTGGTTGTTATTCTTTCTGCATGCTTCAATTATACCAATCTTTCCATTGCACGGTCCCTTCGCCGTACACGCGAGGTGGGTATCCGGAAGGTGGTCGGTGCAGCTCGTGGACAGGTGATAAGTCAATTTGTGGTTGAGGCGGTAATCCTTTCGTTGGGTTCGCTGGTGCTGGCATTTCTGCTGGTGTTGCTAATAAAGCCTTACTTCCTCAGTATTGAACCCGACCTCCAGCGGATCCTGGTGCTGGATTTGTCGCCTGTGGTAGTGGGTTGGTTTGTTCTGTTTGCTATTGGAGTTGGCGTACTGGCCGGCTTTTTTCCCGCGCTCTTTTTTGCACGCATTAATGCCGTGCAGGTATTGAAGAATATGTCTGCCGTGCCGGTATTCAGGAAATTAACCCTGCGGAGAACGTTGATTGTATTCCAATATTTCATCTCCATACTCTTCATCACCTCCACCATAGTGGTTTACAAGCAATACAGACATTTTGTGTCCTTTGACCTGGGCTTCTCCACAGCCAACATCTACAACATTTCAGTGCAGGGGAATAAGGCAGACTTGCTGAAAAAGGAGCTCAGTGAATTGCCGGAAGTGAAAGGTATTTCAGAGAGCGTGATGATTACGAGTGTTGGAAATTATTATGGTACCAACATGAAATACCCGCCGCACCCGGATGATTCGGCCGGGGTCAGTTTTAATAAAGTCGATGAGCATTATTTGCCGCTGCACCAACACAAACTGTTGGCCGGCCGCAATTTCTTACCCAAACCGGATAGTGCGGTAGAATCTGAAGTGATCGTGAATGAACAGGTGCTCCATCGCTTTAACATCGCAGGTCAGGATCCGCAGAAAGCCATCGGCGAACCGCTCCGGGTAGATGGCAAGGACATGGTGATCATTGGCGTGATGAAGAACTTTCAATATGGACGCGCCAATGATAAAGCCGGTCAACGCGAAGTAGTATTTCGTTATGGCAGTGAAAATCCCGAGCAGTTGAACCTGTTGATTGAGTCGACCGATATTCTGGCTACCCGCCAAAAGCTTGAAGCCATCTGGAAAAAAATTGATCAGGTTCATCCGTTCCATGGCCAGTGGTACACGGAACAACTGGAGGAGGCCTTCTCCGGGCTTCAGGCCACCGTAAAGGTAGCTGGCTTCCTCGCCTTTCTGGCCATATGCATTGCTTCCATGGGACTTCTCGGCATGGTGGTGTTCACTACCGAGACCCGGCTCAAGGAAATTAGTATCAGAAAAGTGCTGGGTGCCAGCGTAGGCAGGCTGCTATTTTTATTGTCCCGGGGCTTCATGGGGTTGTTGGGCGTTGCTATCGTTCTTGCCGTACCGGTCACCATTCTGTTTTTTGAGCAGATTGCCTTCCCCGAACTGGCCAATCATGCACCTATGCCCTTGGCTGAAATTTTGTGGGGCGTGTTGGGTGTATTGACGATTGCTCTCATTATGATTTTGTCGCAGACATTTCGTGTGGCCACCACCAATCCTGCCGAAGTCCTGAAAAACGAATGATGTGACTTTTGAAGGGTCACCGTATTCTGGATAAAAACCATAACCGATGACCAACCGCCGCGACAGGCGCATCGAACTCAGTACGAGTTCTATGGCCGACATTGCCTTTTTGATGCTCACCTTTTTCCTGATCAGTACACAAATCCCTTATCAGCGCGGACTAGTGATTATGCTCCCGGAGTTGAATAATGTCGTAAATAAGAAAATTCATGACCGCAACTTGTTTGCCATTCAATTGAACAGCGAAGATCGCTTGATGGTGGAGGGAGAAGTTCGTCCCGTCACCCGTTTGCGTGAAGCGGTTCGGGCGTTTATCCTCAACACAGGCCGTGATAAAAGCTTATCCGATAATCCACGGGATGCAGTAGTTTCATTCAAAGCTGACCGGCAAACCTCACATCGGGCATTTATAGAAGTACTCGACGAAATTCAGGCCGCCTATTTTGAAATCTATGCAGCGCGGGCCGGTATGTCTTCGTCAGAATTCCGTGCGCTAAATCCGACAAATCCCCTTGATAAGGAAGTTATCGATCGCGCTAGGGAAGGCTTCCCCATGAACGTTTCTATCGCTGAGCCCACCCGTATACGGCCTAAAGGATTGAAGTGAATTCTTTGTATTTTGGATGCCATGAAACTTACCCGTTGGATGGCGGCAATCGCCTGTGTAATGATCCTGGGATCATTTATGGTGAACCAAAGAAAGAAAGTGATTTTGTTCGGTGACTCCATTACCGAAGCAGGTGTCGAACCGCGCGGGTACATCACGCGCATGTCTGCGTTGGCCGAAGCAGAGCAGCGTTCAGCTGACTTTGAATTTATAGGTGCCGGCATCGGAGGCAATAAAATCTATGACCTCTACCTGCGGGTGGAAGACGATGTGCTCCGGCACAAACCGGATATCGTCGTTATTTACATCGGCGTTAACGATGTGTGGCACAAACGATTGGCGGGCACGGGCACCGATCCGGACAAGTTTGAGAAATTCTATGTTGCCCTAATTAAGAAGCTGACCAGTCAAAATATCCGGGTCGTACTGTGCACCCCAGCGGTAATCGGGGAAAAGACAGATTTCTCCAATGAGCTCGACGGCGACCTCAACCGGTACAGCAATATTATCCGCAGCCTGGCCACGCAGAATAATTTACCCCTGATTGATTTGCGAAAGACTTTTCTGGATTACAACCTGAAACACAATCCTTCCAATAAAGAGTCTGGTATCCTCACCAGCGACCGTGTGCACCTCAATGAACAGGGAAATCAACTGGTTGCTGAAGCCATATGGCCCGTCATCAAGGGCATGTAATTGCCACACCGTGAGAGATTTGCGTATTTATTGAATTTTCCTAACACGCGTTAGTCGCGGTTTGAATTATCCGTTAAATTGCGCACTTAAACTGAATCCGGATATGGTAGATACGCTGAAGATTGATATCAAGAAGACGGCTGCATCCCGATTGGCCAGTGTTGACTTTAATAACATTCCATTCGGAAAAATCTTTGCCGATCATATGTACCTGGCGGACTACCGCAATGGTGACTGGAAAAACTTCCGGGTGATTCCATATGGCTACATACCGATGAGTCCGGCCACACCCGCCATACACTATGGGCAATCCATCTTTGAAGGATTAAAAGCATTTCGCGGAGAAAAAGGTGACGCCCTGGTGTTTCGTCCGTTGGAAAACTGGAAGCGCATGAACGTATCCGCTGAGCGCATGTGCATGCCCTACCTGCCCGAAGAAGTTTTTATGGAAGGCCTGAACACATTACTTGAATTAGATCGCGCATGGATACCCACTACGGAGGGGAGTTCGTTCTATATACGCCCGTTCATGTTTTCTGCGGATGAATATATCGGAATTCGTCCTTCCATGGATTTTACATTTATGATTATCAACTCACCGGTGGGCCCGTATTATTCAACACCCGTGAAGGTTAAGATAGAAACTCATTACACGCGGGCGGTAGAAGGTGGTACCGGTTTTGCAAAAGCCGGTGGAAACTATGGTGGCTCACTATATCCTGCCAAGCTGGCCCAAGACCAGGGCTATCACCAATTGATATGGACAGACGGCAGGGAACACAAATACATCGAGGAGTCGGGCACGATGAATGTCATGTTTGTAATTGATGATGTGGTGGTAACACCAGAAACAGGTGATTCGATTTTGCGTGGCATTACCCGGGATAGTGTCCTGGCCCTGGCCCGCCATTGGAAGATGAAGGTCGAGGAACGCCGCATCAGCGTCACCGAACTTGTTGACGGACTCAAATCGGGACGTGTGCAAGAAGCATTTGGTGTCGGTACCGCTGCCACCATCGCCCATATCGAATTGATCGGGCATGAAGGCGTAAACCATTACCTGCCCCCTGTGGAAACCCGTAAGTTCTCGAACCGGGTTCTGCAGGAGCTGGATGCTATCAAGCGGGGGCTGCGGCCGGATCCGTTTGGATGGATTCATCGCTGCTAAATATGAGTTGACCATCATGAAGGCAGGAATCATCGGTTTGATTCTGCTCTGTTGCCTTGAAGCTGAAGGGCAACCACAACTGACCTTGTTCAAGGGCAATCGGGTGGTTACCCGATTCAGTGAAGGAGACCTGATCCGGTTTCAACGCAAAGACCGTAGCGTACGCCATGGATATATTTATGGTTTGTCGACCGGCATGATTGTGTTGTTGGGCGATGACACCACCTACCTTTCTCAAATCCGTTGGATTGACCTGCGACACGTCTCCAACACCAACTTCAAGACGGCTTCGTCCGGAAAGAAACTTATCATTGCTGGTGCGCTGCTCCTGTTGATCGATTATTTCAACAACACACCGCATGGTCTTGATCCGGATTTTGTGCGTGCCGCATCGTGGATGGCAGGAACTGGCTTGGTGCTTCAGGTGATCAATAACAATAAGTTTCGTCCCGGTCGGCACCGGCGGATGGGTGTGTTACGGTGAAGTCGCCGGGATTCGTATCTTTGGGCAAAATTTTTTATGACCACTGAACAGTTGAAAGACTTGAAGGCCCGCGTGGCTGCCTTGAGGAGGTATCTTTGACTACGATCGCAAGAGAGTAGAAATCGAAGACGAAGAGCGAATCAGCCAGCAAGCTGATTTCTGGAACAATTCCAAGCAGGCTGAAATTATCCTGAAAAACATCCGGGCCAAGAAAATCTGGACCGATGCCTATGATGCCGTCAACAAACTGGTTGAGGACCTCGAGGTATTGAATGAATTTCATGAAGCAGGCGATGCCTCGGAAGAAGAGCTCGATCTGGAATACCAAAAGACTGCGCGTGCAGTAGAGGAGTTGGAGTTCAAGAAGATGCTGAGCAAGGAGGAAGATCAGCTCAGTGCCATGATAGAAATTAACCCGGGCGCCGGCGGAACAGAAAGTCAGGACTGGGCCGATATGCTTCACCGCATGTACATCATGTGGGGAGAAAAAAACGGATACAAAGTTAGGGAGGTAGATTATCAGGCGGGCGACGTTGCCGGCATCAAGTCCGCCACCATTGAAATTGAAGGTCCCTTTGCTTACGGAAAACTGAAATCTGAATCAGGCGTTCATCGCCTGGTGCGCATATCACCGTTCGACTCGAACGCACGTCGCCACACATCATTCGCATCGGTGTTCGTTTATCCTGAGGTTGATGATACGATCAACATTGAGATCAATGCCGCCGACATTGAAATGCAGACGTCACGGTCGGGTGGTGCGGGCGGACAGAACGTAAATAAGGTGGAAACCAAAGTCCAGCTTACCCACATCCCTACCGGTATCGTCATTGTTTGTCAGGTAGAGCGATCACAACATGCTAACCGGGAAAAGGCGATGCAGATGTTAAGAAGCCGGTTGTACCAGCTTGAAATGGAGAAACGCAATGCAGCCCGTGACAAGATCGAAGCTGGTAAGATGAAGATTGACTTTGGATCGCAGATCCGTAACTATGTGTTGCATCCTTACAAACTGGTAAAAGATGCCCGTACAGGTGTGGAACGCACCGATGCACAAAATGTGCTCGATGGCGATCTTGATGATTTCATCAAAGCATTTCTGCTCGGCGCGCAGGAGAACGCGGTAAAGCAGCCTTGATACGGTGAGCGAAATAACATCCCCAAAATTTGCCTATAACACCCAGTTTTGGCTGCTTTGCCTGAGCTCGTTGTTGTTCTTTGCGAGCTTCAACATGATGATTCCGGAGTTGCCCTTCCACCTGACCAAACTGGGAGGCGCCGACTATAAGGGCTTGATCATATCATTGTTCACCCTCACGGCGATGATATCAAGGCCATTCAGTGGAAAGCTTGCCGACAAACTCGGTCGTAAACCCGTGATTCTGGCAGGCTCAGTGGTTTGTGTGGCCAGCAGTATAATGTATCCGATGTTGTCCACGGTTTTTGGATTCTTGCTATTGCGCCTGATTCACGGGTTCTCTACCGGATTTACCCCAACGGGTCAGGCGGCATACCTTTCTGATGTTATTCCCGCTAACCGAAGGGGTGAAGCCATGGGGCTGCTGGGCACTGCCGGAACCCTGGGCATGTCAGGTGGGTTGGCCATCGGTCCATGGATGACGTCAGCGGTTTCTGTGAACGCGATGTTCTACCTGTCCGCCTGCTTTGCCCTCATGTCCGCAGGTATTGTGCTTTCCATCAAAGAAACCGTTCGCCAACGGCAAGCAGTAAACTGGCGGTTGCTGGAGGTTCATCGCCGCGACCTGTTTGAGCCGCGCGTCCTGGTGCCTTGCCTGATCATGGCCATGACGGCATATGCCTACGGAAATTTGTTTACCATCGTTCCTGACTTCGGACTTCATGTGGGTATCCCCAAAGAAGATAGCGGATTACTTTTTGCTTACTTCACGCTGGCCTCACTCATGGTCAGGCTCATCGGCGGTAAAGCCTCTGATATTTTTGGACGTGTGGCCGTACTTCGCGTATCTACTTTGCTGATGATGACTGGCATGTTATGGATTGGACTGAGCACCACGCCCAATATGCTCATCATGGGTGCATTTCTGTATGGCCTTGCGCAAGGGGCCACGTCACCAACTTTATTGGCGTGGGCTACTGACCTCAGCGATCCGGAGCACAAAGGCAGGGGGGTGGCCTCGCTGTATATTTTTATGGAATTTGGAATTGGAATGGGAGCCTTGTTATCGGGTTTCCTATTTGGCAATAACCCGGCCAACTTCTTGCTCACCTTTGCCGTCAGTGCCGTGCTGAGCGGAATTTCGTTTTTATATTTATGGACTTCACCGGTACGCCGGGTCATGAATCGCCTATGAAAAATCATCATACCGTTTTGATGCTGTTTGGGGTAGTTGTCATGGTTCATCTGACAGGTATTGTGCTCAATCATGAAATGCTTCAGCTATACTCCAAGCCCCTGATCATGATTCTGCTCATGATCTATTACGGAATGGCAGCCCGTCAGCGTTCTTATGTGTTTATCACAGCCATGTTGTTTTGCTGGGCAGGCGACGTACTCTTGATGTTTCAGCATACCGTGCCATATTGCTTTCTGCTCGGGCTTGGTGCCTTTTTGATTGGTCATTTGCTATATATCATGGCGTATCTGCAACACCGAAAAGAAGACACCGGTAGCGGTTTTCTCCCGACACAAAAAATCCGTTATGCCATGCCATTCTTGCTGGCGGGCACGGGCTTGTTGACCGTATTATACCCGAACCTTGCGAGTTTACTTTGGCCGGTGGTTGCGTATGCAGTAGTATTGGTGACTATGGTAATTGTCGCCCTGTTTCGGTATGGACGCACCTCTGCCGCCAGCTTCGGACTGGTATTCGGCGGAGCGGTACTGTTTATGATTTCAGATTCTCTATTGGCCATGAACAAGTTCCACGCGCCCATACAACAGGCAGGTTTGTTGATCATGATCACCTATTGCCTGGCGCAAGGCCTCATTGCTGAAGGCATGTTACGACATGAGGCTGGTTCCTCGATGGATTAATATTCAAAACACTTTACGCGGTTGTACTCCCGCAGGTATTGATTGAAATTATCCAACTTTTTTTCCTTGCCGGAAATTTCAAACACCATGACCACATGATCGTGGTCTTTCATCTCTCTTTTCTTTCTGCATGTTAAATTCAGGTGTCGGGCACGCGCAACGACATGGTCCTCCTCAATGGCATTGGATTCAAACGTTATTTTGTATGCCCTGCTTTGATGTAAGTGTTCAATGAACACCTGCAGTTTTTCAAAGACCGCCAACACAATGATCACGCCTACCATGCCAAATATGGCGAGGAAATATTGACCTGCTCCCACCGCCATGCCGAGGGCCGCGGTGATCCAGATGGTGGTCGCCGTTGTTAATCCGGTTACGTTAAGCCCGTCTTTGAAGATAACCCCGGCACCAAGAAAGCCGATACCGGTAAGGATAGTCGAGGCAATCCGATCCGGCGATGAGGGACTAATGATCATCGAAAGTTCCGTAAACATCGTCGACCCCAGGCAGATCATGATCATCGTTCGAAGGCCTGCCGCTTTACTTCGGTATTCGCGTTCAAACCCGATGGCGGTGCCAATCAAAAAGGAGATCAGGATACGCCAGGCAAATTCTTCATCCAGTTGGAAATTCATAAGCGCTATGTTACAGGAAAGTTAGGCATGGAATGACCAAATAAAAAGGGGCGATGTTGGCCGCCCCTAATGTGTTGTTAATGGTCTTGCTACATCTTCCGCACGTGGCCGCTGCCTGTGGCATGGCTGTTGACATGACTGGGATTTCCCTTGTAGTTAACGCTGCCACTGCCGGTAATGGAAGCATCCAGATCGTTTTTCACGTTAATTTCCACATCGCCTGATCCGGTGATACGCACCTCACATTTCTCGGTTTCGAGGTTGGAGGCCAGCACCCTGCCAGAACCACTGATGCCTGCATATACGGCCTTTGAAGTTCCATTCGCAGAAATCTTACCAGACCCTGATACATGAAAGTCAGCCTGGTCGCTGACATCGCTGGTGATATTCACTTTGCCTGACCCGCTCACTACACTTTTTAATTGCTGGCAATTTCCTTTCACGTTCAGGTCCCCAGAACCAGAGACCGTGGCAGATAACCGACCTGCCACGTTAGCCTCCATCTCCAAGGAACCTGATCCACTAACACTTAATTCAAGATCTTCTGCTTTAAAGACGCCTTCTGCAATCGCGTCACCTGATCCGCTCACATTAACAGCACTCAGGTCCTTTACGGTGATATAGACATTAATCCGCTCGTCTTTGTTCCAACCCCAGTTCATCCAACGGCCTTCCCGCTCAATCACCAGTTTGCCGCCTGAGACATCAGTATCTATCTCTTTGAGAACGTCGGCACGCCCCTCCAGTTCCAACTTTTGGGGACTTCCCTGGCGGATGTATAGTTTTCCCGGAATGCGGAAGGCCAGTTTCGTAAACGTATCGACATTTCTTGTTTCACGGTTCTGGGCAGTTGCCAATGAACCAAAAGCCAACAGAACGAGGAGGAGTGTTGTGCGTTTCATGCATTAATATTTGTTGTAGAGACCAACAGCCGGTCAGGAAGGTTGCACCGGCGACTGGCAATCTTTTTCTTTGACGAGTGAAAATGCCTTTGGGTTACGTATGATGCCGTTTTCCTTTTTGACGCTCGAAGCTCCTGTCGAAGGCCTTTATAAGGAGAAAGGCAGCAAATTCATGGCTTTTGCCTATCCGGTATGGTCAGAAACGGACATCCGGGAGAAAATCGGAAAGCTGAAAAAGGATTACTTCGATGCTCGCCACCATGGCTATGCCTGGATACTGGGCGCTGACGCCAGCCGTTACCGGGCATTTGACGACGGTGAACCTAATCATTCAACCGGTGATCCTATTCTGGGCCAGATTCGAAGCCGCAACCTCACCAACGTACTCGTGGTGGTGGTGCGCTATTTTGGCGGCACCAAGCTGGGCGTAAGCGGATTGGTTGCTGCCTATCGCGCTGCCGCTGATGACGCGTTGTGTAAGGCTGCCGTGATTGAATGTGAAGTAACAGGATCACTCAATCTGCAGTATGAGTTTTCATCGACGCCCGAAGTCATGCGTTTGATCAAGGAATTTAGTCTTGTTATAAAGGACCAGCAATTTGAATCTGGAGGCACCATGACGCTCGAGTTCGGGATCAGACACCAGGAAGCGCTGGTGGAAAAACTGACCTTCCTGAAAGCCATTGGTCATAAACTCTCTTTTTCAGAAACATCTATTGGTTAACTTGCTATTTGCTTAATTAAAATAACATGAAAAAAGAGGCTGCCATCGGTTTCATTTTTGTTACGATGCTCATCGACGTGATCGGATTTGGGGTAATCATCCCGGTGATGCCGCAGTTGATCCAGCAATTGGCCGGGGGAAATATGAGTAATGCTGCAACATATGGAGCATTTCTTATTGCTTCCTATGCGGTGATGCAATTCATCTGCTCACCGATCGTGGGAGGACTCAGTGACCGGTATGGCCGCCGTCCGATTTTATTGGTATCACTGTTTGGATTTGGAATCGACTACCTCTTTTTGGCTTTTGCTCCCTCCATTGCCTGGTTATTCCTGGGACGCATTATTGCCGGCATGTTGGGTGCCAGTTTCACCACCGCCGGAGCATACATCGCGGATATCAGTACACCTGAAAAACGCGCTCAGAATTTTGGTATGATTGGCGCTGCTTTTGGACTCGGTTTCATTATTGGCCCAACGATTGGCGGACTCTTGGGAAGCTACGGGCCCAGGGTTCCGTTTCTGGTGGCCGCCGTACTAACAACCTTGAACTGGTTATATGGATATTTTGTGTTGCCTGAGTCTCTCAAACCCGAAAACCGTCGGGCATTCGATTGGAAGCGGGCAAATCCGATCGGGACGCTTCGTGTATTGTTTCATTATAAATTAATTGCCGGACTGATCGTGACGTTGGCGTTGGTTAATATCTCTGCCCATGCGGTTCAAAGTAACTGGTCATACTATACCATTGAGAAATTTTCCTGGACGTCAAAGGAAATTGGAATTTCGCTTGGGGTGGTGGGATTTGTGTTTGCCCTTGTACAGGGTGTGTTGATCCGAAAAATTATCCCAAGGCTGGGGCAGGAGCGCAGTGTGTATGTGGGGCTTGCATTTTACGGTGTTGGATTAGTGCTGTATGCCGTGGCTCCTTATGGATGGATGATGTATGCGTTTACGGTGATTTATTGCATGGGCGGAATAGCGGGTCCGGCTTTGCAGGGGATTATGTCTGGTATTGTACCGCCAAATGCACAGGGTGAATTGCAGGGTGGATTCACCAGTCTCATGAGCCTGACTTCTATTTTTGGTCCACTGATCATGAATAACCTCTTTGCCTACTTTATTTCTTCTGAGGCACCCACGCATTTTCCCGGCGCGGCAATGATGTTGGGAGCCGTACTTACGTTGATCAGTGCTTTACTGGCAAGACGTACCTTGAAGAATAATCCAAAGGCCGCTGTCTAAAGACGACTTATCAGTACATCATAGATCTGAAGACATACCCATGCGTCAGTGGCGGCGTAGCTGATCTGCTTATCATTGAGTACGTCGGCTTCCCAGTTGCTGGTTTGGGCACTTTTGGAGATGCGGAACCCCAACAACAGGCCGGTCAGTTTTTTCACACTTTCCACCTCAAGACCTGCGGCTTTGGCCATGGGCGCGAGGTCTACAAATCCGCCTGGGGTAAACGGACGCAAGTGTTGAAGGGCCTTAATGTCATCACGAACAGCCACCCCCACCTTTTCTATTCCTGAATTGCTTAGAAATCCAGCCATTTCCGGGGTTACACCCGTTGCCTTCAGTCGGAATATGAACACTTTATTGGGAAGGGCGATTTGTAGTATGGCCACCTGGTTGAAGTGCCCCCGGACAAACACCGGCTTTGTCTCCGTATCAAAGCCAACTTTCTTGTGGTGGCTGATCTCTCGAATAGCTGTGTGTACTTCGTCACCATCTTCAACGACTACAATTTCTCCTTCGAAGGCGCCAAGGGGGAGAAGATTTATTTCGTCATTCGAAATATTAGTCTTGTCTGGCTCGAAGTTCATCTTCAGTAAAACGACGGATTTTGAAATTGAGATAGGCCTGCAGCACAGTCATCAGCGGACTGATGATGCAGAAGAAACAATACGGTGCATAGGCCCAGGTGGACACACCTAATACACGGGCCTGGGTGGCCCCACAAGTATTCCACGGTATCAATACCGAGGTGACCGTCCCTGAGTCTTCCAGGGTGCGACTCAGGAGTTCTGGTTTATAGCCCCGCTTGCGATAGGTATCAGCGTACATGCGGCCTGGAACGGCGATAGCCATATACTGATCACTAGCCGTCAGGTTGAAGAAAATACAGGTGGCAGCCGTGGAGGCTACCAATGATCCGGTGGAATGGGCAAAGAGAATGATTCTTTCCGCAATCTTCTTAAGCAATCCGCTGGATTCCATCACACCCCCGAAGGTCATGGCACAGGTGATCAACCAAATGGTATTCATCATTCCGTACATACCTCCGGATGAAAGCAACTCGGTAATCATAGCGTTGTCGGTTGTGATGGCGATGTCAGATCCCATGGCTTTCATGACAGCCATAAACGAAGACTGCACATAAGAACCATCTATTCCTGAAATCTGATTGACAATCTGCGGTTGAAAGATGACCGCAAAAATTCCACCCAGAATAGATCCGATGAGGAGTGCGGGCAGGGCCGGCGTTTTGCGTACAATCATGAAGAGCACCAGGGCCGGAACCACAAACAACAACGGGTTCAGGTTGAAAGCCTTGTCAATGGATTGCAGCACAGCATCAGTTTCTGTTGCCGTAGCCGTTGTATCGAGGGTAAAACCCCAAACGAGAAAGATGACCAACGTAATGACGAGCGTCGGGGCGGTGGTGTTCACCATGTACCGGACATGGGTAAACAAGTCCGTGCCCGCCATGGCCGGGGCCAGGTTGGTCGTATCTGACAGGGGGGACATCTTATCTCCGAAGTAAGCACCGGAAATGATGGCACCTGCGATCACGGGTTCGGCAATCCCCAGGGTCTTTCCGATGCCAAGCAGGGCGATACCTACGGTGGCAACGGTACTCCATGAACTGCCTGTCGCTAGTGAAACAATGCAGCAGACCACACACGCGGCAAAAAGAAAAATGGTCGGGTTAAGAATCTTGAGGCCGTAATAGATCATGGCCGGCACAATGCCACTCAACAGCCAGGTACCACTCAGGGCGCCGATCACCATTAAAATGAGAATGGCACCCATGGCTGAGCTAATGCTTTTTACGATGCTGCCTTCGATCTCCACCCAGGTGTACCCCAGGCGGAAGGAAACAATGCCGGCAACACCGGCGGCCAGAATCATGGCGATCTGGTTGGGACCGCTGGTGGCGTCGGCCTTGAACAGAAAAACGTTGGTGCTGAGCAGGAAGATGAGAACCAGAATTGGCACAAAGGCCTCCCACAGAGTGGGTTCTTTTTTAATGGTCATGCAAATTCGTTAGATCGGAAAGATAAAGATTATTCACCACACCATAGTTCCGGCAAAAATGAACCTCGATTTTTTCCCGCCACTGAATTATGGCTAACTTCCCTGCCTACCCACTGAAGATGAATCCAAACGATGTAATTGAAAAGGCCAAGCGCTCCGGTTTCTGGCGCTGGGTATTAAACAAGGCCCAGGCCCGGATGATCCCCTTCAACCGAGCCCACGGCTTTGAGGTGGCAATCCTCGAAGACTATTACCTGAAAGCACGGTTGCCCTATAGGCGATCTAATTTTAATCATATCCGTGGGCTGCATGCCTGCGCACTGGCGACGCTGTCGGAGTTCACTACGGGATTTCTCCTGGCGTCGCGACTGGACCCAAAACGTTACCGCCTCATATTACAGCGGCTGGAGATGGACTATCTCTACCAGGGGAAAATGGACGCATCGGCTGACTTTCGTATTTCTGAAGCGTGGTTGAAAGAGCACATTTATCAGCCCTTGACTACCGCCGATGCAGTGACGGTTCGCTGTGAAGTGAAAATTCATGATACCAAAGGAAATCACCTCACGACTGGGCAGGTGCTGTGGCAGGTCAAGGACTGGACCAAGGTCCGCACCAAGGCTTGATGAAGCATCTTTTTTCAAGTAACTTTAATTATTAAACCTTTCGGCCATGCGTAAAATTGACCAGTTGCTTTCTGAGTACGGCGAAAGCCATCAAAATGCAACAAACAAAACCATTCACTGGATTTGCGTGCCCCTGATTTTCTTCAGCGTGGTGGGCATGATTGCATCCATTCCCCATGATCTATTGGGTACATGGTCAGGTGGCAATCCTTATGTCAACTGGGCAACCATATTGCTCGTCTTGACGTTGGGGTATTACATCTCCTTGTCCTTGACGCTTACCTTGGGTATGGCTTTGTTTGCCGGCTTGTGCCTTTTCATGACCAACCTCGTTGCGAATACCGGTACACCGTTGTGGGCATCGTGCCTGTTTATTTTTGTAATCGCCTGGATCGGTCAGTTCTATGGTCATAAGGTAGAAGGGAAGAAACCATCTTTCTTCAAGGACCTGCAGTTTCTGCTTATTGGTCCTGCATGGCTGATGCATTTCATTTACAAACGACTTGGAATTCCTTATTAATTGAAGAAGGGTTATCGCGTCGTACGGGAGCTACCACCGGGTATTACACCCGACTACGACTTGTTCCTGTTTCATCACCCGGTTCATTTGCGTCTTCAGTCGGATTCATGGATGCATTTTTTTCTGATCCGTGCATCCAGTAACAAAGCTGAGGCACAATTGTCGTTGCACGTAAAAGAAAACCAGGCTTTTTCCCCTGCACGGGCGCCCTTTGGGTCAGTGTTGTATGCATCCCATATCCTTCCTCAGGTGCTTCGCGATTTTGTTGATGCCGTCGGACGCGAACTAGCCGAAGCAGGTATAACCTCCATTAAACTTACTGAACCACCTTCCTATTATCGCCGTGGTGACTTGCTGCACCATATTCTGTTACAAAGTGGCTATCGGATTGGTAAAGCGGAGCTTAGCGCTGGCTTCCTGATCGACAAGAAGAAGTTCGTTGAGAAACTGGACGACTGGGAAATTCCCAAATGGAAATTGGCATTGGCTAAAAAGCTGCGTGCAAAGGCGATACCCATCGGCAAACTGGATCAGGCATATGCATTCCTGAGCCGGTGCCGGGAAGAACGTGACCAGGCCCTGAGCATGACATTAACCGACTTGCGTAAAACGGTTGAAGCCTTTCCTAAATCCTTCCTTCTTTTCGGAGTTTACCTAAACGCGGAATTGATTGCCGCCACACTGGTTATTCAAGTGTCCCATGATATCTGGTATACTTTCTATACCGGACACCTGAAGAAATTCGACAACCTAAGCCCGGTGGTATATCTCACGGGTGAGATTTACCGACTCGCATCGCGTCGCAAAGTGAGGTTGTTGGACCTCGGAACATCAACGGTGGACGGCACTACGAACTTTAACCTGCTTGAATTCAAGCTTCGACTCGGCGCAGTGCCGGCTTCTAAACTCACCTTCGAAAAGAACCTGCGGTGAATAGGCCACTCGTATCGGTCATTTGTATTTGCTACAACCACGCCGCATTTGTTGAAGAGGCACTTCGGTCGGTTGCGGGACAGACCTGGCCCCATATACAACTTATTGTGGTTGATGACCACAGTACTGACCAAAGCCCGGAGATACTCATGCGTCTTGCAGCGAATTATCCACAGATGGAATTGCTGTTGCTGGAGCAGAATATGGGAAACTGCCGGGCTTTCAATCGGGGGTTAGCTTTGGCCAAGGGTGAATTCATCATTGACCTTGCAGCCGATGACATGCTGGAACCTGAACGCATCGCGCGCGGTGTTGCCCTGTTCGAAGCATCAGACCCGGAAACGGGTGTTCAATTCAGTGACGCTATTCTCATTTCACAAGATGGAAAAGAAACCGGTCGCCACTCCGACCGGTTTCCACACGTCACCATACCACAGGGTGACGTGTATGAGCACGTGATCCGGCACTATTTTATTTGCAGTCCATCGATGATGATGCGCAAGTCAATGCTGGACCAGTTGCAGGGGTATGATGAGACATTGGCGTATGAAGATTTTGATATCTGGGTGCGTGGATCCAGAAAGCATAAGTTTGTTTATAGCCCGGAGGCATTGGTGCGCAAGCGTCGGGTACCTGGTTCATTGGGTCAAAAACAATCCGAATGGAGAAGCAGCCACAATGCATCTACCTATCGGGTGTGTGTTAAGGCTAAGGCGCTCAATCGAACTGAATCCGAATGGAAGGCCTGGCGTACCCGTATACGCTATGAATGCTGGAATTCATTTCGAAGGGGTTCCTGGGGACTTGCCTGGCAATACCTGCGGTTGTTGTGATTTACTTCCGGTTGTCTTCACCCGTCACCATACTCACATAACTTGCATACCGGCTCGTGGCGATATGTCCGGCCTCAACGGCAATGCGAACCCGACAGGAGGGCTCTGTAAGGTGCAAACAGCGTGATCCAAATTTACAATCCATTCGCAGGTCGCGCATTTCCGGAAAGTAATCAGAGATCTCCTGAGGTTCCATCTCAACGAGGCCCCATTCTTTCACGCCTGGCGTGTCGATCACAAAAGTGTTCCCGTGGAGGGCAAACATCTCCGCAAAGGTGGTAGTATGTGTGCCTTTATCAGTCACATCCGAAACCGCCCTGATGGCCTGATGGATGTCGGGATGGAATTGATTCAACAAGGTCGACTTGCCCACGCCCGAGTGTCCGGCCACCAGCGTCGTCTTCCCGTTTATATGCGCACGGACGATTTCGATGTCCCTTACTTCCTGGGCGGAAATAGAAAGACAGGTGACGCCAAGGGATTCATATAGCTGGGTCAATATATGTATGTGCTCACGATCCTTATCCGACCACAAGTCTTTCTTATTAAATACAAGTATCTGGGGAATGCGGAATGATTCTGCGCTCACCAGAAATCGATCGATAAATCCGAGGGAAGTTCGGGGCTGATGCACCGTGGCCACCAGCAGCACCTGGTCAACGTTGGCGGCAAGTACCTGGCTGTGGCTGGTGCGCTTTACCGATTGCCTCAGGATGTGATTCGTACGTGGAAGGACTTCAGTGATAGAAGCATCTTTCTCTGATATCAATAACGCAACGCGATCACCTACCGCCACTGGGTTGCTGGATTTGGTATCCGCCAGTCGCAGCTTGCCCTGTAACCGACACGTGTAAAGCTGACCGTCTGTGCCGATCACTTCATACCAGGATCCGGTTGACTTAACTACGCGGCCCTCCATGTGCGCAATATTTCTTCGCAGTAGCTCACGATCTTGTCGGTCGCTCCGAGATTTTTCTCCACGTATTGACGAGTAACTTTCGCCGCTTCGGCGATTGCCCCCTGATCTTCCTGCAACCGCCTGAACTTTTCATTGATATCGTTCAGGTCATGAATCGGAAATGCACCCCCCTGTTCGGCGAGGTCCACGGCCTCTTGAAATTTCTTGTAGGCTTGATCACCAAAAAAGACCGGTAAACCGTAGCAAGCTGCTTCCAATATATTGTGAAGGCCCTGGACAAAACCACCACCCACGAAGGCAAATTCTCCGTAACGATACAACCGGGACAACAGACCGACATTATCAATCAGCAATATCCTCGCATCTTGAATTTGCTCACCAGCGGCTCTGCTATAGCGTATGGTCTTGCCCTGAATTCCTTTTTCGATCGTGGATAGAAAAGAGTCTTTTATTTCGTGGGGGGCAATGATAAATTTCATGGACGCAGGTTGATGGTTGATGAAGGGAATCAGCACGTCCATGTCTTCTGGCCAGGCGCTGCCTATTACCATCAGGGTTTTGCCATTCTTGAACCGGGCAGCCAGTTCAACGGCTTCTGCCCGTTGTGTAATCTGGTGCACCCGGTCAAAGCGGGTGTCTCCGGCCAGCGTTATGGCGTTAATGCCAATGCTTTTCAGGAGGTAATGGGAATGTTCATTCTGAACAAAGAAGTGATTGAACTTTGAGAGCATTTGACGGAAGAGACCTCCATGAGGCTTGAAGAAAATCTGGTCGTCACGAAAAATGGAAGAGACGGAAATCACCGGAATGTGGTGGGCTTGCATCGCATGGATATAGTGAAACCAGAATTCGTACTTAACAAAAATTACAAGGTTGGGCATGACCTGTTCGGCAAACCAACGGGCATGCGCGCGCGTGTCCCACGGCAGATAGAAGACAAAATCAGCACCGGCATATTTTTTTTGAACTTCATAACCGGAAGGAGAGAAGAAAGTAAGGAGGATTTGAATTGCAGGGTTACGGTTCTTTAGGGCCTCTATCACCGGCCTTCCCTGCTCAAATTCACCAAGTGATGCACAATGTACCCAGACCAGCGGCTTGGTTTTGTCTTGCCTTGGAAATGTCTGGTGCAGGATCAACTGTTGTTCTTTCCGTCCCTGATGAAAGAGACGGGCTTTACCATGGACAAGGCTGGCCGCCCGATACAGCAACTGAAGACTGCTTATTCCAAGGTCATAGATAAGGGTTGATGCTGACATGTTGCCCAAAGATATAACTTGGTGGCGAACGGTTAATCTAATACCGGGAAAAGCCTAACTTTCGACTGACCTCGCTGGACAACATATGACCATACAATTTTTGGGTGCAGCACGCACCACCACCGGTTCGATGTACCTCATCACGGTGAACGGCAAGCAGATTCTGATGGAGTGTGGTTTGTATCAGGGCAAGCGTTCGGAGTCCATTGAAAGAAACCTCCATTTTACATTTGACCCATCAAAAGTTGATGCTGCGATCCTGAGCCATGCCCACATCGACCATTGCGGTAACTTGCCCAACCTGTACAAGCAGGGTTTCCGTGGCAATATTTATTGCACCCATGGCACCCAGGATCTCGCTGCTATTTTGCTCCAGGACTCGGCCCATATTCAGGAGTCAGATGCTGAGTATGTATCAAAGGTCAGGGCCAGAAACCATGAAGGACCTATCGATCCGCTCTATACCCGTGAAGATGCGGAGAAGGTCGTCCGTCAATTTGTGGCCCTGGGCTATGACCGGCCAATCATGGTGTGTGAAGGTGTTACCCTTCGCTTTGTGGATGCGGGCCATATCCTGGGTTCAGCCCAGATCGTACTCGACATCACCGAGAACGGAAAAACGTTCCGGTACTTGTTTACTGGCGATGTTGGCCGCAGCGGTGATCCGATCCTGCGCGACCCACAGGGTGTCGAGGATGTTGATTACCTCCATATTGAAAGCACGTATGGGAACCGTCTGCACGACTCCAAAGGTGCTGACGCCGACGATCAGGTGGCGGCCATTGTCAAAGATGTATTTCTGCGAAAGGGAAAAGTTATTGTGCCTGCATTTGCTGTGGGCCGCACGCAACAGATTGTTTGGGCGGTGAATAAACTCCTTCGCAGCAAAGAGCTGCAGCCGGTACCCGTGTTTGTGGATAGTCCATTGGCGGTAAATGCGACCGAGGTATATCGACTGCATCCTGAGTGTTTTAACAAAGAGATCTATGACTTTTTGATGGGAGAGGGTAATCCATTTGAAGCACCTAACGTCAGTTATATCCGCGACGTAACGCAATCCAAGAAACTAAATGGATTGAAAGGACCGCTAATGATTATCAGCGCCTCCGGCATGGCTGAAGCAGGACGTATCCTTCATCACCTCAGGAATAACATGGGTGATCCCAACAATATGGTCCTGTTTATGGGTTATTGCGCTGAGCATACCCTGGGTGCCAAGATCCGGAGTGGTATGAACCCGGTGAACATCTTTGGTGAATCGCATGCCGTGAGGGCGCAAATTGCCTCCGTTGATTCTTTGTCTGGTCATGCAGACAAGAATGAATTGATTGCCCATGTGGGAAGGGTCCGTGGTAACCTGAAGAAAATCTTTGTCACACACGGAGAAGAGGAGCAGGCCTTGCCATTTGCAGAGACCTTGCGGAAGTTGCGACCCGGTGCCGAAGTAATAGTACCCGTAAAAGGCCAGCTCGAAACGATATAGAGGCTGTTTTGGAGGTTACCAATGCTTCCTGGTTCAGCATGAAGGGGGTATTCTCCTCTATATTGAATAGTCTATTCAAATTTCTAACTTCACCATTCGAAACAAAAATTGAACTTATGAAAAAGAACCAATGGCTTATCGTTTTTGCACTTTCTGGCCTGACCATCCTGCCATCCTACGCCCAATTCGGCAGTATCGATCAGTTGTTGAAAGGCAGTAAGGCTGATGCCAACTACCTGGCTCAGGGTTATCTGACCCCAGCCATGAATACGTTTGGCACCGGCCTTAACCAGGGATGGTACAATACGGCTGCCAACCATAAGAAATTTGGTGTTGATCTGACCGTATCGGTTAGTTCAATTTCGTCACCAAGTTCTGATGATAGTTACTTTGTCGATAACAATAAGTTGCAAAACCTTCGTGTTGCAGACGCTGGATCTCCCGTAACAGCGCCCACATTCACCAAGGGCGGTGCCAATGCACCTACATTGTTCGGAAGTGATGCCGTAACACCACGCTATTATTTCAAGGTTGATCCCACCAACAACACGTTTGTTGACGGACCGACCGGCAGCAATGTGAAGAAGAATATCCCCCTGGGGGGCATACCGGTACCCATGATCAATTTGGGAATTGGTATTCCAGGTAACACGGACTTGCGTTTCCGCTATGCGGCTACCAACTCCTCGGGCACCAACGTCAGTCTTTGGGGTGTGGGTGTACTGCATGATGTCAAGCAGCATATCCCCGGCATTAAAATGTTGCCCTTCGACCTGTCAGCATTCGTAGGTTATACCTCATTCAAAGCTGAAACTACCTTTGGCCCGGGACAAACGGGTATAGCTGACTTTACCGCGACGACTATTCAGGGCCTCGTGAGCAAAAAGTTTGCAGTGCTTACCCTCTATGGAGCAGCTGGTTATAACATAGCCAACGGTTCATTCAAGGCTAAAGGCACCTTTGATTCAGGCGCACCCGGTGTTACCCTGGTAGATCCGGTCAGCATTTCTTCCAGTACATCCGGCGCCCGCTTTACGGCAGGTATGCGGTTAAAACTGGCGGTCTTCACATTCCATGGTGATTACACGTTCCAGAAGTACAACACCTTAACGGTTGGATTTGGTATCTCTGTGCGATAGAAGATAGGTCACTCAAAACCCAAAGCCTGTGTTACCGTCCGCGGAACACAGGCTTTCTTTTTTCTATGAATGCCTTCATGCCTTCTTTCTGATCCTCGCTGGCGAACGTCAGGTAGAAATTCTTGCGCTCGAACATCAGGCCCTCATCAAGCAAAGTCTCATAGGAACGATTGATGGATTCTTTGGCGAGTTGTACGGCCACCGGTGACATCGCGGCAATTTCGGCAGCAAGCGCGATAGCTTCTTTCAGATAAAATTCAACCGGCACTACTTTGATTACCAGGCCACGCTGATGCGCTTCTTCAGCCGACAAGAACCGTCCCGTAAGAATCAACTCCATGGCTTTGGCCTTTCCCAACGCCTTGGTAAGGCGCTGCGTGCCGCCTGCACCCGGTATCGTACCCAGTTTTATTTCGGGCTGACCAAATTTTGCAGTCTCAGAAGCAATAATCATATCGCAGGTCATCGCAAACTCGCATCCTCCGCCGAGGGCAAAGCCGGACACAGCTGCAATGATTGGTTTTTTGGTCTTGCGAATCTGATCCCAAGTGCTGAACTGATCCAGCAGCTGCATATCAATGGCGGACTTCTCAGCCATTTGCTTGATGTCGGCTCCCGCCGCAAAGGCTTGCTCATTACCGGTAATAATGACTACCCTTACCTGATCATCCTGATCCAGTCTTTTCAAGGTGTCACGCACTTCCTGCATCAACTGTGGATTGAGTGCATTGAGTTCTTTGGGGCGATAGAGCTCGATGAGCGCAACGAATGGCGCTACCTGATCATTGACTTTGATAAATTCCATGTTGCCGATTTTGACAGCAAGTTACATCAGCGGGAACGGATTCGGTATAGCCAGAAATGAGAAACGACCCCACGTTAGGGGCCGTTTCATCAAAAGGCGGAAAAAAGTGCTATGCATGATTATATACATAGCCCGTTGCCGGAGTAACCTTGAACTGGTCTATTTTTGACCAAATTCTGTTCAATGACTAAAATTCTATTTGTCTGTCTGGGTAATATCTGTCGATCGCCACTGGCTGAGGCAATTTTTCATCAGGAAATCAGGCGACGCAGGCTTACCGATAGGTTTTATGCCGAATCCTGTGGTACAGCCAACTACCATGTAGGAGATGCACCAGACCCCCGCACCATAGCCAATGCGGCGCGCAATGGCACACCCATTCAGCATGTTGGTCGTCAGTTTGAAGTGGCCGACTTTAAGAAATTTGACCTCATTTTGGCCATGGACGCCAGCAACCGGATGAACCTGCTTCGGTTGCCGGACGCGAAAAATTTTCAGGATAAGATCAAAATGATGCGATCCTATGACACTGTCGATCGTGGAGCTGACGTTCCCGATCCGTATACCGGCGGAGAAGAGGATTTTCAGGAAGTTTATGATATCCTGCGCCGTTCCGTAGGGTCGTTGGTGGATTCGTTAACTAAGGCTTGAGTAGTACTTGAAGCGTACTGCGGCTGGACTGCTCGAGCAATACACCGGGTTTTTTGCGGTAAGCATCAAAAGTCAGGGCATCATAATTCTTTACCGTGACCAGCGTCAGTCCGGTATTGTAGTATACCTGAAAAACAGACGAGAGTCTCTGAATCAGTTTCAGCACTTTGTCTTCCCGGAAGTCCACGACAATAGAAAATGATATGGCTGAGTTTTGCATCAGATTAATCCGGATATCCAATTCAGACAATGCAGCAAAAATCAGACTGAGCTGTTCTTCGTGGATGAAAGTATAATCCGTAACCCGGCAGGAAATCAGGCACTGATTATCTTTGAATACGATCAAAGGAGGTAGTTGATCAACTTTGGTCTCATGAATTTTTGTTCCAGGCAGATCGGGGTTGTCAAAATTCTTAACCAGCAGCGGTATGCCCTGATTGGCCAATGGCTTAATGGTCTTGGGGTGAATCACTGAAGCGCCATAGTATGTCATCTCTGCTGCCTCACGGAAAGGAAGCTCATCGAAGGTGATGGCATCCGGCAGCCGCTTAGGGTCAGCGTTCATGACGCCTGGAACATCCTTCCAGATAGTCACCGATTCAGCACCCAGACACGCTGCAAAAATTGCTGCGGTGTAATCAGAACCTTCGCGACCGAGTGTGGTAGTGAGTCCTTCTTTACTTTTCGCAATAAATCCCTGTGTTACAACGATGCCAGCGTTCATCAAACCGGGAAGGGATTGGCATAATTTGCGGGTCGCATCCCAATCTACTTTTCCTTCCCGATAGGTATTATCAGAAGCAATATACTGCCTCGCGTCCACCCACTTCGCAGGCAGGTCTTGTGCTTCCAGGAATGCGGATACGATTCTGGTAGAAACAAGTTCTCCGGTGGAAACGACCTGATCATATAACGCATCAAAAGTCATTGACTTTTCGCCCCAGCGCGGCAATCCGGTAAGCAGGTTTTTGACCTCGTTGGCTATTGGGTGCTGTTCCGGCAAAAGACCTGCGATAACGTCGAGGTGATAGGTGACGAGGGCTTCGATTTCATTGGCGGGCGACTGCTTGCGATGCAGGGCCTCTGCCACCCGCTCCAGCGCGTTGGTGGTCTTGCCCATGGCAGAAACAACTACCAGAATAGGCTCCCCGGAAAAGCGTTTCAGGATGTTCCCTACCTGTCTGATGGCGGTGGCATGCCGTACAGAGGCACCGCCAAACTTAAATACCTTCATCGTGATAAATCCCGCTTTTTGATTGTTCTAAATCGATTGCGCTGTAACTTTGTGCCTGCAATATCGCCCGAAATAAGCATTTTATGGAGCAGTCACGCATCGCACATTCGATCGGTATAGCCCTGGACCGGTTCATCAAGAACAATCAGGAGCAATTTCAATACGCGAGCGGTGAACTTTCCCAGCTTCTGCGGGACATCGCCCTGGCCTCGAAGGTGGTGAACAGGGAGGTTAACAAGGCAGGGCTTATCGATATCATGGGTGCTTTGGGCTCTCAAAATTCCGCTGGTGATGAACAACAAAAGCTGGATGTACTGGCCAATATCCGTTTTACACGAGCCCTGTCGAAGGGCGGAGAAGTATGCGCGCTTATTTCAGAGGAGGCTGAGTCATATGTCGACCTCAACAACGATGGACGATATGTCATTGCCATCGACCCGCTGGATGGTTCTTCCAATATAGACGTCAATGTCTCTATCGGTACCATATTTTCGGTGTATAGAAGAAAGAGTCCGGTTGGGACTCCTATTGCCGAAGTAGATATTTTACAAAAGGGGAGTGAGCAGGTGGCTTCCGGATATATCTTGTATGGATCTTCTACGATGTTGGTGTACACGACAGGCCATGGTGTGAATGGCTTTACCTATGAGCCTACCCTGGGAGAATACTTCCTGTCACATCCCGACATGAAAATGCCATTGGATGGAAAAATATTTTCAGTGAATGAAGGGTCGGCCAGTACTTTTCCTGTTTCCGTCACCCAATACCTGAACTATTGCAAATCGGATGGGAAGCACGTCGGCCGTTACATTGGCTCGCTGGTGGCGGACTTTCATCGCAATATGCTGAAGGGTGGTATTTACATTTATCCAGCTACGCCCAAGCAGCCGGAAGGAAAACTGAGATTGATGTACGAGTGCAATGCGCTGGCGTTTATCGCCGAGCAAGCAGGGGGCAGGGCCACCGATGGAAAAGGAAGGATCCTTGATATTCAACCTACCTCGCTACACCAACGAACACCTTTTTATGTGGGTTCCGTGAAGATGGTGGAAAAGGCAGAGCAGTTTATCAAATAGAACCCAACCAGCATGCTGACTAACTCGCTTTCGCCGGAGTCTCCAGCACCTCGGGTGCGTATTGTAAAATGGTAGTATACCACTTTACCAGTTTCTTGATATCAGAGACGTACACCCGCGCCTCATCATACTCCGGTAGCACTGATTTCAGGAAAGCCTTGAGTTCCGCGGGATCTGAGTTGCCGTCGACACCAGGATCATTGTTGTAGGTGGCTTTAATTTTTGACAACACATCCCTAAGTGGTGTTGTGCCCTCTTTGGTGTTGGTATAAATGGAAATTTCGTCCAGCAGGGAAAGGCGGTGGCTGGTGCTGGCCACCAAACGGGTTTTTGCTTCATCCAACGACTCCAGCAATACTGAGGTTTTGCCAGGTTTAACAATGCGATAGAGTCCTCCTTTACCGGATACACTCGCCAATTCTTTCAATTCCATACAGCCGGGTTATTAAATAGCGCACAAAAATAATGATTTAATACTTGGACAAAAGTGTGCTGATATACTTGAGCAACTCCTCGCGACCCACACGCTTTTCAGCGGATGTGATAAAGATGGGCGGTAGTTCCTCCCAGGTCTCTTGAAGTGCTTCGGTCCATGTCTTCAGCGACATATTGAGGTCGTGGCGGGTCAGTTTATCGGTCTTGGTAAAGACCAGGGCAAATGGAAGCTGCTGTTCTCCCATCCAGCGGATGAAATCCAGGTCGATTGGCTGCGGGTTATGCCTGGGGTCAAGCAGAACGAATGTGGTGATCAGGTTTGTACGCTTTTTCAAATAGGTGGCAATCATCCCGCCAAACACATATTTCATTTCTTTAGGTGTGTTGGCATATCCATAGCCAGGCAAATCAACCAGGTACCACTTATTGTTGATAATATAATGATTGATGGTCTGTGTTTTTCCCGGTGTGGAGGATGTCTTGGCAAGGCTCTTGCGGTCCATGAGCAAATTGATAAGGGAAGATTTGCCAACGTTCGATCGGCCAATGAAGGCAAATTCGTCCCGACGTCCTTCCGGACATTTCGACGGATCCGTATTGCTCATCACAAATTCTGCAGACTTGATCACCATAGTCGCAAAGGTATTCATTCAGCTCCGTGAATTTTAATTTACCGAACTTTGGTACGAATGAACATTTTGAAGACGCTTTGGGTGGGCTTGCTGATGGCAAGCGCCGGGTTGGTTAATGGCCAGCCGGGCAAGTCAGTGCAGGAGCTATACCGCAAGGGGCTCAGCTTGCAGCAACAGTCAAAGTTTGACGCTGCACGGGAAGTCTTCCAGGATTTGATGCCCAAATTAAATGCACAAGCTGTTAAGCCCGGCCCCAGGGATGTGGAGAAGCGTATCGCAGAATGTGAATCCGGTTTGAAACTGATGGCGGCACCCCGTGACTACACCATCACCAACCTTGGACCAGGTATTAACACCGCAGAGGAGGAGTATGCGCCGGCGGTGAATGCCGATGAAACAATGATGGTGTTTACCTCCCGTCGCTTGCAAGGAAATACCAGCAATCAAAGCTATAGTGATGGACGCCCTTTCGAAGATGTGTGGGTGGCACGCCTGGAAGAGAACAAGTGGAATAATATCCGGAACATGGGCAAACCCATCAACAATGCCTATCACAATTCAGCGGTTGCGTTGTCGGCCGATGGAAATCATATCTATCTATACACCGATGATAATGGAGGTGATATTCTCGTGAGTGATTTCAATGGCACCCAATGGATCACCCCAACGCGGCTGCCCTACCCGGTGAATACACAGTACCGGGAATCTTCATTGACCGTTTCAGCAGACGGCAAAAAAATTATTGTGGCCAGCGAACGACCGGGTGGACTCGGTGGGTCGGACCTTTACCTGATCGAAAGAAGTCAAAACGGTGCGTGGCTTCCGGCTAAAAACCTGGGCTCTTCCATAAATACAGAATGGGACGAAGACAGTCCCTATCTCGACAACGATGGATATGCCCTGTATTTCAGTTCGCGCGGTCATGACAGCATGGGCGGCTTTGATCTCTTTCGGTCATTGCTGGAAAAGGGGGCATGGACCCCAGCATTGAATTTGGGTGCGCCCATTAACACGCCACACCACGACAGCTATTGGGTAAGTACCCGTGATGGAAAGCGGGCATATTTTGCATCTGAGCGGCCAGGCGGATTTGGTAAGGAGGATATTTATTTGATTGAACTCCCCGTTGAACTGCAACGTGAGGTAGTTGTTAAAGAATCGCCGGTAGTTGTGAAAGAGTTACTCCTTCATTTTGCGTATGGTGAAGCCACGTTGGCGCCGTCGTCATTGGACAGCATCCGTTGGTTCGCGCAACAACTGCCTGCCGGATCGATTGTGCAGATTGAAGGCCATACCGATGCGGTGGGTACAGAAGCCCTGAACGATGCCCTGGCGCAACGGC
>DAOMGC010000015.1:0-56366 GCA_035430125.1 Cyclobacteriaceae bacterium | reverse complement strand
TGAAACAGTGCCCGGCAATTATCAGGCGTATTATGATAACCTGTTTGATGCTGTTAGAAAGGGCAAAGTTTTGATCGTAAAACCAGAACAGGCGATGATGGTGATTCAATTGATCGAAGCGGCTATGAAGAGCAGCCGTACAAGGCGTTCGATAAAATTCTGACCCTTATTGCGGGGTTGAAAGTTGATTTCTTTTTGGGATATTCACTGCATGTCGCCACGGCAGCTGTTCATCGTTATTGCTTTTATTCTTTGTACGATTGGTGCAAGGGCTAACTCGCTGTTAATCGTTATGGATGGCGCGCAGTTGAATCACCTGAAAGCGTATGGCCTTGCCTTTGCCGTATTGCAAAAAGACCTTGAAGTGGATTGGTTGTTGAACTACCGTGGTGGTAGCTTTCTGATCGATCATTCACCCTGGCTTGAAAGCGAATGTGTGGTGCGTGGCGTTACTTTCGAACGCATCAATGAAGGAGCTGTCAACATGCTGCTGAAGGATATTGCTCAGCCCAATAACAACCTGAACATAGCGCGGCTGTCCAGATCACCACGTATCGCGGTCTATTCTCCCAAAAATGACCTTGTGGCTGATGAAACCGATGCCGTGATCACCGCGCTGGACTATGCCGAGATTCCCTACACCATCATTTATGATGAAGAAATTCTCAAGGACCAACTTGCTCGATATGATTGGTTGCATTTGCATCATGAAGACTTCACGGGGCAGCATGGTCGCTTCATGAGACGCGAATCGGCTGTCATTGAATCCAAATTGCAGGAAGCCACTGCCCATCAACTGGGTTTCGCCCACGTAGCCGCCATGAAGTTGGACGTTGCCAAACGCATTAAAACCTTTTGTGCAGGTGGTGGATATCTGTTCGCCATGTGCTCAGGTGCCGAGACGTTTGATATCGCGCTCGCAGCTGAAGGTATTGATATTGTGGGGAGCGAATATGACGGTGATGATTCCGACGCACATGCCCAGGAAAAGCTGGATTTCTCCAAATCTTTGGCCTTTGAAAATTTCCAGCTCGAGGATGGCCGAAAGTTTTCAGACATTAATACTGGGAAACCTGATTTCTTCGAGGTGAGCCGGGGATATTTTCAGGTCTTTCGCTTCTCCGCGAAATGGGATTTGATCCCAACCTTACTCACCCAAAATCACGAATATGTGATCAAGGAATTCACCGGTCAAACGTCAGGATTTAATCCCGCGACTATCAAACCATCGGTGACGATTCTGGCTGAAAACAGAGCGTCGCAAAATGTTCGATACCTCTATGGTGAATTGGGGAAGGGACATTGGACCTATTATAGCGGTCATGATCCGGAAGGCTCACCCGGGCGACGGAGAAGGTCGACTGATTTATCCCTGTATCCGCACTCTCCAGGATACCGGTTGATACTCAATAATGTTCTCTTTCCTTCTGCGCGTAAGAAGAAGCAGAAAACCTAATCAGGTTATATTTGCCCTTATGAGTCATGCATTCATGCGCGAGGGCGATGCCGAATCCCTCGACGAAATCCGCCCATCGGTTCATGCATTGTGTATGTTTCTGACCCGCGAAAACAATGGTATTGCTATTGTGGAAAGGAGGGTCATGAATGATGGCCAGGGTCGGATACTCCATGTGATGAGCAATGGACTCACCTACACGAAGGATGATCGCGGACGTTGGATGGTGTATTCAGAATAAGCGAGAGACAATCAGGTATATAAAGATCACGAGCAGCAAGACCGCCAGCCACCTCCAGCCGGCTGGCGTAGATGGGAATTCGTAACCACAAATTGGACAGACCTTTTCGCCGGCTCCAATTTGCATGGCACAAGAGGGGCATTCCTTCTTTTTCATAGCCCAAAGATGCCATTTCATCGGGAAATTAGTACACTTCCTTTTTCGGGTTGCTGTTCCATGCAATGCTTGTTTATCTTTGAACAAACAGTCTCCTTATGAAACGCTTGTCTGTCCTTCTTTGTGTTTTGGCCTCTGCCTCCGCTTCAGGGCAGGTGGCTTCTTACTTGAAATTTAAGTTGGTGGATCAGGAAATTATTTACCAGCAGGTTTTCATGCAGGATTCTGTGAAAGTTCCCGAGGTAGAGGCCTTTTACAAAACCAAGAACTATTGCAGCAACATTACAGCCTCGGCGGATGCCGTTGATTTCGATGTAACCGATCTGATGGTTGACTACAAGAAATTTCAATTCACCCAGGTTGCAACGCCCATCATTATGCAAACCGGAAAATTCAGCGGGCATGTAACGGTTGGTGTTAAAGACGGCCGGTACCGGATCACCTTTAAGGGAATTGTACTCACCGGCGATATCGGATACAAGAAGATTACCGATAAGGAAAGTCTGACGAACTACGCAGCCAAAAACAGCGGAACGATTCTCGCTCCAGATTGGTGCCGGCCAAACATGTTGGGATTGCTAGATCAGGCCTTCACCGACAAATTGCAATACAAGAAAATCAAAGACGACTGGTAGACGTCAATTCTCCTCCAGCATTTGATCTTCCAATTCAATCACCCGTAACGAATCAGATTGTTGTTGTGCGCGCTGCAATTTCTGTTTGCGCAGGTAAAGAAACTGTAGAAATGTTTCCGGCACTACCGCAGCCGTGTCAGCGCGAAGTATAGAGTCCCGACTGATAAGTGTGCGTTGTATTTTCAGCTGTAAAGAGTCGCTCAGTTCATATAAGTCACAATCCAGTTTCTCTTCCAGCAACGCAGAAAGAGCATTAAATCTGGAATTTGTCCACTGCCGGAAGGCCGGTAACGCGTTGATCTCCTGAAGGAAATAACCTGTGATGGGCAACGCCGTGCTTGCACCCTGGCCCAATTCTGTATTGCGAAAGCGGATTCTGGGGTCATCAGCGCCAACCCAGGCACCCATAACCAGATTTGGCGAAAAACACATGAACCACCCGTCGGCATTGGATTGGGTGGTGCCGGTTTTACCAGCCAGATCATTAAAAACGTTATACTTCCACCGGATGCGTGAGGCCGTTCCTTCATTCACTACCGTTCGCAACATGCTATTCACCAGTTGCGCCGTTTCTTTCTTCATGGCGCGTTCGGTTGGTTGCGTTGGCCTAAAGTCCTGAAACCCGTTGCCATCCAGGTCGCGAATGGAAGAAATGTAATGTGGCCACACGGGCATGCCTTCATTGGCCAGGCAGGCATATGCGGTGGTCATCTCCATCAGCGAAATGGAAGAGGACCCGAGCGATATGGATGGCACATCCGGCAACTCACTGGTTATTCCCATCCGTCTGGCCATGTCCATGGTACGATGAACGCCGGCCCGCTCGATAAATTTTGCAGCTACTGTGTTGACAGAGTAAGCAAGTGCACCGCGCATGGTGTACGATACCTCATAGTCCTGATTGCTGTTCCGGGGCGTCCACAGTTTACCTTCTTCATCGGTATAGGTTTGCTGCGAGGCCGATACCAATTCGCAGGGCTGAGCTCCTTGTTCTATGGCCGTGGCATAAACAATTGGCTTAAACACCGATCCTACCTGACGCTTTGTGCTTGTTTTGACATGATCAAACTGAAAAAAGTCGTGATTGATCCCACCAACCCATGCTTTGATCTCTCCAGTGCGAGGCTCCATGGCAAGGAATCCTCCATGCAGAAATTGCAAATGGTGAATGATTGAGTCAATAGGACTAATTACTGCTTCGCGGGGACCTTGCCAGGTAAACAACGACATGGGTTGCGGTTTGGTCATTTCAGCCAACACTTCGTCTTCGGTCAACCCTTGAGCGATTAATTGCTGATAGCGGGGTGAGTGCTGAATTGCTTGTTCCAGCACTTCTTCTTTTCCCTTCCACGGCCTTTCATTGCCCCAATGCTGATCGAAGATGGATTGAATTTCCATCATTTGGCGGTTCATGGCTTTCTCTGCGGCAGCTTGTAGTCGGCTATCTATGGTGGTATAAATCTTTAATCCATCTGCATAGAGGTTATAGGGTGTTCCATCCTCTTTTTCATGCTCTTCACACCACTCAAGAATCAGCATCTTAACCTGTTCACGAAAGTAAGGTGCTAAGCCCTCGTGATGGGAGGTTCGATTGTACCGAAGGCCGAGGGGAAGTTGTTTCAACGAGTCAGTAGTTTTGCTGGGAAGCTTGTTGTATTTCGCCATCTGGCTGAGCACTATGTTGCGGCGGGCTAGTGCCCGATCCGGATATAGCCTTGGATTGTAACTTGTAGTGGCCTTCAACATTCCCACGAGCAGGGCGGCCTGTGCTGCATCCAGCGACTTTGCGCTGGTGGAAAAGAATCGGTCTGCGGCTGCTTCTATCCCAAAGACATTGTCCGCGAAAGGAACCGTGTTCAGGTACAAAGTAAGCAGTTCTTCCTTGGTATACAGGTCTTCCAACTTGCCAGCGATTCTAACTTCGCGCATTTTATTTAACAGCATGGGAAGTATCCAATAGTGTCGACGGGGATAGAGGTTTTTTGCTAACTGCTGCGTCAGCGTACTTCCTCCGCCGGCAGACTCATCCTGCTGCAGAATCGATTTAACCAATACCCGGCCCAGGCTGCGGTAATCAATTCCTTCATGGGTATAAAATCGGTTATCTTCGGTTGCAATCAGCGCATCAATAACAGCCGGTGATATGTTTTGATAGGTCACTTCTGTTCTATCCTGAATGAAGTACCGTCCGATCAACACACTATCGGCTGTGTAAACTTCAGATGCTACTTGGTTCTGTATGTTGCGCAGGGCTCGGTTGCCGGGTGTTTCGATCCAAACAATAAACATCAGGAATATCACAAAAAAGCCGGGCGGTCCGACAATCCAGGAAGCCAGTCTTGCTTTCGGATGAGTCTTGAAATAAACACGCAGGTTGTGGGCGTGTCGGCGAATCCACACCAAGGCCGGACGAAGTTTTGGATAACGCCACAGTCGCTCATGGAGCGACCGCATCCACAGGATGAAGTTGCGCTCGCACCAAACCGCCACCTGACGAATCTTCTCTTTCACGGTATTCAATCTACCTGAAATACGCATAACAATTGTGATGGGTATCTAACCTCTGTATTCAATTACGGCTACGTATTACGCGTATTCCGCAGATGATTTTTGTCATTGCCCTCGTTTCCACCCCGTTTTGAAACCTTAGCCTGCGTCGAAAAAGCCTCATTCAGTTGCATTTGGGGTATATTCAAATACATTTGTACCGTAATTAAGGGTAGCAGTTTAACTCTTGCAACCATGAAAGGTTATCCCATTCTCCGGTTTCTTTCCATCGCGATTGTTATAAGCGCGGCGATGGTATGTGGATGTCAACCTATTGATTTCACCGATGCTGTTGTTGCGCATATTCAATCAGAGACCGTCACCGATACGTATCAAAGTGAGCCCATCGATTTGTCATCCATCGCCGTAAGCAATACTACGGAAACCCTGACCGGAGGTCGAAATTCAGATCCCTCCCGAATGATTATGGGTTTAGGAAATATCGACGATCGGTTTAAGTGTGCGGTAGTAACCCACACCCCTGATCCAGGCAGCAGTTCAACAAAGCCAATGGGCACGATCACTATAGACTTTGGTACGGGATGCACAGACAACCACGGTAAGACACGTAAAGGTGTGATCATTATTCAATATTCGGGCAAGCGATTCTGGCCTGGCTCGACAGTGACCATCACTTCTAAAGACTTATATAAAAATGACGTCCGCGTCGACGGCAAGCTTACCCTTACCAATGTCACCGCAACACAAGCGGATTTTCCCAAGTTTCAAATTGTGCTTACCGGCGGTAAACTCACTTTTACTGACGGTCGCACCGCTACCCGGGAACATAACATGACCAGGGAATGGCAGCGCGGCACCACACCTGATCTGGATAAATGGATTGAAGAAGGCACCAGCAGCGGGACCAATAAAAATGGAAAGTCTTATCAGATGACAATTACCAATCGCCTGGTATATTCCCGGAGCTGCGAATTGAATAGCAAGGTGTTTATACCTGTGAGTGGCACCAAGCACCTGCTGGTAGACAAAAAAGAAGTGATCATTGATTATGGTGATGGCACTTGCGACAATACGATCAATGTCACCATCAACGGAAAAACAAAGACTGAAATTCTTTCAGACAAAGGCAATTAAATAGACCACACCTGACCTCCAAAAAAAAAGACCCTCGGCATTCGAGGGTCTTTTGTTTATCCACGGTGTCCCCGGCCATGTCGATGACGTCCCTTGGCACCACCGCGATGGTTTTCCTTACCAGATGTCCATTGAGTCCACTGTGCCTCCGTAAGCACTTGTTTGATCGCGGCCTGGTGATCTGTTTTTAGTTTGGTCATTCGGTTGTGCCATGAGCCCACCGAAAGGGCAGTATCAGCCTTTAACTTGGCGTGTGCCGCAGCAAATTGCTCTTCGATCGCCTTGATTTTTGTTTCCTGATCAGCTGTAAGTGTCAGCGATTTCTTCATCCGTTCAAGGTGGCTGACGCCCCGGTTACCTTTTGCATGTCCATGGTGTTGAGCAAATGCAGTACTTCCCACCAACAAGCACACCACAATCATTATTGCTGCTTTCATAAGATTTTGTTTTGTTATGGATTAGACCTCCACGCGCCCGGGTCTATTCCCTTCCAGAAAATAATTTTAGCTATTCCTGCCAGCCGCTTCGCCGCTGCTTCTTTTCGGAGGCCCGCTTCTTGCTCTCAAGCCGGCGTTGTAATGATGCCTTGGTGGGTTTTGTCTTCTTTCTCCTTTTTACTGTTGCAAATGCCTTCTGCAACAATTCGTCCAGTTTCAACATCACCAGATCCCGATTCTGAAGTTGGGAACGACTCTCCTGGGATACAATTGTCAATATGCCTGCTGAAGACAAACGTGATTGGAGTTTGTTGAGTATGCGGGCCTTTTGTTCAGAATTTAACCGCGCACTATTGGCAACATCCCACTGCAGGGTAACCTTGGAATTAACCTTGTTGACATTTTGGCCACCAGCGCCACTGCTGCGGGAGGTCAGAAACTCAAGCTCGGGTCTGACCTCCAGCGCAGTAGGTATAGGCATAATATCCATGGACTATTTACCCGCCGGCAATGAAATTTTGTCAATTCCCTTTTGTTTGCAAAGCGTGTTCAGGTTAACGATATCTTTCTGCATAATCTCATCGTACTCGGCTTTGTAAGTCTTCCACAGACTATTCAGAACATCCAGCTGCTCACGGGCACCTTGCGATACGAGGGGGGTGTTTGAATCCAGTTCACCCTTCAGGAAGATGTAATCTGCACTGATCTTGTTGACGAAGTTTATGATGTCATCATTGCTTTCGGATTTGCGTTGCACGACTTTTTCGTCCCAGGATGTAATTTTTTTCACCAATGCATCCGCTACATCTTTGATCTCTTTGCGTGATGCATCGGCATCCAACACTTTGATCAAGTCCTCGGTCTGACGTTTTGCCTCCTTCAGCTGGTTAACGGCACGATGAATTTCAGTAATACCGGCTTCAACTTTACTTTGGAATTCATGGCTCTCCTGATATTCAGCAGCAGTTGCCTGAATTCCCGGGTTCGGCAAGATTGAAAACGTTGTTGTCTTCTCTTCTGAACCATATTTCAGGACGGCTGTGTAGACGCCAGGAGGTGCTTTATGTCCACGGTAGCTTCCTTCAATGTACACGTTAGGAGCACCTTCCACTGAAGGATACCGCATGTTCCAAACAAATCGATTGAAACCACCCTTCTTGGACAAGGTCGGATCAGGACCAGGTCCTCCAGGAAATGAAACAAATTTCTTATCCGCCTCGGATGAATAGGCGTGTACCACTGCGCCTTGTGCATCTTTGATCTGCAGGGTGAGACTAGCCGCGGAATCTACTTTTTCGGGTAGTGCATAATAGATCACCACACCCGTTGGAGCATTGGTGCCAATAGGTGCTGAAGGCCCTCTCTCTTCGCCATCATTGGCCGGCCCATCCATCGGGCTAAATCCGGAAACGCGAACGGCATCTTCGGGTCGGAACAATTGAAATCCTTTGGCAGCAGCATCATATTGACGAAATAGAGAGAGGTCATCAAAAATCCAGAACGCACGACCCTGCGTTGATGCCACAAGGTCGCCCTGGCGGATCATAAGGTCTGTGATGGCAACCACAGGCAGGTTGAGCTGGCATGCCGACCAGTTCTTCCCACCATTATACGAAATATAAAATCCTGTTTCTGTTCCGGCATACAACAGGTCTTTGCGCACATCATCTTCACGCACCACGCGGGTGAAGGCGCCATATGGGATTCCCTCATTGATCTTTATCCATGTCTTCCCGTAGTCAGTAGTTTTGAATAGCCCGGGTGTGAAGTCATTGAACTTATATCGGGTGGTGGCGATGTAGGCGGTGGCGTTGTCATGTGGCGACACCTCAATGCTATTGATCAGACATTCCTGGAGACCAGTGGGGGTGACGTTGGTCCATGTCTTGCCGCCATCGCGGGTCACATGAACGAAGCCATCATCGCTGCCGGTCCAGATCACGCCTTTTTCATTGGGTGAATCTTTCACATACGACAGTGTGCCGTAGTTCTCGCCTCCAGCGCCTTCGTTGGTGTAAGGGACTCCACTGATCCCCAACTTCGATTCATCGTTGCGGGTAAGGTCGGGAGAGATTACTTCCCAGCTCTTACCCAGGTTGGTGGTTCTAAAAAGCTTGTTTCCGCCATGATAAAAGGCATTGTCATGCTTAGACCAAATGATTGGAGCATTCCAGTTAAACCGGTATTTCATGTTCTTTGGCTGTAGCGCCTGGTACTGGATGGGAGCAATCATGACCCCCTTGCCTTCGTTGGTTTTTTGATCCAACAGCTCAATGGTACCCTGGTAGCTTCCCCCCATGGTGTAGCGGGGGTCGTCCGGATTGAATGCGATAAAGGCACTCTCTCCACCAGCTGATGAAGTCCAATTATGATCGTTGATGGCCCAACCTGACGGATTGCGGCTTTCAATCATCACTGAAGTATTGTCTTGTTGACCGCCATACACCCGATAAGGGAACAGGTTGTCGGTGTTGACCCTGTAAAATTGTGCTGTCGGCTGATTGTTTTGGGTTGACCAGGTAAGGCCGTTGTTTACGGTAATAGTAGCTCCGCCGTCATCGGAGATAATAATATTCTTGTTGTTACGTGGGTTAATCCACAACTGATGGTAGTCTCCGTGGCCCGTGCGCAGATATTCCCAGGACTTGCCGCCATCTACGGATTTCAAGCCTGGTGAATTGAGGACGTACACGATCTCTTCATTTTGTGGATCGGCGAATACTTCGATATAATACCATGCGCGTTGAACAAGGCGGTGATCTTTACTGATGCGATCCCAGCTCTTGCCACCGTTATTGGATACAAATAATCCGCCTTGTTCCTTTTGTGTATCGCTTTCCACCAGGGCATAAACCTTTTCCGGATTGGAGCGGCAAACCGAAACGCTCATTTTTCCCAATTCTTTTGGAAGTCCTTGCTGAATTTTGCTCCATGTTTCTCCACCATCAACCGATTTATACAGGCCGCTGCCTTTTCCTCCGCTGATTACTTGCCAGGGCAGCCGACGATGATCCCACATGGCAGCATATAGTATTCTCGGATTAGTCATGTCCATGCTGAGGTCTGCACATCCCGTGTTCTCATCTACATAAAGTGTCTTCTTCCAGGTTGTGCCACCATCCGTTGATTTATAAACACCTCGGTCAGGTGTAGGCCCATGCAACGCACCCTGTGCTGCAACATAAACCACATCCGGGTTGGTAGGATGTATCCGGATGTAAGCGATGTGGCGTGTGAGGTCGAGGCCCATTTTTATCCAGGTTTTTCCTGCATCGGTAGACTTATATACACCATCGCCATAGGAAGTTGTAACGCCCCGTGGCGCATGTTCACCCATGCCGACATAAATAACATTGGGATCACTTTCGGCTACCGCAACGGCTCCCACGGAGCCCGTCTTGAAATAGCCATCAGATATATTGAACCAGGACATCCCCGCATCATTGGTTTTCCAAAGTCCACCTCCTGTACTACCCATGTAATAGGTAAGTGGATCGCCCACCACTCCGGTTGAGGTTACCGACCGGCCACCCCTAAATGGACCAATGTTGCGCCATCGTGCTGCTTTAAAGGTTGCATCAAGATTGGCAATCGTTGTTTGCGCAGGCTGAACAGGGGATTTTTTCTGAGCTGGCGCTGTCAGAACACCCAAACAAATTGAAATGAGTAACAGGTATTTCATGGGTCAATATTTTGGAACAATATAAATCTTCCCCGTCTCATTTCTCGATCAAAGAAGATGAGTGGCCCGATGTGAGTATATATCTATTTTATTTCCTCATGGCCGTCGTCATAGCGGGCAAAGCGCCCGCGCTCACGGGGATGCGTATGGTCGAGCGATGGCCAGGGCCAGCCTCCAAACTGTGTGCGTTGGTATTCCCTGATCACGTCCTGTATTTCAGATTGACTATTTGTTACGAACGGACCGTAGTGAGCCACCGGCTCTCCGATGGCTTTTCCCTGGAGCATTAATAACCTCGATTCATCCGGACCATTGGTAATGGATACGGTTTCTCTGCTCTTCAACTCCACGCCATGACCTCGCAGAATTTCCTGATTCTGAATGCGCAGGCTTGATCCTTTGTAATAGTATAGCATGCGATTCACCTCTTGTCGCGATGCTGGCAGTGCCCATTCTGCAAATGGCTCCATGTGAATGATCCAGATCGCTACCTCGTGAGCAGGATTTGCGGCCCAGGAGTCCGGTGCTGGTGCGGGGGCTTGCGTGTCACCCAGAACACCGGCCACAATCTTGATTTGTGTGACCTTGTTGCTCTTGTCCTTTGCATGAACAATCGGTATGATCTCAGACCACAACATAGAGAAAAAGGGCTCAGCTGATTTCTTAACCTTGGGCAGATTGAGCCACAGTTGAAAAAGCTCCAGGGGGTTATCACGGTCGCGATTAAGCAAGGGAAACATCTCACAATGTTGAACTCCCTTTCCGGCTGTCATCCATTGCACGTCACCATTGCCAAATCTTCCCGCGGCTCCCAATGAGTCAGAGTGATCGATGAGGCCTTTGGTAACTACCGTTACAGTTTCAAATCCGCAATGGGGGTGCGCCGGAAAACCGGGTACCGTATCGCCATGGTACATGCGCCACTTTTGGCGGGGATCAAAATCATTGCCGATGTTGCGACCAGCCAATGATTCCACCGGACCGAGGTGTTCATTTCCTGCCGGGTAGAAATCATGGTGGTGGACACAGAACAAAAACGGGTCCCGAGTTTCCCACGGAAATCCAAGGGGTATAATCTGTTGAATGGGATTCATGTTGGTAATTTACGCATTAACCATTGTTGGTGACTTTTGGTTGCTGTTCATTGAATATTCTCCTGCCGATCGCGAACTTCACATCGCCTATGATTCGATTTCGCGCCAGCATTCTCAAGTTTGCCAAAAAAGGTGAGAAAACCGGTTGGTCCTATATCGTTATCTCCAGAACAAGGGCAACTCAATTGAAAGCCGAAAAAACATCTTTCCGTGTGAAGGGAAAACTGGATCAATTGGAAATTGAGCGAACAGCTCTTATTCCTATGGGTGATGGTGATTTTATTCTTCCTATTAATGGGCAACTGCGAAAAAAACTAGGCAAGCAGGCCGGGGACACCTTGCTGGTTGAATTGCAGTCTGATGATCGTCCGCTGCAAATGTCATCTGACTTTATGAAGTGTCTGAAAGATGATCCCCGGGCGTTGGCTCACTTCAAGACGTTGCCTAAGTCGCATCAAAACTATTTCAGCAAATGGATTGAGAGTGCGAAGACTATCCAGACAAAAACAAGACGCATAACGATGGCCGTCATTGCCCTCGCCGCGGGGCAGGGTTATGGAGAAATGATCCGTGCCAACAAGGGCCGACCGGAATAGTTTTCGACCTATTCCACGAGGCGTGCCCGCAATAGTTCGTAGGCCATTTCCACTTCCAGATACACTGGGGCATCATTGATACTGTGGTAATTAAGTTCAACGATGCTCTTCTTTGTGCTTTGCGGATTAGGGTATATGCGGCCGATATTGGCGATGTTCACGAGCATCAATCGGGTTTCATCATCTTCAGCGACTGGCAATTCTAGGAATGCTTGCATGGGTCTGGGTTCAAAGGGAAGTTACTGTGTGAAGTCGGTTCTGCAGGCCGATGGTCTTGTTACCTGGTGCAGCTGGAATCTGGTCCATGGCGTATTCACTGAGTGCTGTAATGGTGAGCGATGGGTTAACGCCTAAATTACATGGCATAATGCTGCCATCGAGAATATAAAAGTTCTTGTATCCGTGGACCCTGAATGATTCATCCACGACTCCTTCGGCTGCTGTTTTCCCCATTGGGCATCCACCCAGGATGTGTGCCGTTGAAGACAAACCAAACATCACTTCGCTGAAAGCATTGTGCGGCACACCATTCACCTTTTTTGCATACCGATACAGGGCCTCCTGACCAATCGGAATGAAGCTCGGTACTTTTTGGCCAAGGTTATTGCTCATGACCAGGCGCGTTCCAAACAAACCCCGCCTGAGTCGTAACTGCATGGCGTTGGGCAAAGATTGCATGATGAGAAAGATGATGCTCGTCTCAGCCAACTTCCAATTGAAAACGGAACGCAGAAAATTCCAGGGCTGCGTAATCATATTGCCTATCATTTTCACCGTACGCACCAGGGGAGTTCCGTTTCCAGCCGCCATCACCGCCAGGCGCGTCATGGCACCAGAACCATTCGGAAACTTGCACAACTCAATATGGGTGTTGTCATCTGGTTCAAAGACAGAGCTGATGGCAATGCCATGATTGAGTTTCCGATCGGCACTTACAACACCAGACAGCATTTCAGAATTCGTAAGAATATTTTCCCCCAGTTTATCCGACAACCGGGTAAGCGTTTTGTCCACATACTTTTGTCGAAGCAGTAAGTCGAGCGTACCCAAAACACCTCCACTCATGACAAGACCGTGGGCCCGATATACCACTGACTTCTTTCCAAACCAGGAAGTACTGGACTCGGTGTACACCCGATATTCGCCCTCCACGTTTTCGATTTTCACAACGCGGGTTTCAGCCAGCACACGGGCGCCAAACATGTTTTCGGCAAACCACAGGTAATTTTTGTCCAGGGTGTTTTTGGCGTCGTGCCGACACCCCACCATACAACCGGCACACTCGGTGCAACCGGTACGCAAAGGGCCTAATCCATTGAAATAAGGATCCTTTGGGTTTTGGGTATCTCCCAGATAGACACCGACATAATCAACGCGATTGTAGGTGTCACCGCGACCCATGTCCCCTGCCACTTCGCGAAGCACCCTATCTTCTTCGTACTCCTTGGTGAACTTCTCACTGCCTAGCATGAACCGCGCCTTGTCAAAATAAGGAGCCAGTACCGACTTCCAGTCTTTGAATTGTGACCAGATCGGATTGGTGTAAAAACTCTCTCTGGGCATCATGTGCGTATTCGCATATACCAGAGAACCTCCACCAACACCTACACCTGAGATGATGAATACTTCTTTAAAGAAGGTTAGTTTTTGAAAGCCAAAACAACGCAGCAACGGGAGCCACAGGTATTTGCGCGTATTCCAATTTGATGTCGGAAAATCCTTTGCCTTCCAGCGTTTGCCCTTTTCGATCACCAGTACCGAATAGCCCTTTTCAGCCAGGCGCATGGCAGAAACAGAGCCGCCAAAACCGGAGCCAATCACGATGTAATCATATACCTGATTGGGATTGGGCACGGGAGATTCACCTGTCATAAGCGTTCGAAGTTCCCCATTTTGACGGGCAACTACAAGTATATCGTCTGAATCCGTACCTTCATGAACGTCTCATTTGATTATGTTTATTGTCGACCTGCAATATGTTACAGCATTGGAGAAGCTGGATCAGCACATGAGTGCCCACGTTCGTTTTCTCCAAAAGTATTACAAGCTCAACGTGTTTATCACTTCCGGCAGGAAGGTGCCGCGCACCGGCGGGATCATCTTGGCCTCAGCATCATCCCGAAAAGAAATTGAGGACATCATGGCTGAAGATCCATTTTGTAAACATGGGTTGGCTACAGTTACCATCACCGAGTTTCTTAATTCACAAATGCATCCGGCATTCAAAAAGATGATGGCGGAGCTGAATTGAGCGGCAACACTTCAAACCAAGTTCATCTGGTTTTTTACCTTGCATGTCACCAGTCAATGCAAATTGTATTACATCACCTATGATCATTCGTGAAGCCACCCTTCAAGACGTTCCCTGGATCATCGATTTTCAGCTCAAAATGGCGCTGGAGACAGAAAATATCCAATTGGAATTCAGTACCCTTTCCCAGGGCATTAATCGATTGATGAAAGACCCGACCAAGGGCAAGTATTACGTTGCCCAGGAAGGATCCGATATTATCGGATGCCTGATGACAACGTATGAGTGGAGTGACTGGCGATGTGGCACGGTCCTATGGATTCAATCCGTTTACGTTGCAGAAACAGCGCGGGGCAAAGGAGTTTACAAAAGCATGTATGAGCACGTTCAGTCGATCGTGAACCAGGATCCAGACCTCAAGGGGATCCGGTTATACGTAGATCGCACCAATGTCGGTGCACAGGATGTCTATACCCGACTCGGCATGAATGGCGAGCATTACGGTGTCTTCGAATGGATGAAGCCGTCCTGACTAGGCTCCTTTCGCGATGTCGATAAAGTCGCGTGCTTTCAGAGAAGCGCCACCGACCAAACCGCCATCCACATCAGGGCAGGAAAACAATTCCTTTGCATTATCCGGCTTTACACTCCCACCATATAGAATGATTATTTCCTGTGCGGTGGTATCCCCATATTTTCCTGCCAATTGTTTACGGATCACGGCGTGCATGTCCTGCGCCTGTTGAGAGGTGGCTGTCTTACCCGTACCGATGGCCCAAACCGGTTCATAGGCAATTATCACCTGCTTAATCTTGTCGGCGCTGAGGTGGAAAAGTCCTTCTTCAATTTGTTGACGTACAAGGGCTTCATGGGTTCCCTTTTCCCGTATCTCGAGCGGTTCACCACAACAAAAGATTGGCGTTATCCCATGTGATAAAGCCTTATCGGTTTTGGCGGCTAACTGTTTACCATTTTCACCGAAATACTGGCGACGCTCACTGTGACCAAGAATAACATACGGGATATTCATGGACTTGAGCATGACCGCCGATACTTCACCGGTATACGCACCCGATTCATGTTCGCTGCAATTCTGTGCGCCTACGCGAACAGCCGAAGAGCGGGTAAGCTCCTCCACGGACGCGAGGTAAGGAAAAGGAACACACAATATGAGGGAAACGCGGGCAGGCACTTCGCCTGCAAGGGTGAGCACCTCCCGGGTAAGGGCAGAGGCTTCAGCAAAGTTCTTGTTCATTTTCCAGTTTCCGGCAATAATCTTTTTGCGCATAATGGGATGTTTTGGATTCCTGACTATTTGTTTTCTGCCCGATATAACTCTGTAGGCTTTTCGCGGGTAAGGCGATAACTTTTTACCGGAGACCGGTACGTGATATGTACAAGGTTGTATTGGTCAGCATGAACTTCATGAATAACATCATCAGTGACTTCCAGGGTCTTCAACTTCTTGATGTTTTCTACTTCGAGATAACAGATGATGGCGGCATCATCGAGTTCATGGGCGATGTAGTTTATTTTAGCAGGCCTGCCATCCACTTTGATCCGCAGGTGGTCGGCCAGGTAAGTGCGGACCAGTTGATCGAGCGACTGACCAGAGGGAAGATTCAACAGGTCGAGCGATTCCTGCTTGGTTTTAGTGCGGATAGCGGTCTCCAGATCGTCGATGAAAATCCGGGAAGTAATTTGTAATGATTTGTTCTTCTCGCTGTACTCAATCTCTGTCACGGAAACGTGAATTGGGTGAGGAAGCAGAAAAATCAGCCAAATCAGCAGTTTCATAGGTCGCAAAAATAGTCAGTTGCCACCTTTCTTTCCTATTTTTCACAACCTTTACCGTCCATTCATCCCGATATGTCGGAATTTGAAGTCTACTTTGCTATGGGGCGTGAACATATCCTTGATTATGCCAATGGATATGACCACATCCTGTTTGTGGTGGCCCTTTGTGCGGTGTATGTGGTGAAGGATTGGAAACGGATACTCATTCTTATCACCTCATTTACCGTCGGTCATTCCATCACCCTGGCCCTGGCCACCCTGAACGTAATCTCCATTGACGCCGGCCTAATCGAATTTCTGATTCCACTTACCATTTTTTTGACGGCAGTGGCCAATCTTTTTGGTAATGATGAGACCCTTCCAGGTCGGAAATTGCAGGCCAATTATTTCCTGGCACTGCTTTTTGGGTTGATTCACGGCATGGGATTCTCCAACTACCTAAAGGCTCTTTTGGGAAAGGATGAGCGGATTTTCACCCAATTGCTTGCCTTTAATCTTGGATTGGAATTCGGCCAAATAATTATCGTTGGGATATTTCTCGCGGTATGTTTTATTGCTATTGATCTGCTCCACCTCAACCGGCGCGACTGGAAAATGGTCATCTCTTCAGCCATTGCCGGCATTGCCCTGGTTCTCATGAAAGACCGACTTTAATTAACCATCACTTGTAAATTCTATTCTCCGCTTATGAAACACCTACTAATTCTCATCGGCCTGTTTACCGGCATAACCCTGTTTGCACAGGAAAAGGCCGAAAGCCCGAAATGGAAAGGCAAATTCGAGCAACTCGATCAACTATTGCCAACCCCAAACGAGTACCGCACCGGCTCTGGCGCGCCCGGACCCAAGTATTGGCAACAGCGTGCTGACTATGCCATCAATGCCGAGTTGAATGACGACAACCAGAGTATTACCGGAAGTGAAACCATCCGGTACTATAACAACTCCCCGGATGCGCTCAAATACCTTTGGCTGCAGCTTGATCAAAACATCAACGCCAAAGACAACAACTCACAGAAATTGAAAACCAATGCAGTAAAAGATTCTGTGAATACCAAGACTATGGCAAGTGACCTTGCTCTTTATGACTTCGACGGCGGATATAAAATCAAGTCAGTCAAAGATGCGACCGGCAAAAGTCTGCCATTCACCATCAATCAAACCATGATGCGTATTGACCTTCCGCAACCTATCGCGGCCGGTCAACAATATTCATTCTCGGTGGAATGGAGCTTCAATATCAACGACCGCTTAAGGGGAATGACCAACAACGATGCGCGCAGCGGTCTGGAGTATTTTCCGGAAGACGGCAACTACTCCTATATCATCGGTCAGTGGTTCCCACGTATGTGTGTATATGATGATGTAGTGGGGTGGCAGAACAAGCAGTTTCTCGGCCAGGGAGAGTTTACGCTCACGTTTGGTGACTATGTGGTGAACCTGACCGTACCTGCCGATCACATCGTAGCCGCCACCGGAATGATTCAGAATCCGACTGAAGTACTCACCCCGGAACAACGTCAGCGTTTTGAGCAGGCCAAAACTTCGTTTGACAAGCCTGTGATTATCGCAACGCAGGCAGAAGCCATTGTTCGTGAAAAGACGAAATCTAAAGAAAAGAAGACCTGGAAGTTCAAGGCTGAAAACGTGCGTGATTTTGCCTTCGCCACCTCGCGCAAATTTATCTGGGATGCACAAGCCGTAAAGATCGGTGACAAAACTCCTCTGGCCATGTCCTATTATCCAAAAGAGGGCAATCCCCTGTGGGAAAAGGAATCAACTAAAGCCGTGAAAGCAGCCATCACAACCTACTCCAAATACACCGTGGACTATCCTTATCCACACGCTACTTCGGTACACCACGCTTCGATTGGTATGGAGTACCCGATGATTTGCTTCAATGGAGCCCGTCCTGCCAAAGACGGCACCTTTACTGATCGCACGAAATGGGGATTGGTTGGCGTAGTCATCCATGAAGTGGGTCACAACTTCTTTCCGATGATCATCAATAACGACGAGCGTCAATGGACTTGGATGGATGAAGGGTTGAACACGTTTGTACAATTTCGCACACAGGTGGAAAACTATCCCGATATGCCACAACGCCGCGGACCTGCATCAGGCATTGTGCCCTATATGAAAGGTGACCCCGCTACCAAGCGGCCGTTGATGGTAAACTCTGAGCAGGTGATTCAGTTTGGATCGGAGCAATATGCGAAGTGTGCTACCGGATTGAACATGTTGCGTGAAACCATTATGGGTCCTGAACTTTTTGACAAGGCTTTTAAGGAGTATGCGCAGCGTTGGGCCTTCCGCCACCCCAAGCCTGCCGATTTCTTCCGCACCCTTGAGGATGCTTCCGCTGTAGACCTGGATTGGTTCTGGCGTGGCTGGTTCTATACCACTGATGTTTGCGATCAGTCTATCGACAAAGTGCGTTGGTTCCGCGTTCGCAAAGATCAAAATAGTGTCGAAAACAAAGGGAAATCAGTAAAAAGCGGGGATTTAGCATCTGCCGGCGGCAATAATTCCAACCCAGACGATTTTAGCGGAGGCCCCCAACCATTCTCTGTAATACCTACCGACAGTCGGTTTTATGGAGACTTCCAAAACCGGGTAGACGATAAAGCGCTTATTACCAAAATGGAAGACAAGAATTTCTATGAGATCACATTTACCAACAAGGGCGAATTGGTGATGCCGATTATCATCGAATGGACCTATAAGGATGGAACCAAGGAGATCGAAAAAATCCCAGCCGAGATTTGGCGAAACAACGAGAAGACCGTAACCAAAGTCTTCCTCAAAGACAAGGAAGTGACCGATATCAAGCTCGACCCTAAAGAAGAGACTTCTGATATTAAGACCGACGACAACGTATTCCCACGGAATGCAAGTGGAAATAAATTTGATGCCCTCAAAAAGAAAAACTGAAAAGATCGCCATGAAAAAGTCAAGCTTATTACTACTTCTGCTGTTGCCTTTACTGGGCACAGCACAACAAGGCACCTGGCAGGGAAAGTTTGAGCAACTCGATCAAATGTTGCCCACACCAAACAGCTACCGCAGCAGCAGTGGGGCTCCCGGGGTAAATTACTGGCAGCAACGCGCAGATTATGTGATCAATGTGGAGCTCAATGATGAGAAGCAGTCCATTACAGGTTCAGAAACCATTACGTATTACAACAATGCGCCTGAAGATCTGAAGTACCTGTGGGTTCAATTGGACCAAAACCTCTATGCTGATGGCAGTATGACGCGCAAGACACAGGGCAGTGCTGTACGCGATTCAGTCCCGGCCAAGGCCATGGCCACCACGGCTGGAGTTCTGGACTATAAGGGAGGTTATGACATTCAATCCGTTCGTGATGCGAATGACAAGAGTCTCAATTACATCATCAATTACACGATGATGCGTGTTGATCTTCCACAACCTTTGAAGAAAGGAGAGAAATTCACCTTCAAGGTGGATTGGTCATACAACGTCAATGACATGATGATGGTGGGTGGTCGCGGGGGTATGGAGTACTTCCCTGAGGACGGAAACTACATTTATTTCATTGCCCAGTGGTTTCCCCGTATGTGTGTGTTCGATGATTATGAAGGATGGCAGAATAAACAATTCCTCGGTGCTGGTGAGTTTGCGCTCACGTTTGGTAACTACCGGGTACGTATCACTGTCCCGTCTGACCATATCGTAGGCGCGACAGGCTGGCTTCAAAATCCAAAAGAAGTACTTTCACCTGAACAGATCAATCGATTTGAAAAGGCCAGGAAAACTTTTGATCAACCCGTATTTATAGTAACCCAGGAAGAAGCCATCAGAAAAGAAAAGGAGAAGTCCGCCAAGAAGAGCACCTGGGAATTCTATGCTGAGAATGTGCGTGATTTTGCTTTCTCTTCATCCAGAAAATATGTCTGGGATGCAATGGCCGTAAAGAATGGCAACGGCACACCCCTGGCGCAATCGCTATATCCCAAAGAGGGCTATGCTTTATGGTCGAAAGAATCCACCAAGGCCATCAAAAACACCCTTGACGTATACTCTGCGCGCACGGTTGATTATCCTTATCCAACAGCCTACTCCTGCAACTGGGTTGGCGGTGGTATGGAATATCCAATGATTTCATTCAACGGTGGCCGGCCAGCCAAAGACGGTGCCATCTCAGAACGCACCCTTACGCGCACAGTGAGTGTGATCGTTCATGAAGTAGGTCACAACTACTTTCCAATGATCATAAATTCAGATGAGCGCCAAACCACCTGGATGGATGAGGGTCTGAATTCCTTTCTGGAAAAAGAGACCATGCGCGAACGGTATCCGACCCTTGATCATACGGGCAATACCCCTAAGGGAATTGTGCCATTCATGAAAGGCGACAAGAGCATGATGCGGCCTGTCATGGCAACATCCGACAACCAAGGCCGCAGTTTTGGGCCCAATGGGTACAGCAAACCGGCCGCAGCCCTAACGGTGCTTCGCGAAACGGTCATGGGACCTGAGCTGTTCGACAAAGCCTTTAAAGAATACGCCCAGCGTTGGGCATTCAAACATCCGAAACCTGCTGACTTTTTCCGCACCATGGAAGATGCTTCAGCCGTTGACCTGGATTGGTTTTGGAGGGGTTGGTTTTATACCACCGACCATGTTGACCTCACCGTCGACGACGTGAAGTGGTTCAAGGTGAAGTCCATGCAGATGGACCCAGAAAACAAGAATGTTAAAGTGAAGCAGGGCGATCTGGCCCAGGGCAAGAAAGACAAGGCAATCGACTTCAGCGGGGGTGCACAGGAACTTACGGTGATCAATACACCCGATGAAGCTTATCGCGATTTTCGAAATAAACTTGATGACAATGCGATCCGCGCCAAACTCGCCGATAAGAACATTTACGAAGTGACCCTGAAGAATTCAGGTGGGTTGGTGTCTCCGGTCATTATTCAGTGGACCTTTAAGGATGGCTCCAAAGAGATTGAACGTATCCCGGCTGAAATCTGGCGCAACAATGAAACCGAAGTAAAGAAAGTCTTCATTAAGGATAAAGAAGTGACCAACATCGTGATTGACCCGAACCTGGAGACCGCCGACATCAATGTTAATGATAACGTGTTCCCCAAGAAACCAGCAGAGTCAAAGTTTGATGCGTTGAAGAAAGGAAATAATTAAGACTTATTCTGATCCAGGTGGTGCTTGTGAAGAAAACGATGCACCACCGGGGTCAGGAAAACAGCTACGGTACTCAAAAACGCAACGCCACTGAAGATGGCATAAAACGATGCAAACCATTTGGATGCATCGTTTTTTAATGCGTCAACCGGACCCATTCCGGTAAGAATCATTGAGGCATTCACGAGGCTATCCAGCCACGACAAATCGTTCAGGTAGTGATAGCCCGCCATACCAATGCCCAGCGAACAACCGATGAGCAAGAGCGAGAAAATGAGGTAGCGCAACCACCGTAGCAAGAACAGGTGAAAAGGCAATAAGGGCTTGCTGCGGTGCTCGAGCATCAAACGAAGAGTTTACCAACCTTATTCAGGTCTACATTTCCACCGGTAAGGATTATACCAACCTTTTTTCCTGCAAATTGATGTTTGTTCTTTAACAAGGCGGCAAACGGCACAGCACAGGATGTCTCTACTACAATTTTCAGCCGTTCCCAGATGATGCGCATGGCAGCTATGATTTCTTCTTCGGATACGGTGATCACCTCCTGCACATGTTCTTTGATGACAGGAAAAGTCTTATCACCCAGAGAAGTCAACAGACCATCAGCAATGCTGGTAGGTGTCGAGGCAGGCTCAATCTTGCCACTTTGCATCGAACGAAATGCATCATTGGCCAGGGCCGGCTCGCCGGCAATTACTTTTGTTTTTGGCGAAAAGTAATGAGTAGCTAATGCAGTACCACTCAGAAGTCCGCCGCCACCCACGGGTGCAATGAGATAGTCGAGGGCACCCGTTTCTTCAAATAACTCCTTCGCGCACGTGCCTTGTCCCTCCATCACATCATAGTTATTGAAGGGGTGAATTTCAAAGGCACCTGTTTTGCGAATTACTTCCGCCAGCGTGGACTCACGCGCTTCCAGTGTAGGCTCACATTCAAAAATTTCACCGCCAAATCCACGAACGCCCCGTTTCTTTATTTCGGGAGCCGTGCGGGGCATAACGATATACGATTTCATGCCCAGGATTTTTGCGGCGCGGGCCAAAGCCTGTGCGTGGTTGCCGGACGAATGCGTAGCCACGCCCTTGCGTTGTTGTTCGGGCGTCAGTTTCAGGGCAGCGTTCATAGCACCCCTAGATTTGAAGGCACCTACCTTTTGAAAATTTTCACATTTAAAGTAAATCTTACATCCGGCCATTTCATCAATGGACGCGCTGGTCATGACCGGTGTATGATGGATATAGTTTTTAATGCGTTCGTGGGCTTCGGCGATGGAGGCCCTGGTGGGTAGTGTGTTCATGGCTTAATCAACATTCCAGGTGGTAAATTCGTCAATAGATTTTCGTTTTCCCTGCGCCGGCCAGCGGGCTGGCATTCCGACATGAAGAAAGCCAACCAGTTTGTCCTCAGGTCCCCATCCAAAAAATGATTTGGCCTCTTCCATATAGGTGATGCCTCCGGTGCTCAGGTAGCATCCTGCTCCGCACGCAGTAGCTGTGAGATACATATTCTGAATGGCGCAAAACACGGCGCCCAACTCTTCTGCTTCAGGGATGCTTTTTCCCGAATCGCGCTTCATGCCGATGGCCAATATATACGATGACTGCATGGGCTTCGTCTTCAGGGCTTCATAGCGATCTTCCCGGAATGAACCTTTGGCAGTGGTTACGTTACGATAGCATTCGGACTGAAATTCGGCGAGGCGCTTAAGGCCAGGGCCAGCAAAAACCACCACGCGCCAAGGTTCTGTGATCTTATGGGTTGGTGCCCATCGTGCGTTTTCCAGCATTTGGCGGATTACATTTTCGGGCACTTTTTCACCGGTATAGTCGCGTGGAAAGACCGATCTCCGGGTTTGTATGAGCCTGTTAATCTCTTCTATGGGGAAATTCATCCTGAATTCTTTTCCCGGCTAAGGTAAGTTTTATACCTTTTGCGCATGCGATACCTATTCATTTTGCTTGTGCTGTCGTCCTGCTCGACGTCGTTGTACACCCCCAACACCCGAAATGCTCCGCTTTTCGGGGAACAAGGTGAAGCTCAAATATCGGGATACCTCACTTCCGGAGGCTTTGAGGGTCAGGCCGCATATGCCCTGACAGACCATATCGCTGTTACCGGCGGCTATTCGTTCATGAATTCCAAAGAGTCGGCACCCATAAACTACACCCGGAAAAATAGCTATGGCGAGGTGGGCCTGGGTTTATATGACCGTACCCGCTCTTTTCGCTATGAAGTGATTGCCGGATATGGATTTGGTCAGGCCACAACAGCGGCCGCTTATTCTTTCTTTGGTGTCAATAATGTGAACGAAACAACCGGTAAGCTGTCTCAAGTAATCTTCTTGCAGCCCACCATCGGGACCAACAACCGAAGCTTTAACCTGTTGTTTACACCCAGGCTATCGCTCGTTAATTACTCCCAGTTTGAAGCGAATGGCCTTGTGAAAACGCCAACCAACAAAAGCGCCAATCTCTTTATCGAGCCAACCGCAACAGCAAAGTTCAAGCTGGTAGGCAATATCTACGGGATTTTTCAATTAGGTCTTACTTTACCAGCTGGTTCTGATGTCTATTTCCAATACAATACCACCAACACCTCCCTTGGCATACAAATTGATACGGGTGGCATGAAAACACGGGTATTCAGAAACTGACATAAGTCATCTGAGATCATCGGATAAAAACCGGGGGCCGTGCCCCGGCCAATTTCCTATTTATTATCTTTAATGATTCAAACACCTAACATTATGAAATTCATTCAAGGATGTGCCACCATCGCCATACTGTTGGGAATGGTCACATCAACCCAGGCTCAATTTCTCAACAAACTCAAGCAGAAAGCTGAGAGCAAACTTGAAAATGCGGTTGACAAGAAGGTTGACCAGAAACTGGATCAGGCCCTTGGCACCGGTGGCGGCCAGAATCAGGGCAATACCACCAATGGTAACACAACTGGAAATGGCGGGATCAACAACAATACGGGCGGAAATAACACGGGAGGAGGCTTAAGTCAGAATCAGGGTGGTGGCCTGGTCACTACACCGCCGGATGTAAAGTCCAATCTTTCTGATGCCGAATCTGCTTACAAGTCTGGCAAATATGGCGAGTCTCGCTATTCATTGCAGCAGGCTATGCTCGGCGTTGAGTTGGAAATTGGTAACAAGATTCTCAAGTCCATGCCCGAATCCATTAGCGGACTAAACAAAGACGTTTCTGCTGATCAGGTCACCAGCACCGGATTTGGCTGGGCCGGACTTACCATCCAGCGGAAATTCACCAACAACAATGGAAAGGACCTGGAGGTAACGGTGGCCAACAATGCGGCATGGATGTCTGCCGTTAACATGTACATGAATGCTGGTGGATATGCGCAACAGACCGGTGGACAGCAGAACTGGAAACAGGTAAAGGTGAAAGGCAACCGTGCCATCATTGAATTCAGCCAGGGCAGCGGTTACAAATTGAGTGTACCGATTGGTCAATCTTCTCTGATTGTTTATGAGGCTGTCAATTTCGCCAACGAAAATGAAGTGATGACCGCTGCCAATGCGATCGATATTGATGGTATCAAGAAGATGTTGGGCGAACAATAATTCCAATTACTAATTCAGGAAATCACTATGAAAACCAAACGATATATTATCCTTCTCGCATTGATCAGTTGTTTCTTTACCGTCAGCGGCCAGGATTTTGACAAGAATCTTGCCTCTGCGCGCACGGCATATAGCGCCGGTAACCTTGGCGATGCGCGGTTCGCCATGGAACAAATGCTCAATGACCTCGACGCCGCTATTGGCAAGGAAATCCTAAAGCTCCTGCCTCCTCAGGTTGGGTCGTTGAAGATCAATGCCAAGGAGGATCGCGTCACCGGAAGTTCGGCCGGTTACACCACCGGTCTCTATGTGCATCGCGAATACAATCAGGATTTGCGCAAAGCCGAATTGGAGATCATCAACAACTCTCCTTTGATGAATTCTATCGGCGCAATTCTCAATTCACCCATGGCAGGCATGATGCGTGACGAGAATCAAAAAACCATCAAGGTACAAGGCTATAAATCACTCCTGACCAAACATGTTGACAGCGATAGCGGAAAAACAGATTACGAATTGCAGATTCCGATGAATAATACCCTGCTGACCATCAAGGCTAATGACTCGAACGAAGGTGAAATCACCGCATACGCAAATGCCATCCCGTTGGCAAAAATTGCCCAAATCGCTCAATAAAAACTGATCATTATATCAGCGGTGATGGTGCTGATCATAGTACCCTTTATAGTACTGGCGGCATTGGTCACCGTTGGCTATTTTCTATCCGGACCCGTTTATCAGGGGCCGGTGACGGATCACTTTGATGGGAAGAAATTTTTCACACCTGGCGGTAAGCCTGCCAATGGTTTCGGCGATGTCCTCAAGTGGATGCTCAGACGCAAACAGGGTCCATGGAAAACAATCACCATAGCTCCCACTGGAAATAAGCCGGCCCTCCGGGTTGAAGGTGGCTATTGCATCACTTTCGTCAACCACTCCACTTTTCTTATTCAAACCGATGGATTGAATTTACTCACTGATCCCGTTTGGAGTGCACGCACCAGTCCATTTCAATGGGCAGGGCCTAAGCGTATGCGACCCCCCGGACTCAGGCTGGAAGACCTACCTCCCATCGATGTAGTATTATTAAGCCATAATCATTACGATCACCTGGACCTTTCCACACTTCAAAAGATCGAAAGGCAACATCATCCCCAGTTCATTACTTCCCTCGGCGTTAAGGCATTTCTTGATCAACATGGGTTTGTCAAGACCCATGATCTTGATTGGTGGCAATCGCTCAGCATTGGATCTGCGGTTATTGAAGCAGTGCCGGCACAGCATTTCTCAGGTCGTGGATTATTTGACCGGGATGGCACCCTATGGTGCGGTTATGTGATTCGAAGAAGAGACGGAAACATTTACTTTGCCGGCGACACCGGATATCATCCCAGTTTCTTCCAGGAGATTGGTTCTCGGTGTGCTCCTATTGATGTGGCCCTGATTCCAATTGGGGCCTTTAAGCCCGAATGGTTTATGTCACCTATTCATTGTACCCCAGAAGAGGCTGTGCAGATTCACCGTGAAAGCAAGGCCCGAAAGAGTATCGCCACCCACTTCGGCACTTTCCCCCTCGCAGACGATGGACAGCAGGAACCTGCTGCCCGTCTCCTTCAGGCCTTGCAAACTCAGCAACTTTCCGAATCGGATTTCATCATCCTTCCGGAAGGTGAAGCTTTTCGCAGTTGAACTATCGGCTGGCCACCACGGTGCGCAGCAAATCCCTAATGGTTGAGTCCGGTGTGATGCCCTGCTCCGGGAGCTGAACATGGAGCCGTTGCTCTGTCTCGAATAAGACCCAGTTCAATTCAGCGGGGGTTGCCCCCAATGACTTAAAATTAGTACGACTGGTAAGCTCGCGTTGATGAACATCCAACACGTTGTGCAATACCGATAAGACCACTTTATTGTACATAATCCTGATTCTAACTCTTAGACGCAATAACCTGCTGTTTAGTTTACCCGGGCTCCGATTCTTGGTGGAATTAATTTATAAACCACCGGGGTCACAACCCTCGAAAGGAGGGTTGAACTGATCAATCCACCGATCAAAACGATGGCCAGGGGTGAAATAAGGGGGTTTGTTGATATGGCTATGGGCATAAGTCCTCCGATGGCCGTTAAGGAAGTCAGGATGATCGGCAGGAATCGCACTTCACCCGCCTCCCGGATGGCTACATCCAGTGGTTTGCCCTGCTCCCGAAGTTGGTTCGTAAAGTCCACGAGCAAAATGGTATTCTTCACTTCAATGCCTGCCAGAGCAATCATACCCACAATCGCGACGAACGACAGCGAATTACCCGTAAACAACAACGCCAATACCGCCCCAACAACACCCAGGGGAATAACGGACAACACAATCAGGGTGCTTTTGAACGTTCCAAACTCCAATATCAAAACTGCAATGAAAAGAAAAACAGTAATGATGATCACCTTGGCAAATCCGCCAAAGGATTCATTGCGGCTTTCCAATTCACCGCCCATTTCATACGCATAACCTTCGGGAAGTTTCATTTGGTTCATCTGTGCAATCACGTCTTTGGTCACGTTATCACTCAGGTATCCCTTCCTTATAAACGCATTTACAGAAACCACCCTCGATTTGTCCCGGTGGTTGATTTTTACCGGCGAAGATTCCAGCTTTAACTGGGCCACCTGCTTCAGGGGAATGGCCTGGCCCATCGCATTATTGACATAAAGATTATCGAGAACATCCAGGGTTGGGTGTTCCTGCTTGGCCTTGGTAATGATAATATCATAGTCCTGTCCTTCCTCGTCTGAAAATTCTCCCACGTTAAGTCCCGCTACAGCCAGGCGTACGGTGCGATCGATGCTAACGGTAGGGATACCCAGCATCCTCGCCTTTTCCTTATTGATACTAAGGCGGATGTCGGACTTCAGGTGATTGACAGGGTTTTTGATATAAATAGTCCCTTCTGTTTGTTCCAACAGGTGTTCTACCCGCGACGCCAACGATCGGAGTGTATCCAGGTTTTCGCCATATAGCCTCACCTCTACCGGTGCAACAATAGGTGGACCTTGCTCAAAATTCTTTACCTCTACTTTCGCGCCAGGATACGGTGTCCATTTCTTGCGAAGATCTTCAATGAAACTTAGCTTCTTGTGCGGAGGCGTGTTGTCATCCAACTGAACGAAGATCTGGGCAAAGTCAGTTCGCTCATTTTCAGGGATCACATTGTAGTATATCCTGGGGTTTCCCTTCCCCACATTGGTTGCGAAATAGGCCACTTCCTGATGGTTCTTAAGTTCCTGTTCTATTTTTCTGGTAATAGAATCGGTATAGGTCAGGTTGGATTGCAAAGGCGTAGTGATTTCCACAAGGAATTGTGGCTTTTCGGAAGATGGGAATAAACTAAATCCGACAACTGGGAATAGCTGCAATGATCCTACAAAAATGACTAACGCCACCGCCAGCGTAACATAAGGGCGATTCAACGCCCGTTCTAACAAGGGCGCGTAAGAACGTTGAATGATTTTCTTTAAGGAGCGCAAAAATATATTCCCATCCGGGTGGCCAACATGCTCCTTTAACAAACGGCTTGACAGGAAGGGAATAATTGTCAGTGATACCAATAAAGAAGCTAGGACACAGGTAATTACTCCCATGGGTAGGCTGCGGATAAACTCACCGGCTGCTTCAGGAAGAAAAACCAATGGCATGAATGAAATGATTAGCGTTACTGTGCAGCCCAATACCGCCATCCCAATTTGCTGCGTTCCGCGCAACGTCGCCTCCATCCGGGTATGACCCTCGCGCATCCATCGTTCAATGTTTTCCACCACGACGATGCTGTCATCAACCAACAAACCCAGGGCTACAACAAGGCCAACAATACTCAATTGGTTAAGGTTATACCCGAGGGCATTCATCAGCGTAATGCCCACCGCCAGCGAGAGGGGAATGGAAATCATCACAATGAGTGCTGCTCGCTGGCCCAGAGGCAATAAGGTGACAGCCACGAGCAGGATGGCAATGAGAAAGTCCGTTCCCAATCCGCCAAGGCGCCGGTTTACATTGTCCGCCTGATCAAAGTGATGAATCAGATCAATATTGGATGGCAGGGTACTCTTGAATTTTTCGATTACCGGACGATAGGCTTCACTGGTCTTGGATATGTTCTCTCCGGGCTTTTGGGCAGCAACAACAAATACACAGCGATGTCCATTTAATCTTGTTATGTGTTTCTCTTCGGAGTAATCCATGTATACCTCTGCGATATTTTCCAATGTCACATTGCGGCCGTTGGCGGAGTAGACTATCGTGTTCTTGATTTCTTGTAAGTCTTCATAGTTGCCGCTGGTCTTGATGTTAAACGATTTGTTTCCGGCGTCCACACTTCCACCTGGAATATTTGCGATCTCACTTTGCACGGTACCTACCACTGCCTCGAGGGGTATACGTTGCGCGGCCATACGCTCCAGTTGCAGGTCAATCCGGATGATCGGGTCCGATAGGCCGTGAATGTCTACTTTCTTGAGGGTTTTGATTTTTTCTAATTCATCCTGAAGCCGTTCGGCATTTTTGCGAAGCGCTTCACGTGTAGCATTTTCTGATACCAATGCAATTTGTACCACGTTCACATCAGATGGCATCACTTTGCGAACTTCAATGCTGGTAAGGTCACGGGGAAGCTCATCCCGCAGGGAATTCACTTCACGTACCAGTTCCTGATACTTTTCCTCGAGTACGCTTTCGTATTTATATTCCACAAAAACGACCGCTACGCCGTCACCAATATTGGTTTCTATACTCTTGATCCCCTCCAGGCTGGACACCTTTCGTTCAATGGGCTCAACCACGAGCTCCTCCATGTCTTTGGGGCTTGTGCCCGCGTACACGACCACGATGGGGAACTGGGGCGCATGGATTTCGGGATCTTCTGAACGCGGCATATTAAAGATGGTGGTTATCCCCAGCGCTACAATCATCAGAAAAATGACCAGTGTAAACTGGTAATTCTTCACAGCGTAATCTGAAATCTTCATAACAATCAGGGCTTATTGATGATACGAATGGCAGCCTTGTCAACCAGATAGGCACTTCCCGAAACGATGAGTGACGCAGCCCCCTCAAGGCCACTTGTCACCTCAATAAATTCTTTGTTGATGCCGGATATACCCACCTTCACTTTGTGCGCTGTTTGATTATCGTTGGTTACAAACACATATCCGTGGGTGGCATCTCCATCAAGTAGTGCATCATATGGGATGCGCCACGCAAGGACCATGTTGGACGGGCGAAGTTGCGCCCTGCCAAACATGCCTGCGGCCAGTGCCGCTCTCGGCATATCGTTGGTGGTTACCTCCACCATAAACGACCCTGTCATTGGATCAGCACCTTCCGATTTTCTGGTCACCACACCTTTAAATACTTTATCAGGTACTGCATCAATTCTCACTTCAGCGCTATCACCTACGATCACCATCGACCATTCACGGTCACTCAACCCGGCCCGTAGCAGCCATTGGCTTTTGTGTGCTCCATTGGTAAGTAGGATCGGCGCGCCCGGTGCCACCACCTGGCCATCACTAACATATTTTTTAAGTACAAATCCATCGCTGATGGCCCTGATCTCCGAAAAGGTCAGATTGAATTCTGCAGCTTCCAGTTGACGACGCGCGATCTCCAGCCCGGTCTGGCTGTTTTGGTACTGTTCCAGGGTAGCTACGCTGTCACGGTGAAGTCGCGCTACCCGGTTGGCATCCCGTTGCGTCTTTTCGAATGTCAAACGCGCTTGACTTACCTGCGCCTGTATCTCGGTAAGATCAAGTGTAGCCAGGAGTTGACCTTTCCTGACTACGTCCCCCTCTTTTACCGTAACACGTTTGACCAGACCACCTGTTTTGAATGATAATGGGGTCTCATCATCCGTAGTTAATTGTCCGGAAACTGGAATGACCGGCCGAATGGGCGTCCGCGAAAGCTTCATAATCGTAACCGGAACCAATTCAGAAGGCATTTCAATATTCGTGACTTCGGCTTTAGGACCACAGGCTTGCAGAAACACGACAAGACCTGAAAGAAAAACAGGGATAATTTTATTCATGACTGATTCAGTTTGCGTTGGATGATGATGGTAATTCATAGGATGCCGTTTCTCGCTCGTAGTTGGCGAGTGCCGAAAGGACTTTAAAGCGATTGATACTAACCTGCAATTGCGATTGGGTAAGCTGATTGCGCGCATCAACAGCTTCAATAAAAGTATTAATACCTTCCTGGTAGCCTTTTTCGATCAGGCGATGGTAACTGCCAGCTGCCTCCTGTTGCTTCTGTGCTGATTGGAAATTCTGATAAGCTGTTAACAAATTGTTGCGGGCTGCTTGTGCACTAAGATCTATTTGCTTGCGGCTGTTGTCATAGCCAATGGTCACCGTGCGTTGGTCCAGGCTTGCTAGTGCTGTCTTGTTTCGGTTGCGAAATCCAGCGAATAATGGAACATCCAACTGCACCCCCAGCAGATAATAGCGCGCATTATTGTTCACCTTCCAGTCCTGCGCTTGCGAACCTAAATCTAAAAAGCCATTGAGTCTGGGAACCCAAAAGAGCTTGTTCATGCGAACCAGGTTGTTGGTCAAGGCTACCTGCTCGCGCAGCAGTTTGAGTTCCTCACGATGGCTAGTGCTTGCGCTGTCGCCCACATTCAAATCAAGTGTAAGCCAGTTGATGGGTTCCGCTTCGATGGGAGTATCCGCCGAACGGTTCAGGAGGAAGTTGAAATAAAGCGATGCATTCTCTACCTGACGCAACGCATCGTCATGCTGTGCGCGGGTGCTTTCAATCTCACTGTTCGATCGCAGTACATACGCTGGCAAACCTTTCCCATTGGCTAACAAAGATTCATTCACCCGCTTACCCTCTTCGCTTCGGGCCCTGGCACTGGCAAATATCCCAACTGCTTCCTTAGCGCTGAGATAATTGAAATAGGCCACCTTGATGGTCCGTATTAGTTCACGTCGGTAGATGTCCACCTCAAAGGCCTGCAACTCCACCTGCTGTTGTGAAATCTTTCGATTGTAAATCAGATCTGTATTTACTATCGGTACGGTGGTATGGACCTTGGCATCGTAGAAATTATAAGGGAAGAAAGTCGTGTTTACGTTCTCGATCTGCGGAAAATTGCTGGTGCCCGTAAGTTGATTTAATGTCGAATACACCGGGTTCAACATATCTCCCACCGGAAACGAAATACTTCTTCCGCCACGGCCAGACGTGTAGTTTCCCTGAATTCCAATCGTGGGCATAAAGTAGCTGCTGGCTATCCGCAAGGACACCATCGCTTTTTCCAGGCCAATGCTACGTTGTTGTAAAACCAGATTGTTCTTAAGGCCTTCGTCGATATACCGTTGAAGTACATCCTGCGCCATTGTTGGTGTGCACAGAATCAGCAGCCAGGAAAATAAGCCAATGCTGAATGGTGTTTTCATAATGAACACTGTTTAGTATTAGGGTAAAATTTTTTATTTCATCCGCTCAAGGACATTGATATAGGTCTGCAAGGTGTAATTGGTGACCGCCTCAAGGTCCGCCATATTGGTTTTCGCTTGACGCACATGTTCCAGGTGGCCGCTGGTGCGGAGCGTGGCCAGGCCATGCACGGTACACCATATGGTGAAGGAAAAGCCGTTCGGCTCCAATCCCTTGAAGTATCCTTTGGTCTGACACTCCATTACTGTGTTCTGAAGAAACAAAAATGCGTCCTGACCTTCATCCCAAGACTTGGCTGCGTCAAGGTCGAGGACAGACATTGGTTCGCTCATGACGAACATTAATTGGTAAAAATCAGGGTTTTCAGTAGCAAAATTGATGTATGCATAGCCCATCGCTTTCAGGCGCTCGAAGGGATCGGACACTGCGCTGAGGGTCTTGAAGGTGTTCACCAAAAGCTTGAATCCTTCCTGATGAAGGGCATAGAATATTTCATTCTTGTCCTTGTAGTGCAGATAAATTGTCGCAGGGCTGTACTCTATTTTCTCAGCGATATTTCTCATGGACGTACGCTCGAAACCCTTCTCCAGAAACAATTCCTTGGCTGCCCTCAGGATTGTGGCCTTAAGGTCTTCCTTATGTCGCTGCTTTCGGTCTTCTATACCCATGATGATCGGTTGAACGCAAATCTACTGAACAGTGTTCAGTAAATCACGGGATTTTTTTGAAAAAAGTGAAATCCCGGTCGGAAATACCATTTAAGGCCATATTCCGATGAATCTTAAATAGAATTTTCTTCTGATCCACGATAGGGGGCCGCGTGCTATGGGTTGTCATAACCCCGGAGGCTCAAACACGTAAATTGCACCGGGCACAACTCCGAACGGTGGATTTACAGGAACAAAACGTTTTGTCAGCACTCCGCAATAACCAGGAATCTGCGTTGGAAATGCTTTTCAGAACATACTATACTTCCCTGTGCCGATATGCTTACACTTTTCTTCACGACAAAGATGAAGCCGAAGAAGTGGTGCAGCAAACGTTTCTTGGCGTGTGGGACAGGCGCCATGGTCTGACTATTCAGACGTCAATCAAAGCGTATCTCTACACGATGGTCAGGAACGGTTGCCTCAATGTCATTAAGCACGAACGCGTTAGGCAGGTGCATGAAGTATATGCGAAAGCACAAGGAGAGCCGGTTTCGAGCCCGCCAAGTGATACCATGTTGGCGACTGAATTGGAGGCCAGAATATGCGAGTCTATGAAATCATTACCGGAACAGTGCCGGATTGTGTTTCAACTAAGCCGTTTCGAACAACTCAGTTACGCGGAGATTGCTGATCAGCTTAACATATCTGTGAAGACGGTCGAAAATCAAATAGGCAAAGCCCTTAAAATAATGCGAATCCAGTTGAAAGAATACCTTCCGCTCCTCCTCCTATTTTTTAAAGAATGGTTATAACGTGGAACATCTGCCTGACGATATCGACGATTTAATTGGCAAAGTCCTCGCGGGAGAGGCTTCGCAGGAGGAAAAAATGCGCCTGGAGCAATGGGCGCAACAGGACCCCGGCAACCGGGCTTATGTGGCTGGTCTCCGGACCATATTTGAGCGGGCCGGAAGCACAGGGGTTCAGCACCAATTTGACACCGACGCAGCCTGGTTGAAAGTAAAGCGACAATTAAGGCATGATAACCAGCGATTCCTCCTAACGCCGCGCCGGATTGCAGCAGCGATTGCAACCCTCATCGGCGTAGGTCTCATTCTGTTTCAGATGAACAAAACTCAACCTGCGGCAATTGTTCGCGCGGAACAGCAGGTAGTGCACGATACGCTGCCTGATGGAAGCAAGACCATTCTCAACAAGAATACCACGCTGGCTTATACCTATGACAGCCGTAAGAAAATGCGGATCGTGAAATTGTCCGGTGAGAGTTTCTTTGAAGTCAAACATGAGGTCGATCGGCACTTTGTGATTGAGGCTGCGGACCTCCGCATCGAAGACATTGGGACATCCTTTAATGTAAAGGCGTATCCAGGCAGCGACACTGTAGAGGTTGCTGTACAGGAAGGCGAAGTACACATGTACATTCCAGGGCAGGATGGTCTTCACCTGGTTGCCGGAGAGGCCGCGATCTACACGCACTCCGAGCATTTGTTCAGCCGCTTGGAAAAAGCTGATACAAATGTGCTGGCTTACAAGACCGGAATCCTGAGCTTCAGAAATACCTATCTGAAGTCAATCGTGGACAAAATAAATGATCTGTACGATGCCCGGATCAGGCTTGACAACCCCGACATCGCCTCATGCCGCATGACGGTGAATTTCCACGGTGAGAATGTCGATACGATGGTTGACATCATTGCGGAAACGCTGAACCTGACGGTGGCACGCAAACAAGGAGAAATCATTTTGTCTGGCATCGGTTGTCCCTAAGCACACGCATATGAACCGACTCATAGCCATCCTTTCACTGTTACTGGTATGTCCTCTGTTTTCCGGCGCCCAGGACATACCCATCCTGGAACGTCGGATTACCCTTCAGGCTACCGATGAAAAACCTACGGTTGTCCTTAATCGAATCGGTGTTGAAGGCCGCTTCTCTTTCTCCTACAACGCCGCGCTTATTGATGACTCCCAACGGGTAAGTTTAATGGCCTCCAATAAAACTGTTCGGGAGATTCTGCATGAACTCTTTCTGGATGCTTTTGACTACAAGGAAAAGGGCAATCACCTGATATTACAGAAGGCTCCTGTCAAGAACCTGACACCCGCCACCCTGATCATTTCCGGTTACGTTGAGGATGGAGCCACCCATGCACGGCTGGCAGATGCGAGTATTTATGACAAAAAATCGATCACATCGGTAATCACCGATGAGTATGGTTATTTCCGGATGAAAGTCTCACTCCATAAGCGGACAGCTGCCATATCCGTGAGCAAGAGAAATTACCGGGATACCCTCATTACCATAACTGCCACCACGCCTTATCTAACCATTTTGCTCACGCCCATTGTCCGTGATTCCATAGTTTCAGTGCCTGCAAAGCCTGATTCCGTGCATGAAGATTTGCCCATGCCTTATCAGGAGGAGCCTAACGTGCGCAATATCCGCGACACCTTATACAGAGATATTCAGATTTCGTTATTGCCCTTTCTGGGAAGCAACTCAAGACTGAGTGGTAATACCATCAACAATTATTCCATCAATATGCTGGGTGGTTATTCGCTGGGGACCCGGAATATTGAACTGGGATTCTTTGTAAACATGGATCGCGGCGACGTAAGCTGGCTTCAAATTGCAGGCATTGGCAATATGGTTGGTGGGCACATGTACGGTATTCAGTTGTCAGGAATATATAACATCAATGGGGGGGAGACGAAAGCAGTACAAGTAAGCGGTTTTACCAATGTTAACCTTAGTGGGGTTCAGGGGTTTCAGATTGCCGGCTTTAGCAATGTAAACGTAAAAGCATCCGAAGGGCTTCAAGTGGCGGGATTCACGAATGTTGGCGTCGGTAGGTCACTTGGTGCACAGATTGCTGGTGCTGCCAATATCCAAATTGGAATGCTAAAGGGATCTCAGTTTGCCGGTGTCACCAATATCGCAACAGACCACGTCCGGGGTTCACAGATAGCTGGATTATTCAATTATGGTCATATCGTCCACGGCACCCAAATCGGGTTGGTTAATGTTTCTGACACACTGGGCGGTGTACCTATTGGTCTTATAAGCTACGTTCGATCCGGCTACCACAAACTTGAGTTTTCTGCTGATGAGATATTCCATACCAATGTTGCTTTCAGAACGGGGGTATCGAAATTCTACAACATTATCTTCGCCGGTGTGAAGCCTGATCATGATTTGCCCTCCAATCCGGTGTGGACATTCGGCTATGGTATAGGTACGGCACCCCGGCTAGCGCGATGGCTTGACCTAAACCTTGATGCAACTGCACAACATGTTAATCAGGGAGCATTCACTCATGAATTAAGCCTGCTCAATAAAATTCACGTTGGTCTTGATTTCAAACTGGCCAGAAAGTTCTCGCTGTATGGTGGAGTAACCTTGAATGGCTACCTCACCCACAACGGATATGCTGGTTATCCGGTATTGTTTACGGATTACCAGCCTACAGTCACTCACGAGCAGAATTGGGGTCAGTCCAACCTAAAAATGTGGTGGGGAGCTAAGGTCGGGTTGCGATTTTTGTGATAGCATTGCAGCATGAAAGTGTTCAGCCTTTTGCTGCTGTCCGTTCACGTTGCCTGGGGCCAGTCGGCAGACAGTCTCTTTCGGGAAGGCCTTAGGCTGGAAAAAGCGTTCCACACCGATGAAGCCCTTGCCCGATATTCCCGTGCCATCCAACTATTCCCTGAGCATGTAGGTGCTCTTACCCACTACAGCAGAATGCTCTCTAACCGGGCCGGGCACAATCCTAATCGTGAGCAGAAGATCAAGGATCTTCATGAGGCAGAAGAATTATCTCGTCGGGCCATCGCATTGGAATCCAGGACGACGGATGCTCATTTCAGCCTGATCGTTACGCTGGGTCTTCAGGCTGAAGCCGCAGGAAACCCAAGGGAAAAAATCAAGAACGCGAGAATCATCCGAGACGAAGCTGAGGCTATCCTCCGTCTTGATTCAACGTATGCCTTAGCCTGGTTTGTTCTTGGTAAGTGGCATCATGAGTTGTCCCGGCTCAACTGGTATGAACGCCTTGCTTGTGAATGGTTTTTTGGGGGCCTGCCTGAAGGGATATCCATGGACAAAGCCGTACAATACTTCAATCGCGCATTGCGGCTTGACCCCGACAGCATACTTTTCTTATACGGACAGGCCATATCGCTACATTATCTCAATAGGGACGATCAGGCGCGAACGATTCTAAGACGTGCACTCCAATTGCCATTGAAAGATCCCGACGATTCAATCCGAAAAGAAAAGTGTTTGGCTCTGCTTAAAGAGATCACTTGACCTTCTTTCGTTTCTTATTAAACTCCTGATCAATCAGGTCGGCCTCATAGAGCCATGCTCTTATCTGGTCCTCATCTATTTCAGTCAACGACCGGTAGTAAATACAATAGGTTTGCTTTCTGCCTTCACTAAGCAACAGGTTATGTTCATTCATCATCCGGTTGCCCTGGCAAAACCCCAAGGTCACGCCACGCTCCTGCAGTGTTCTATTCTTAGCGCCCCAATAGAGAGACGGTGGCCATACAAAACAGATCATTTTGTTTCGGGTGTAAAACGGGGCGCCGTACGAGTTCTTCTCCAATACATGAGGTAGACATTCATGGATCAGCGCTCGTAACCGGAGCACGATCTTCTTTTCCTCGGCAGGAACCTGATCGATAATTTCATCTACCGATCGGCCTTTGTTGTGAAGCATTTTCGCCATGGTCGCAAGTTCGAAAAGTTGGTGACAACTGTGTGTCAGGAGGTCTTGGATGGGGTTTCCTCCTCCACTTTCTCCTATAATAATCCCAAAAATATGAGCACTTTCGCACCGGGAACCATCATAAACAGGCATATGCTTCTGGTATTCGACATTGGGAATAGCGACGTAACCATGGGATTGTGGAAGGATTCCGCCTGGCAAGTTTGGCGGATACCCTCTCGGCTTGATCAGCCGGAGTTATTTTATGGCATCAAGGTGCGTGACTATTTTCAGGAGGCTTCCCTGCCGATCGAAAAAGTAGGCACGGTGGTAATCAGCAGTGTAGTGCCTGGGCTCACCGACAAAGTAAGAAACGTGGTTCGCTCTCTTTTTCATCGTGAGCCCATCATGCTGGGTCCGGGTGTATACGAAAAGCTACCCTTGGAGGTCCTCAATCCTTATGAAATTGGCTCGGACCTCGTTGCCAATGCAACTGCCGCGTTCTACAAGTACAAGCAGACATGTATCGTTGTTGATTTTGGAACAGCTCTAACCTTCACTACGGTCTCTGGCCAGGGTAAAATCCTGGGTGTCTCTATTGTTCCCGGATTGCGCACTGCCGTACGTGCCCTTTCACAGAATACAGCCAAACTATTCGACGTTCCGCTCGAAATGCCCTCATCCTCACTGGGTATCAATACGGTGACTGCTATACAATCCGGCATTGTGATTGGTTATGAAGGGCTGGTGAAAAATGTCGTGCAAAGCATCCGCGCAGAATTAGGTGTGGAATGCCACGCCATCGCTACCGGTGGTTTATCGTTTGTAATAACCTCCCTCAAGGGATTCTTTCATACTGTAGATCCTTTGCTTACACTCGATGGCCTGCGGATTATCGGCGAGGTAATCAGCGAACAGAGGAAGTAAGCTAAAACGTATACCTCACATACGGTACCGGAAAAAACGCCTGCTGGTATTGCGTTACAATTGAATTGGTTCTTGGATTGTAACTCTGAAAGAACACGTTCTGGTGATTAGTGACATTCTGAAAATCAATAGCTGATTCCAACGTACTGTGTTTGTATTCCTTGCGGTACGCCACTTTCAGGTCCATCCGAAAATAGGCTGGCTGCTGAACGGTGTAAGCCAGGCTTTCCTGATAAATAGCTTGTCCATACAATTGAGATTTTTGCGCGTCAATCGGTGTCAGGTATTTGCCTCCGATGGTGGTAAACTTGAGGTTGACAACCAGAAAATCCTTATTGCGTCCCACACGCCACTCACGTCCACCGAGTGCATTGATCACATAGTGCGTATTGTACGCGGTATTGCGCCAGATGCCATCGCTGCCCTTGTATCGAGAATCAAAATAAGATTGTGTCAGCAGGAAATAGAATCCTTTGCTAAAGAAACGCTCCAGGGTAAGCTCGATTCCATAGTTGCGTCCAACGCCTTGATTGACCAGGTTTGCATGGCCATCGGGGGCGAAACTGGCTCCAATGTTTAGCGCTGAATAGGGAGATGGGGATGATTCAACAGGCACCTGGGTGAGGTATTGGTAATATCCCTCTGCTTTTAGACGCAAGTGCTCTGAAATATTCCAATCAAAGGTTAACACCGTATGGTGGCTTGCGGTAAAGTCCAGCTTCCGGTTGGAAAGTACCAGGCCTTGTGGCGTATTTGTCTGAACAGCGGTAGTATACAAGTTCTGCGTCTGATGATGAACACCATACCCCAGGCTGAAGGCATGGTTACCATCCAATTGATATTGCAGGCTCAGGCGAGGTTCGGCAACTGCTTGATTATTCATGGAGTAATACTGTCCATGAATGCCAGCCAGAAATGACCATTGATTGTCAAATCGATGCTTCCATGTTGAATAAGCTTGCACGAGATGGGTGGTGGATTGCTGATCAACCTGAACCGTATCCTTATTTACGTTGGGATAATATTGTTGATTGAACAGCCGGTAGTCAATCACATCCAGAAAGGCTCCTGAGGTAAGACTGTTGTGTTTATCAAATTTGGTTCTGGTATACAGCACAAGCGACTTCTTCTCTGTGCGGAAGGAGCTTTTAATTTTGAGATATTTCGCTGCGACTTCTTGCTGCGCATTTCGCACCAGTGAATCCGCGGCATATCCTTCGTTTGTGTAAGTAAGGCCACCCGTTAATTTCATAAATGTCTTTGCCGACAAGGTGTGCTCATAACTGATGCCCGCAATCCCTGTCTTATACCGTGGATACTGATCCGAGTTTTCAGAACCGTATAGGTCGTTGGTGTTGCCCAGATCCGCCTTACTTCCCAACAGGTCGATCGAACTCTTGCCCCCCAAAGCAAACAAAGTCCATTTGCCCCGATTAGTCGGCACGGATACTTTTAGATTCAAGTCCTGATAGAACGGTGTGTTGGATCCTGTTCCAAATTCAATGCCCAATGCTTTAAACACACCCAACGTCGAGTATCGATAGTTGACGATGAAAGACACTTTGCTTGTTTTCGAAAACGGTCCTTCCGCTCCAAATTCAAAACCATTGAATCCGATTTGACCGAGGTATTCATGCTTCCGGGTATTGCCATCTCGCAACTTCAGGTCAAAGACTCCGGCAGTAGCGTTGCCGTATTGTGCCGGAAAGGCACTGGTGAGAAAATCTGACTTGTCCAGGTTGTTATTGTTAAGCATGCTCACGGGGCCGCCGGTGCTAACCAGCGCACCAAAGTGATTCGGATTCGGAATATTCATTCCTTCGAGCTGCCAAAGCATACCCAGTGGCGAATTTCCACGCACTACTATATCATTTCGGCTATCATTGCCTCCCACTACACCTGCAAAGTTGGCTGCCATTCTTGAGGGATCGCCCAATGCTCCTGCATATCGTTTAGTATCGTCTACATTAAACGATCGTGCGCTCACCACGGCAAGATCATTGTTCGTAGCCGTCTTATCTTCCTTTCCCGTACCAGTTACCACAACAGCCTCAAGCACCAAAACACTTTCTGTAAGGCTCACATTTATAATAGCTTCTTTTCCAGCAGTCACAATAAAATTAGGCACAACATATTCTTCAAAGCCTATATAGGAGAATTTTATCGTTTGCCTGCCAATAGGCACTCCAGGGATGGCATAGTATCCATCCATGTCTGTCACTGCTCCGAGTACGTCAGTCACCGAAGTGACCCGAACATTCACACCAATCAATGGCGACTTGCTTACTTCATCGACAACACGGCCACGGATATTCTGAGTTGTTTGGGTGTAGCTGGGCACCGACAAAGCAAGTAAGACTAAAAAAAGAATCAACCGTAATTTCATGCGCTGTTAGGATTTTGTGGTTACAAAATTCTGAAAGGCAACTGTCTTCCAGGCTTTTCTTAACGACGATCCGGACCAATCGTTGAATCTATGGGGCGAACTGTAAAGAGGTATGGACAGAATGACGTCAACGGTTTTACTTCAGGGGTGAACAGCGATGAATTCGTTGAAAAATCAAGACAACCCCGCTAAGGAGAATCCCGTTTTGGGAGTTATGCACAAACAGTCAGTCTGGCTTGTACTATTTTGGTCGTGCCTGTTATACTCCTGTCACGAAGTGACATACCGAGAACCTCAGCCTGCCGGACAATCAGCGCTAAAGGAGGTGCCGCCTGCCCTTCGTGGATTCTATGCGGGCGAAACCCGCGAGGGTGATGTTACAGACACCCTGATCATCACATCATCAGGCTATCAAATTTCAGATCCCGCCGGCCGCGATTGGCTGGGTCGGGGCGTCATCAGCGATTCGCTGGTTATCAAATACTATGCAAACTATTACTTCGTGAATTTCCGGTCCGGAAACCATTGGGTGTTGCGCCTGGTAAAGCAAAAGCCTTCCGGTGGGATAGAACTGCTCTCCATCAATCTTGAGAATGAGCTAACGAGAAAACAGATTTTGAAAAAACTCGGAGGTCAGCTAAAGATCAATGAAGTAAAGCAGGATCAACACACTTTCTATGAGATCAATCCCAGCCGGGAGCAATTGATTCGCCTGATCCGTGAAGGTTACTTCACCGGGAGCGAACTCTCCCGGGTGAAGTAATTTTCTTAGTTTTTCTTCTTCTTAAGCAGGTTCTGCAACTTCATGAGTTGATTTACCGGCTCAGCCTTAGTGCTGTCCGTCTTTACGGAGTCGGGTTTGGTTGCACCTTTCAGTAAATTATTCACAACATCGGCAGGTTTATCACCCTTCAGCACTTGTTGTACTGCATCCTGGCCTTTTTGCTGAACAACTTCTTTCACCGCCTCCTTGACCTGTTCCTTTTGCTCAGCCGCCATTAATTGTGTTTTTGGATCCTTAAAGGTTCCGCCCACACCAATCGTTACTGGAATTTTATCGGTGGGTTTGGCTCCAGTGTACTGACCTACCAGACCCTGTAGCTGCGCGCCCAATTGACCGGCCGGTACCATCATCTTCATGGAATAATCCAACGATTGATCAAGACCTGAACTGCCGCTGATGGTCGTACTGATATCCCCAAACTTGACATCAAATGGTTTTACACTCAGCCGTCCGTTACTAATGGTGGCCGACATCAATACGTCCTTCAGGTTGACTGTGCTGGTGTTTGGAATATTAGCCAAAGAGGAGATACCGGCAACCAGTTTTGATTGCGTGACGGAAGCCTGAGCGAGTTTAACCAGGCCGGCTCCGGTTACAGTCCCCAGATTGGGCATCATCTTCTGGGTTAATTCACCAGTAAGTTTAAAATCCGTAGAGAAGTTACCATTTACCAAACCAGCTACAGGTGCGTAGGTTCGCACCATGGAGAATGAGTGCGCGGCTTCCTGCACCGAAAGGTTTTCAATCTTGATGCTCATGTCATATTTCGGATGCTTCACGTCAATGGCATTGTAGGAACCATTCAACCCAAATGCCCCACCCAACATATTAAACTTAAGGCCCGAGAGGCTTGCAATTCCATTCTTGAGGGTAACATCACCGGCTGCCTGTGTCATGGTGTAGTCCATCATCTTCACCGTAGCTATTGATGAGTGTAGCAGAAAATCTATGTTGGCCGGAATGGGGATCACGCCGAACGAAGTGGTATCCGTCTGAGAGGCAGGTGCGTCAGACATGAATTCATTCAGGTCAAGCAAGGTGGAAGAAAAGCTGACATTGCCTCGTATTGTTTCATTCTTGAGCACGTATCCGATGTAATTCGAGACCAGCCCTTTTACGTTGAAGTCACTTTTGCCTATGGTGCCATTCAACTGGGACAATTCTATCTTTTGAGGATCAAAAGTTGCATCTGCCACCGAGAGCGTTACAACAGGCAAATCTTTACCCTCAAACTTAAAGTCCCTCAAAGAAGCTGATCCGCGCGTAGGCAACTTGTCATAGCGCTTGGCTGTAACGTCAGACATTTTGCCACTTGTTTCCAGGTTAGCTTTTACCTTGCCCGCGAGGGTCATATCCTTCAACGGAAAAATCTTCGTCATTTTTTCAAGATCAATACCGCCTTTGGCCTTCACGTCCCAGGTATAGTCATCCAGATTTTTCAACATCATCGACGCCTCTAGTTTTTCACCATCCAGCATCATTGTAAAGGTTTCTACCGCTACTGTTGTTTCGGCCATCTTGCCCGATGAGTTGCGGATCGTGGTTACGGTGTGCATGTCCTGCAGCGGAATGGGCAGTTGAGGTGATTTGACATATCCGTCGGCCAGTGTCATCGTTACATCCACCGCGGGAATGATCTTCCTGAGGCTATCATAGACACCCTGCGCTTTGGCCTTTACGGTAAATAGTCCCTTCATTTCCATACCATCCATGGGGAACATTTTGTTGAGTTCAGCCAGGTCCAGTTTCGCAGTCACATCTGCATTCATCCGATAATCACGAAGGTTCTCAATGCGCATTTTTGCAGCTACCGGATTGGAGCCAAAGTCCAGGTGCAGATTTTTCAAATCCACCATGGTATTGGCCATATTTCCGTCCGCATTATCAATCAGCAGGTCTACATTGATATTGTTCACTGCCGTTGGCAAAGCAGGATACTTGAACATGGCATCCTTCACCTGTAATTCCACTTTAAATGCCGGCATTTGCTTGTCGCTGTAGGCACCCTTCACAGCCCCTGCAAATGAAAGATCCCCTTTGGTTTCAAGGTTGTTATAGTCTTTGGTATACATCCCGGGGACAATCGACAACAAACTCTTGAAAGAATTTTCCGGGCTTTTAAAGGTAATGTCCATCTCATAGTTGTCCGGATTCATTTTAAACCACCCATCAAAGCTCATGGCAAAGTCATTTACTTTGGCTTTGTTGTCTTTGAAAGTAAACTTGCTGATGTTTTCACTGATACTAATCACTGCATCAACCTCTGCATGCTTGTTGGTCAAAAATTCCAGACTACCCATCGCGGTGCTTACTGAATCAGCTGCGGTATGCGTATTGAGATCAAACTGGTCTTGGGTAAAGTCTCCGCTTCCTGTATGATTCAATCCCTTCAGGGAAAGGGAGTACGGAATTGATTTGTCGTCATAGGCCAATTCACCATCAACTATCTCCCAATGATCAATTCCAATAGAGAATTTTCCGGGCTCTGCGGTCACCTTCACTGTATCCTTGGAAGGTACCGCAATATCGTAGTTGGCGCGTCCATCGGCCAATACCTTTACATTGATCTGTGGCCTTACCAGGGTTATGCCCTTTATCCTTATTTTATCACCAAAAAGAACATCCATGAGGTTGATCTCAACATCAATCTGATGGGCAACAAACAAATGCTCTCCTGCAAAGGGTGCCCGATTAAATACACCCAATTCCTTGATTTCGGCTGTAATGTTTGGAAAATGACTAAAAACCGAAAGACTGAAATTGTTTACGTCAAAAACCACATCTGCATTAACATTTTCTGCCAGGGACTTATCAATGGCAGCTTTAATGTCGTCCTTGAACACAACGGGCAAGATAAAGGCAGCCGCAATCAGCACAACCAAAAAGATAGCGAAACCGATAAGGGTCCTTTTGATGATTTTCATAAACAATGCGATTAAGGGGTCTGCAAAATTACAACGAATTGGCGGTACCTGATCGCCATCCGATAGGCTCCGTGTTAAAAATAACGGAGCAATAGATCAACGATCCTTTTCATCCCCTTCGTATAGGGAGGATGCAACAAGTAGGGACCAGCCCAACCGCTTTTTTGTCTCAATACGGGTTTTTCATTGGAAAAGGCGAGGAATCCATAATATCCATGCGATTTCCCTTGTCCACTGTTGTTAACGCCTCCAAAAGGCAGGTTTGGATGGGTGAATTGTAATAAGCACTCATTTATACAAACACCCCCGGCGCTGGTTCGTCTCAGAATATGTTCCCTGAATTCCTTTCGGTTACTAAAAATATACAGGGCTAAAGGTTTCGGGCGGCTACCCACAAAATTCACCACTTCGTCAGGGGTCGTATATGTAACTATGGGCAACACTGGACCAAAGATCTCCTCTTCCAGGACGGCAGCATCGGCTGGTACATTGGTAAGCAACACGGGTGCCATAAAGCATCCGGCTTCATTTTTTGATCCCAACGCTATTTCCGTTGCCCCACGCTTAATCGCATCATTTAATAGTTGATCAATACGATGGTAGTGCTTTCGGTTCACCACCCGTGAATACGAAGGCGACTGTTCATCAATCTTATGCCCATCTCCAAACAACCGGAGGATTTCAGCTTTCAGGAGCGGAAGAAACTTATCGATGATTGCGCTCTCCAGAAGCAGGTAATCCGGAGCAATACAGGTTTGTCCGTTATTCATGAATTTCCCGAATGCAATTCTTCGGGCTGTATCAGCGAGATTGGCAGAGGCATCAATAATTGCCGGCGATTTGCCCCCGAGCTCCAGGGTAACCGAACTCAAATGATCGCTGGCGGCCCGCATGATGATTTTGCCAACTGCAGGGCTTCCGGTGAAAAATATGTGGTCGAAAGGCAAACGCAACAATTCCTGAGACACTTCGACTCCGCCCTCTGCCACTGCCACAAGGTCATCAGGAAAGAGATCGTTCATCATCGATGAAACCAACGCAGCTGTGGATGGTGTCATTTCCGATGGTTTGATAATCGCTGTATTCCCAGCTGCCAAACAGGAAACCAAGGGACCCACGCACAAGTTGAATGGAAAATTCCAGGGTGCGAGAATCAGACACACCCCTTTCGGCTCATACCTGATCTCCGAACGGGTGCCCAGGTAGCTGACCGTTGCGTCCACCTTGATGGGCGTTGACCAGCGATGAAGGTGTTGGATGGCATGTCTCAGCTCGGTAAGTACTGGATAGATCTCAGAGGTGTCTACTTCCAGTAGCGGCTTCCTGAAATCTGCATGGACCGCAGACTTGATTTTCTCTCGGTTTGCTTCAATCCATACTTCGAGTTTGCGCAGGCGTGCGATGCGATCCTTAATGCGCTCAGCACGAAGTAGTGCACTTTGTTTTTGCTGTCGCTCAAATACATCAGACCAGGCGGGGTGTGGCAGGGTGTTCATGGAATCACTAAAAATATGCCTTTCAGCAGGATCAGCCTAATGTTAAGTTAATGTTAAGAACATTTGAATTATGTTACCCGAATGTTAGGTTTATTACCAGGATGTTACTCAGAAGGTTCATAAATGGCGTTTTTTGGCTCATTTTGATGAGCGGGGGCACAGCCTATGCCCAGTCGGGCCTTTCTGAGTTGCTTGCAACGACCCATGCGTCGATAGAAAATAAGGCGTTCATAGCCGGTAAAGTCAATCAGTTTGTAAAGCCCCTAAAAGGCCTGGATCAGAGCAAGTCTTCATCGCTGAGGACCATTTTTCGTAAGACACAGAAAGCGTTCCTAAAGTCATACAGGCCTTACTCGGGCATTGACGAGCTTTTTTCAACAGGGCATTATGATTGTCTCAGCGCAACAGCGCTGTTTTCTCTCATTTTGGATGAGACAGGATTTGATTACAGCATCATGGAAACAAATTACCATGTGTTCCTGCTGGTTCACACCCGTCAGGGGGATGTATTAATAGAATCAACTGATCGCTATGATGGACTAATCACTAATGCCGCTTCCATTGCCGATCGAATCGAAAGCTATCGGAATCAGGTTCCAGCAACATCTTCAAATCAAGGCGAGAGTTATTATCAATATAGTTGCAGTCTGTATCGGGCCATTAACCTGGAAGAATTGATCGGGCTTATCTACTATAACAAGGCAGTAGTAGCCTATAACAATGCCAATTGGTATCAAAGTCGGGAGTTCATCACCAAGGCCCGTCAGCACTACGCCTCACCCCGTTGCCGGGAACTTGATATGCTCTTGCAGGCACAATTTACAATTACGGCTCAGGAAACTGCATTACCAACCGACAACACTGCAGGAAGGCATAATAACCGATAATCAGAATTAGTTCTCGAGAATACGGGCCTCAACACGGCGATTGAGCTTGTGTGCTTCTTCTGTGTTCTCACGACTCAGCGGCATGCTTCCTCCAAAGGCCTTTGTTTTTACTCGTGATTTGGTAACTCCACGGGATATGAGGTAATCCCGAACAGCGTTCACGCGATCTTCAGAGAGCTTCAGATTCAATTTTGCATCGCCCCGGGTATCGGTGTGTCCTTCAAGCTGAATCACCATCTTCGGGTTGTTGTGAAGCATCTTGGCTACTGTATTCAGTTCTGGGTAGGACTCAGGACTGATTATAGCAGAACGCTGTTGAAAGATCAAAGCATCCAGACGCATCACATGGCCAACCGTATGCGCAGTCTCAGCCGTAGTTGCCGCGGCAGCGGGAACTGCCAATTCAATATCCTGAATTACCTTTCTTTCTCCATTGGCGGCAGATGGATCCAGCAGGTACTTAGAAGGTGCAAAGCCAGGAGCTTCGACGACAATTGAGTACTTCTCATTGTCAAATAGCGGTATAGAAAATGCATTTCCCTTAATTTCCCCCACCACATTGCCATAGGGCTCGCTTTGGTAAGAGATTTTGGCCACAACGGGCTCTTTGGTGGCCTTGCTAAAGACTTTTCCCTCCGCGTAAACCGGAGCATCCTGTGCGCGAACACCGAATGTGATTAGCGCACCGAAGAACAGCAGTACGTTAACTTTATTCATGGGCATCAAAGTTTAATAATGGTGAATTCAACGCGACGGTTCTTTGCCCGGCCAGCACTGGTGTCATTGGACTCCTTGGGTTTCGTCTCGCCAAAGAACACCGTAGTAATTCGCGCTGCACTGATTCCCTTTTCAGTCAGGAATTTGGTTACGGCCTTCGCTCTCCACTCAGACAACATCATGTTATAGTCATCGGGGCCAGTGGCATCCGTATGTCCTGCAATTTCCACCGTCATACTTGTGCGCTCCTTCATAAGATCGGCGATTCGGTTCAATTCAGAATATGAATCTGGATGAAGGACAGCCTTATTGAACGCAAAGAAGATGTTGTTCAGTGTAATGTTTGCCTTCTCTTCAATCGGCGTCACGGCAATGGTGGCCAACTCCACCGGCGCCAGCTTTATGTCATGTACCTCCGTGGTGTCCTTGGTGTCTGCTGTAAGATCGAGGCTTTGGCTCTCAGAAATATGACCTTCTGCAGAAGCGCGGACACCATATTTCACACCGCCGGGGAGCAGGATTTCGTACTCACCGGTTTCAGGGTTGGAGTTGGCAATGCCTACTTCTTTGCCATCGGACAAGCGCTCATAAATAATCTTTGCTCCAATGGGTTTGCCCGTCTTGCTGTCAATGAGTTTACCCTTCACAACCACGACTGGATCTGGTGCGCGATAGATGGGTAGCTTAACCCGGAAGATATCTGCGTTGTCTTCCGTCACCCCACGGGAATAGTAGGCGAATTCGCTTGTTGATGGGATATTGAAAAACAAATCATCCAGTTTCGAGTTGATATCAGGTCCCATATTTTGGGGTTCAGACCAATTGGTCCATGTGTCATCCAGCCGCTTGGTCATGTATACATCTGCGCCACCATAACCACTGAACCCATTGGAAGAGAAGTATAGCGTCTTGTCATCGGAAGCAAGAAATGGTGCCGACTCATCACCTGCTGTATTGACGATACTTCCCAGATTAATAGGTTCCTTCCAGGTGCTGTCGTTCTTCTGAAAACTCACATACAGGTCGCGACCGCCGCGCGAGTCTTCTCTTTCAATTGACATCAACAATGTCTTTCGTGTGTTGGCCAGGAAGTAATTGGCCTTCTCATTAAAGTTGTAGTCGTTCTCAATCGTGAGCGGCATAGGCGGAGTCCACCGGCCATTGATCTGGGTAGTCATTGACACGCCGGCCAGCATTTTGCCATTGGGAAGATATTTATTGCCAAGCACCAAAACCGCATTGCCGTCTGGCGTTGAAGCAATAGCGTTGACGAAGTTGGGTCCTGCATTATTGACCATCGGGCCCATGTTCTTGGCTTCACTCCATTTGCCATTTGAATCCAGCTCAGAATACCAGATGTCTTCCTGGTCCTTAACACCCCCAATATTGCCTGGGTGATTCTTGCGCGAAAAGTAAAGCGTCTTGCCATCCGGCGAAAGCAACGGATTATACTCGCTAACGTCAGAGTTTACTTTGGTATCAAGTTGCTCCACCAACAAGCCTTTGCTGATTAGTTCGGGGATTGAAATATCAGCAATGATCGGGATGTTTGCATCTGAGATGGCTACAGCATCGATGGAGAAATAATCATTAACTGCTTCGCCATCAAACTCAAGTTTAACGGCACTCACTTTAAAAGCAGTTTTTTCAAAGATCACATTAAGCATCCTGCCCTTCAGAGATATGGGCTTAGGGTTGAAGCTGCGGATCAGGTGCTCTACTCCATTTTCATCATAGACATAAACTTTGAACAGTGCTGAAGGATTATGTGACTCGGCAATAGCGATTTGCTGAATCTGAATGGGGTTAGCATAGCCGAGTTTCAGAAATTCCTGACGCTTAGGCTTATCTGGTGTCCACGCATTGGGGTTCTGACCACCAGAGGCCTGACCTTTGGCAAGCACGTTAGGCTTACCCAATGCCTGGGCAGCCGAGTACTGCACAGGCGTCAGTTCGCTGGAAAAGTCGATGACTTTGGTTGCCCATTGTACTACCTGGCCATTAGCCGAATAGCCAAACAAGAGTGACAGGCAAAGAGGCGCTAGGTATCGCTTCATGCAGAAGTAATTGGGGTGTTAATTAAAGGGTAAACATAAGAAAAAAATACCCTTTGCCGCTCATAAGGGCTCAAAAGGCTTCCGAATTCAGGAATTTTACTCGAGGGAAGATTTGTTAAACAGGAGAAAACCGACGTGAAGCAAAACCCCCAACTGGTTTTTCTTGTCGTCATAGTAGTTTAGACTGAGACTAATCGGGCCGATGGTGGAGTGCATTACGATGCCGGCAGTGCCGGCGAAATAGATTTTGGTCAGTTCATCTTCAAGAATCGGTTCCTGCTTTGAACCCTCTCGTATGGCCTGGAAAGGTTTGAAAATGTAGCCCTCCAGTCTAAAATCAACGTTTTTGCGCAAATTGAAGACATTTCGCCATCCCCCTGCCACAAAATTAAAGCTCCTGAAGTTGGGCAGAAACAGGGTGCGGGAGTCCTGAATGGGGTTAAAAGCAGGGGCGTTGATCAGGGTACTGGTGAAATTTGCGAAAAGTGGCTGATTGGATAGTGATCCGTGCAGATAATACCCCGAGCTGTAGATGCCAGTTTTGAAATATTGCTCCAGGATCATAGATCCCCGGATCCAATTGCGATGTCCTTTCTCAATTTGTGTATTCCGGTATATCGAAGTAGTTCCTGGCACCAAGTCCTCATCCAAATCGAAATAGTCGAAGGTCACCAGGAAAGCCTTACCAGCATCGGCGTATTGCTTTCGGTTAAGCGTGTTTGTCTCCAGCTTAAGTCCAAAGCGTCCGCCAGTGAGCACCAGTTTATCGAGGGTATCTGTTGAAACCAGCACATCGCTGTTGATATAATTGTCCCGGTTGCTGATGAAGTGGGCATGGAGTGTAGCCTTGAAGCTTGACCCTACCGGCCTGCCAATGTTAACGCCCACCCTCCGGTCAATGCGATCCAAGACCGTAGAGTTTGCCTTTTTTACGATAATATCGTTCCCCTCGACAAAGTTCCAGTTATTGAAAGTGGCCTCCGGTTCAATGTAGAATTGACCCAAGGATGGAAAGTCGAGGCGTGCTTTTAGCTGTGCTGACTTATAAAAACTCCCGGTATAGAAATTTGCACTGACATGATTCAGTATTCGGTTGAAGTAATAATAGTTGACGCCTAGAAAAATATTGCTGATGTTTCGCGAAGCGATTACGCCCCCAAAGTCAACCTGAAAATTATTACTGGGACGTCTGGTCAATTCAAAACCAAACATCTTGATGTCCGGGTTGTATGAAAACCCGGGGTACACATTCTTAAAATAATTGTCAGACACCAGCCTGTAGTAACCTGACTTAACATCATGCAGATACAGTGGACGGCGCCCACTGTTAAAAAACTTGTTGATGTATCGTTGTTGATTATCCGTGAATCCATTCATGGTAATCCGATCCACCTGCAACGGACTTGTCTTATTGTTAAACTGGTTCCTCCGAAAGGCAACGTCTTCACAAGTCCTTCTGCCGGCCACCTTTGCCTTAATTTCAGGCATCATGCGTATGGTTTGGGCATAACCACTATCGATCAGGGTCTTTGCTTTCGCAAAATCAAATCCCGTGAAATCTGTCAGGTTAGGCTGAATATAAACTCCGGTTGCTGGCACATCCTGCGGATCGGATTTGTCAAGTAGGAGGTATAGGAGTGATTTCGAAATCAACTTCTCGTCTTCGTCCTTGGGGTATTCCGAATACACTTTACTGGAAACATTGCAGCCAATGATTACGTCTGGATGAAATTCCTGCAGGGCCACATCGATTGGGAAGTTGTTGTAGACGCCACCGTCAAACAGGTATTGACCATCTACCCGGATGGGGTCATAAAAGAACGGGACCGTTTGGGTTGCGCGCAAGGCAGCTGCCAGTGATCCCTTTTTGAGAATAACAGATTTCTGCGTAAAGATCTCGGCGGCCACTACCCGCAAGGGCACAAAGAGGCTATCGAAATTGCCTTTAGCTATGGCACCGGGTTGGGCCATGTATTCTGCCATCGCAAAGTTGAGGGAAAGATCATTCGCAATACTGCCACTGAAGTTAAAATTGCGTGTTGAATCAAGAGAAAGGTTGAGCCGGACAAAAGATGGATGGTTATCGTCCTTGTTATAGTAGTAGTTATATCCATCTTCGAGTTGTCCGTTGATCCACCGAAGCAGGTTTTCCTTCAGCATCAACTCCTCAATTTGTTCGGGGCTCATTCCCGCAGCATAGCATCCGGCCACAATTCCGCCCATGGATGTGCCTACCACATAGTCAACGGGAATTTCATTCTCTTCAAGGGCTTTTAATACGCCAATATGTGCAATGCCTTTGGCCGCACCTCCACTCAACACAATAGCAACCTTCTGTGCGTTGAGTTGCGCACATACCAGAATTCCCGACAGGATCATGATCACCCGCATGTGTTGCCTGATCTCCTTTGAATTATGATGTAAATTAACTGATCGCCCCGAATCTAACCTTTCAATACACCGGCAACTGTGGGGGTTCTGGCAGGAGAATCCGGTCAAGCCGTCCGATCACCTGTCCTTTTTTCATGGCAAAAGCCACTTGCCACTCTTCCTTCACAGGTTGGGAGGGAGGAAGCTCTACTTGCAGGGCATCTACCTGAACACCATTCTTCCAAAAACGATAACACAGGTGGGGGCCTGTAGACAATCCGGTACTGCCTACAAATCCAATGGTCTCCCCTTGCCTAACTCTTGCGCCGGGTACAATGCCCGCTGCAATCCTGGACATATGTAAATACTGCGTGCTGTAGGTATTGTTATGTCTGATCTTGACATAGTTGCCATTATTCCCCTTGTATTGGGCTTCGAGCACAATGCCATCGCCAACCGTTCGTATTGGGGTGCCCATAGGAGCAGCAAAGTCAGTGCCGAGGTGCGGACGAAATATCTTCTCTACGGGATGGTAGCGGCGATGGGTGTAGCGGGAACTAATGCGGGTAAATTCAATGGGGTACTTGAGTAGGGCCTTTCGCAAGCTCTGCCCTCGTTCATCGAAGTAATCCAGCCCTTCACCCTGATCAAATGGTATAGCATAGTATGGATGGCCAAAGTGCTCGAAGTAGATGCCCTTGATATTGCCGATCCCTATCGGCTGATTGTCCACCCGCTGCTCGTCATAAATAATCTTAAAGCGATCTCCTTTTTGTAGGCGCTGAAAATCCACCTGCCAGGCAAAAATGTCAACAAACCGATTAGTTAGCTCAGGCGAGATTCCAATGTTTTCGATGGTTTCGGACAAGCTTGACCCGATTACACCGATGACGACTTTTTCTTCGGTCACAACTGCCCGCTGAAGTGCCTCCACGGTCAGGCTATCGCCAAAATGAAAAATCACATAGTCGATAGCATTCGGTTCATACACCACCGCCTCAAGGGCACGCACCGAGTCTTTGCGGACCAGCAGGGTGTATTTCTTTCCAGCAGACATTTTTCTAAAATCAAATTGGTCGCGGGGCAAAGTGGCCAGCTGCTGCTGGGCACGGCCAGAGATCTTATACCCTTCGAGCAAATCTGCAAAACGCTGGTTGCGGCGAACAACATCTGTTACGATGTGGAGGTGATTTACCTTCATGCCGTAAAGGAGCAGCGGTTTATCTATTTCAGACTCAGTCCGGCGGGTGGTATCGGCACTGAAGTCAGCTGGGCGGTGGTAAAGCGATGAGATTGGATCGATCAGAAAATAACCAATCACTACAAGTAATACGGCTGTGGTAATTCCCCAAAACGTACGAGATCCTCTAATCATGCCGTACCGGATTATCGGGCATACAGCTCCCGGTATTTGCTTTTTCCGGATTCAAGAAATTGTACAAATTTTTCCGGACTGCGGTCATATCCATAAGGCCATGCCAAAACGCGTTCATCCGGTCCCACCAATACATAAAATGGCTGGGCATTATTCTCCAGGTTATTAATCTGAAGATCCGCATTTTGTTTACCGATGGTCTTTTTCACTTTATTATCATACTTAGAAGTGTACCACTGCGATTCAGGAAGTTCTGTCTTGTCGTCCACATACAATGCAACGACTACGAAATCATTTTGCAATCGCTGCAATACTTGCGGCTCACTCCAGACTACGGCTTCCATTTCCCGGCAGTTGGTGCAACCATGTCCGGTGAAGTCAATAAACAATGGTTTGTTTTGCTGACGGGCACATGCCAGGGCTTGCTGATAGTCGAAGTAACCGTGCAGGCCATGCGGCAAATGGAAATTATCGGCATACTTCGGTTCATCACAGGTTTCTTTGCTGTTCAAGCTCCGCGTCATGGCCACAAGGTCAAAATCCAGTGTTGAGGTGGGCGGGAGATAACCAGCGAGCATCTTCAGCGGCGCACCCCACATGCCTGGTATCAGGTAAACCACAAAGGCAAATACCGGAATGGCGAGCATCAGCCTCGGAACGGTAACCGTGGGCACTTCTGAATCTCCCTTCATGCGAATCTTTCCAAGGAAGTAAACTCCAAGTAAGGTGAAGATGACTATCCAAAGGGCAATGTTCACATCGCGATCCAAAATTCCCCAATGGTAAGCCTGATCAGCTATGCTGAAAAATTTCCAGCACAGGGCGAGTTCGAGAAATCCCAATGTCACCTTAACCGAATTGAGCCATCCACCTGATTTAGGTAACCCTTTGATCCACTCCGGGAAAATGGCAAACAAGGTGAAGGGTATTGCAAACGCCAGGGAGTAAGAAAACATCGCCAGGACCGGCTTGATGATCTGACCGCCTGCAGACATGACCACTACGTTGCCTACTATGGGAATGGTGCAAGAAAACGAAACCAGTACCAGGGTTGCCGCCATGAAGAAGATTCCTGTCCAACCACCCTTTTCTGCTTTTCGGTCTGCAGCATTCACCAACTGATAGGGCGCATTAATTTCAAACAACCCAAAGAATGACAGGGCAAACACGATAAAAATGACAAAGATGAAAAGGTTGGGTGCCCAATGAGTGGCCAGGGCATTTAGACCCTCAGCACCAAGCAGCACTGCAAAAAGGGTTCCTGCCAGGGTATATATTGTCACTATGGATATTCCGAATCCCAATGCTTTCCGAATACCCTCGCGGCGCGTCTGGTTGTCCTTTAGGAAGAACGTTACCGTCATAGGCACCATTGGAAAAACACAGGGTGTTATCAGCGATGCCAATCCCAACACGAAAGCAAATAACAAATAGCCCAGAAACGACTCCTGCTCGAGAGCCGGTGTGCCATCCAGAATCGATTTGTCCAGGGTGGGTCCGTGAACTTCTGTGTTGGGTGTAGTCGTGGTTGTTAACGGAATGGGATTTTGTCCGGACGATTGAAAGCCATTGCCCGGGTCAGCTGATCCGGATGCGGTAATTGATTCAAAAGAAAATTCTTCGTCGAAAGGAATGCATCTTCCATCCACATCTGTGCATACCTGATAGTCCGTGCTACCCTGAATGACGAGCTTGTTCTGGAGAACTTTTATGGTTTGTCTGAACTCCGCTACACCACGGTAGATCATCACATCGCAGTCAAAAATCTTATCGTGTTTCTTTTGAGGATTAATGTCTCGGATTTTGCCAACAAGCTCAAAGGAGGGGTGACTCTTGAAAGTCATGGTGGTGTGATTCGGCCCGTCGTCACAGGCAAACTCATTGGCGTATAAATACCAATCCTTATCAATTTCTGCCGAGAAGATGAGGTCTACCTGCTCTCCCACCCTAGGGTTGGGGTTGGACACAGAATAGCTCCAACGGGCCGGCATAAGAACCTGACCGGTTGCCGAAAGGGCCAGCCAAAGCAGGGGCAAAAGAAACAGTCGACGCATTTTAATTGGTGTAAAGCGCTAAGTTAACGCAGCGCGGGCCAAAAAAGGTCAAAACAGCTCAAATCGTGTAATTGTGGCCGGTCTTTTGTAACAAATTGTTAAGATATGCGTGAGAAGGTGAGGCATTGGAGGCTACGGCCCAAAACTCCTACCTTCATACCCGCGAACCCCACACAAAAACAAAATCCAACACTTTTATGAAGATCAAATCATTACTGACTGCCCTGTTGATGCTGTGTTTTGTTGCAGTTCAGGCCCAGACGCCTTCTGCTGACGAGATTCTGGCCAACTACTTTAAAGCGACCGGAGGTCTTGAAAAATGGAAAGCACTCAAGTCACGTACCTCCACCGGCAAGGCCTTTATGGGTCAGGAGTTCCCGGTTGAAATGTATGAGAAAGCCCCTAACAAAGTAAAGATGGTTGTTACCGTACAGGGTACGCAATTAATTCCGCAGGCATATGATGGCGTTGATGCCTGGGCATTAAATCCGTTCGCCGGCGGAAAGGATCCGGTCAAGCTGGACGAAGAGCAATCCAAAGAGCTTCGCGATGAGGAGTTCGAGGACGATTTTATTGACTACAAGAAAAAAGGTCACGAAGTAACACTTGAAGGAACCGAAGAAATTGACGGCGTGAAGTGTTATAAACTGAAACTTGTTCGCAACAAGAATAACCCCAAAGAAGACATCACTGAGATTCATTACTTTGATGCAGAGAACTTTGTTCCGATTGTACAGGCCACCTATATCCGCACTGGTCCTGCCAAAGGGCAGGAAGTGCGCACCTACCTCAGCGACTATCAGGAGGTTG
>DAOMGC010000014.1:0-57742 GCA_035430125.1 Cyclobacteriaceae bacterium | reverse complement strand
AAGGAACGTTAATCAAACTCAAGTAATCAACATGAACGCTGCCACCACCCAGGCCATCGCATTGCTGCAGCGTCTCATTGCCATTCCGTCTTTCAGCCGTGAAGAAGACAAGACTGCCGAAGCCATTCAGCAATACCTGACCGAGCACGGCATCCCGGCCCATCGCGAAGGCAATAACGTGTGGGCGCAAAGCAAAGCTTTTGATCCTGCCCGGCCCACCTTGTTGCTCAATTCCCACCACGACACGGTAAAGCCCAACGCCGGTTATACCCTCGATCCGTTTGAAGCTAAAATTGCAGATGGAAAACTTTACGGACTGGGAAGCAATGATGCCGGTGGTCCACTCGTGAGCCTGATCACGGTGTTTATATCACTATACCATCGCACCGATTTGGCCTGCAACCTGGTGCTCGCCGCTACTGCCGAAGAGGAAATCTCCGGAAAAGGCGGTATTGAGAAGATCTGGTCTCACCTTCCGCACATTGACTACGCCATTGTAGGTGAGCCAACACGTACAGACATCGCTGTCGCTGAAAAAGGATTGATGGTACTTGACTGCATAGCCAAAGGCAGAGCAGGACATGCTGCCCGCGACGAAGGCGACAATGCCATCTACAAGGCGTTGCCCGACATCGGATGGTTTCAAACCTATCAGTTTCCGAAGGTATCTCCCACCCTGGGTCGGGTGAAGATGTCTGTTACGGTGATACACGCCGGCCAGGCCCACAACCAGGTGCCGCCGGAATGTACATTCACCGTAGACATACGCGCCACCGATGCCTACAGCCTTGAAGAAATTTTGGCTACGGTAAAGCAACATGTTACCTGTGAAGTCAACCCCCGATCGATGAGGCTTCGCCCGTCCGGAATTCCTGACAACCATCCCCTGGTAGTTGCAGGCCGCAAACTTGGCAAGAAGCTATACGGGTCTCCCACCACCTCTGATCAAGCCCTGATTCCGGTTCCCTCCATAAAAATGGGGCCCGGCGACTCGGCCCGCTCGCACAGCGCCGACGAATATATTTACCTGACAGACATCGAAGAGGGCATCCAAAGTTACCAGCAACTGATCGAAAACTTGTAATTTGCCAATCTGAGTGAACGACGGACTCTACACCGCCATTCGCCTGGATCATGAAGCTCTGGAAAAAGGATAAAGATTCACTCGCATCGGTAACCCGGTTCACTACCGGCAATGACAATATCATCGACCTGTACCTGGCCCGCTATGATGTGTTGGGCTCGTTGGCGCACATCACCATGCTGGAATCCATTGGCCTCCTCACCCGCACTGAGCTCGATGTGCTTAGCGCGGAACTCCGTTCGCTGCTACAACAAATTGACGCCGGTAACTTCACCATCAGTGAAGGTGTGGAAGATATCCACTCGCAGGTAGAATGGTTGCTGACCCAAAAACTCGGCGACGTAGGCAAGAAGATACACAGCGGCCGCTCCCGCAATGATCAGGTGCTGGTGGATGTTCGGCTCTTCCTACGCAATGAATTGAAACAGGTAGTTGAAAACACCAACCAACTCTTTGACCTGTTGCTGGCGAAAAGTGAAGCGCACAAAAATGACCTGTTGCCAGGTTACACCCACTTGCAGCTGGCCATGCCATCATCGTTTGGACTGTGGTTTGGTGCCTATGCCGAAAGCCTGGTGGATGACCTCATCACAGTACAAGCGGCCTATCAGGTCGTGAACAAAAATCCATTGGGTTCAGGTGCCGGTTATGGTTCTTCCTTTCCGCTTAACCGTACCATGACCACCCGACTCCTCGGTTTTGAAGACCTCAATTATAATGTAGTGTACGCGCAAATGGGCCGCGGCAAAACCGAACGGATCGTTGCATCAGCACTCGGAAACATTGCGGCTACCCTGGCAAGACTCTCTATGGATGCATGTCTATACCTGAATCAGAATTTTGCATTCCTTCACTTCCCGGAAGAACTCACCACAGGCTCCAGCATCATGCCCCACAAGAAGAACCCAGATGTGTTTGAGCTGGTCCGCGCCAAATGCAACTCATTGTCGGCCCTGGCATATGACATCCAGCTGGTGACCACGAATTTGCCATCGGGCTATCACCGCGATCTGCAGGTAATCAAGGAAAAAATATTCCCGGCCTTCCAGACACTCAATGATTGCCTCGGTATGATCCATCTGATGTTGTCGAACATATCCATCCATAAGGATATCCTGAACGACTCAAAATATCAGTACCTGTTCAGTGTGGAAGAAGTTAACAAGCGCGTGTTACAAGGCGTACCGTTCCGCGATGCCTACAAGGAAATTGGCTTACAGATTGAGCAGGGGGCCTATAAACCCGAACGGACCGTGAAGCATACGCACGAAGGAAGCATCGGGAATTTGTCCAATGAACATATAGCGGCACGAATGAAGGGGGTGCTTAGCACGTTCCCTTTCCCGCACGTGGATGAAGCCCTTTTAAAACTGGCCGGAAAGGCGTGATCCCATGGAAGCATCATCCCTGTTGTTGCTGATCCTGGCTATCTCCACCTCAAGTTTCCTTTTTGAGCAACTGCTGGACTATATCAACCTGAAGGCGCAACGCAAAGATCTCCCCGCAGACATTGCTGCATTCTACGATAAGGAGAAATATGAGCGCTCCCTGGATTACTTACAGGCACAAACCCGCTTTGGTTTTCTCACTTCCGGGATAGGTTTTGTTTTTGCTTTCCTGATGTTGACCCTGGGTGGATTTGGATGGCTGGATTCACTGCTCAGACAATACCTCAATACGCCGATTCCATTGGCGCTTGTATTTTTTGGCGCTATCGCATTGGGGTCTGACCTGATTTCTCTCCCATTTCAATGGTATGGCACTTTCGTGATCGAGGAACGCTTTGGATTTAACAAGACCACACGGGCAACTTTCATCAAAGACAAACTCAAAGGATACGGAGTTACCATCCTATTGGGCGGTGGATTGATTACCCTGTTATTATATCTAATTAATGTGATGGGACCACAGTTCTGGATCTGGTTTGGGATCATTTCCGCCATACTGGTGCTGTTCATTAACATGTTCTACACCACATTGCTGCTGCCGATCTTCAATAAGCTTACACCCCTCCCGGACGGTGAACTGAAAGCAGCCATTCAGCAGTTTGCCACACAAATTGATTTTCCCCTGAACAACATCTTTGTCATGGACGGCTCCAAACGATCGGCCAAAGCAAACGCATTCTTCTCGGGCATCGGAAAAAAGAAAACAATCGTATTGTACGACACGCTGATCGAAAAGCATACCGTGCAAGAATTGGTTGCCGTGCTGGCCCATGAAGTGGGACATTATAAAAAGAAGCATATTCTGCAAGGGTACTTGTTATCAATCATCCAAATCTTCTTCACACTGTGGATCCTGTCGCTGATGGTATTCAACCAAAATCTTTCTCTAGCCCTGGGTGCCTCACAATGGGGAATTCATCTTAACCTGGTAGCGTTCGGTATTCTGTACGCACCCATCAGCGGCATCACCAGCCTGCTCATGAGCGTCTACAGCCGGAAAAATGAGTTTGAAGCTGATGCTTTTGCCCGGGAACATTACAGTGGTGAAGCCCTATCAGATGCACTCAAGAAACTTTCCGTGGATAGCTTGAGCAACCTCTATCCTCATCCGTTGTACGTATTCTTCCATTACTCTCATCCTCCATTGCTGAAGCGACTCGAAGCAATCCGGTCTTAACCCCGACCTGCATGTCACCCGCACCTCCATCACGGTACCTCATGGAACAAACCATGCGCTGGTTTGGACCCTCCGATCCGGTAAGCCTCAGCGACATTCGTCAGGCTGGATGTACCGGTGTGGTAACAGCATTGCATCACATTCCGGTTGGACAAGTGTGGCCCATCGACGAAATCAACAAACGCAAACAGGAAATAGCGGCCGCCGGAATGAGATGGTCGGTGATTGAGAGTCTGCCTGTACACGAAGATATTAAGACCCGTAGCGGAGGTTTTAATCAATTCATCACCAACTATCAGGAAAGCCTGCGAAATATCGCGGCTTGCAACATACCGGTGGTGACGTACAACTTCATGCCTATCCTTGACTGGATGCGCACGGACCCCGCATATCCAATGCCCGACGGCAGCAAGGCTCTGCGGTTCGAGAAAGCAGCGTTCATCGCATTTGATTTATTCCTGCTGAAGCGCCCTGGTGCGCACAACGAATATAGTCCAGCAGAAGTACAACAGGCCAGCGCCCGCTTCAGTCAAATGACCGAAAGCGAAAAATTGGTTTTGTTCAAGAACACACTCATGGGATTACCCGGCAGTGAGGAGCATTTCACGGAAGCCGAAATTCTCAAGGCACTCGGCAAGTATGCCAGTATTGGTCCACAGCAACTGAAACAACATCTCTTTATGTTCCTGAAAGCAGTTGTGCCGGTGGCCGAGGCGTGTGGAGTCAAGTTGGCCATACACCCCGATGATCCGCCTTATCCAATCCTCGGTTTACCCCGTGTGGTGAGCACCGAACAGGATGCCATAGAATTGCTGAATGCTGCACCCTCGCCTGCCAACGGGCTGTGCTTCTGCACTGGCTCCTATGGCGTTCGTGCTGACAATGACCTGCCTGGAATGATACGGCGCTTGGGGAAACACATTCACTTTCTCCATTTGCGCAACACACGTCGCGATGAGTCTGGAAATTTCTTTGAAGCCGACCACCTCGATGGCGATACCGATATGGTAGCTGTTGTACGTGAAGTCCTCGCTGTCATGCAGGCTAGCAAGCAATCCATACCTATGCGACCCGACCATGGCCATCAGATGCTCGATGACCTGAAAAAGAAAACACAACCCGGCTATTCAGCCATCGGCCGGATGCGCGGACTGGCGGAATTGCGGGGACTGGAACTCGGTCTTTCTGCAAAGGGTATATAGTCCTGCAATCAAACTCACGCAATCGAAACTACGAATGGGCAATAGCAACTGACCGAGCATCGGTAGCCACTCACCAATCGCGCCACTTTTTTCCGATAACTTCCGTTAGTGGGGGAAACCTATAGCCTTCATGAGAATAGTGGTTAAGTACGCTCTCCTGCTCATAGCATATAGCTTAGCCTTTGTACTTCCCGCCATTTTGCTGCCCGTATCAGCACCCTTGCAAGAAAGCGGTAACAATATGGCATTAGGCCTCCCTGCAGTCCTCGCTGTCAACTTCCTCATCATTTTATATTTGATCCATCGCTCCGCCAGCCACGGAATAAAATTGTGCTTTTATACCATGCTAATTTTTTGGGGACTCCAGACAGGCATGACCCAAATTGAAACGTGGTATTTCAGACACGCCATGCCTGGTATCGATGATCGGGAACTCCTTAATCTTTTCATCCGACCTTTGATTACGCTAGTAATATTCGTTCCCATGGCAGTGCGGGCTACCGGGAAGTGGAAAGGAACCCATGAACCCCGACCCCAAATGGTTGCTCCCTGGAAATCAATTGGAATACTTGTACTGCTGTACGTTGTGATATATTTTGTCTTCGGCTATTATGTTGCCTGGCAATTCGATGCACTTCGTATATTTTATTCAGGCTCTGCCACGAAAGCTGGCTTCATCGAAGTACTTAGACATACCGCAGAAACTACTCCGGGGCTATTTCCGCTACAACTCCTGCGCGGGCTTTTGTATGCGATGATGGGCGTGATGCTGCTCCGGCAATTAAACGGGAGTTATTCAGAGAAACTAATTGCCATAACACTCCTATATGCATTGTTGCCATCCATACTGCTCATCCTCAGCAATCCATTTATGCCACCGGATGTACGAATGGGACATCTTATCGAACTAACCATATCGAATGGTCTGTTCGGGTCACTGATTGGCGTTGCCGGAGTCCGGCAACAACTAATACAGTGATTAAGTCAGTCTAAACCAAGAGACCATCTTTATACCGCTGGCGAATAACTTTCTTATCAATCTTTCCGACGCTGGTCTTTGGAATTTCCTTTACAAAAACGACTTTTTCGGGCAACCATATCTTCACAAAACGCTGGGCCAGGTGGTTAATCAATTCACTGCGGTCCACCGGCTGATCGGCGGAAGCCGGAATCACAACCGCCAAAGGTCGTTCACCCCACTTTTCATCTGGTATGGCAATCACGGCAGCTTCCTTCACTTGCGGATGTGCAACCAGTGCATTTTCCAGTTCAACACTGGAGATCCATTCGCCACCACTCTTGATCAGGTCTTTGGTACGATCAGTAATCTTCATGTATCCGTCGGGTGAAACAGAAGCTACGTCACCGGTGCGAAACCACTCATCTTTGGTAAAACTATCCTGCACGGTAGCCGGGTCTTGCTTGTAATATCTTTTCACTACCCACGGGCCGCGCACCTGCAACTCACCTACCGAAGTGCCATCCCAGGGAAGATGCAATCCCTCTTCATCTACAATGCGGATTTCAACACCAGCTACCGGATAACCCTGTGTGGCCTTCACATCCCACTGCTGATCCGGTGTCATAAATGCATGTTGAGCCTGCAGGTTAGATACAGTTCCCAACGGTGATAATTCCGTCATTCCCCAGGCATGCTTGACAGGTACATGCAGTTCCTTCTCAAAAGCCTGGATGAGCGAACGCGGCATAGCCGATCCACCAACAATCAACGATCGCAATTTTGATAAGTCACGCGGCTTTGCCTTCAAGTCGTGGTACAAACCCTGCCAGATCGTTGGCACGCCGGCAGCTACCGTAACACCCATCTTTTCTATGGTCTCGGCCAGTGAAGCCGGTGCGAGGTGCATACCCGGCATTACTACCTCCGCGCCAGTCATCGCACAAGCATAAGGCAGTCCCCATGCCTGCGCATGAAATTGTGGCACGACAGGCAACACCACGTCTGAGGACAGGAATCCGAGTACGTTGGCCATGTTGATGCCATACGTATGGAGGAACATCGAACGATGGCTATACAATACACCTTTAGGATTTCCAGTAGTGCCGCTGGTATAGCACAAACCCATGGCCATGGACTCATCGGTGCATTGCCAGGTAAACTCCTCGCTGGCATGATGAAGTAATTCTTCATAATGCAATACGTTGGGAAGTTTGGTGGTTACGGCAGCCGAACCGTTCAGGATGATATAGTGCTTTACCCCCGGACACTGCGCAGCAAAAGATTCGGCCAATGGAATCAGGGAGGCATCTACAAATATCAATTGGTCGTCGGCGTGATTGACTATGTAAGTCAACTGATCCGCCGCCAGGCGAAGGTTAAGGGTATGGCATACTGCTCCGCATCCGGGTATGCCAAAGTAAAGTTCAAAATGCTGGTGGTTATTCCAACTCAGGGTCGCTACACGATCGCCCGTCTTGATGCCAAGCCGGTGCAGCACATTGCCCAGCCGCTTGACCCGCTTATACATGTCGGCATAGGTGTACTGATGAAATGATCCGTCTGCCAGTTTGGTGTGAATTTTCCGGGATCCGTATACATTATTCGCGTGTTCAATCAGGCGGTCGATGGTGAGGGGGTAGTCCATCATCTGACCAGAGAGGAAATGCTTGCTCATGGTAGCGGGGTTTGGGGTATTAATCTTGCTAATTCTACCCGCAAAAGCAACATGAAGCACCGGGCACAAAAAAAAGGGGGGCCCTACTGCCCCCTTTCTTCTTTCAACTTCTTAATTATCGATGGAAATTATACACCCAGGTGTAATTGGTTCCCTTGTATACATAAGTCACCTTGATTGAAAAATTGCCTTTACACTGGTCATATGTACCGGGAGAAGCCAGGATCTTTTCAGTACCATTTCCAGCGGGGTCAACCACGTTTTGCGCCGGGAAAGTTACGATCTGGTTATCCAGGTTGGTAGAAGGCGTAAATACCACAGTAGCCTGTGCATTGTCACCCCAGAAGTTGTCCATGATCCAGGTATCGGCATTTGCACCTTGTGTAAAGTGGTTGGTGTCGTCGCCGGAGCAGCATGAACCTACTTCAGTACCAATCCATGTTCCACCCCATGAAGAGGCTACATAAGGACAGTACTTCAATACGGTCCAGGTCATCTTCATCGCAGGATAGAACTGATTGCTCTGGAACAAGCCTGAAGCAATAATGTCTGCTGCGTTGATCTTGGTACCGTTGGTCAGGTTGATGTCACACTCGAAGTTCACACCGTTCTTGTAGGTAGTCAGCAGCGGGTTGGTATCCAGTTTGTAGCTGGGATCCGTAGCCACCGGCAAACCAAGAGCAGCGAGCACATCGTTGATTTTCAACGTAATCGTAGTCCAGGGACCTTTGTACGTAGCATCCGTCTTGAAAGCAGATGCAGGCACATTTTGTACCAGTTGACGGGTGGTGCTGGTTCCAGAACCTTTGATTACGAACACATCAACACTGGCCAGGTCGGCAGGATTAGCCGCAAGAAGCTCGGTATCGAAAACGAATGCTTCTGTTCCGGTCATCAACTGAGGAACAAGTTTAGCACCCGGCACGCCGAGGTTATAGATGTTATTCAATTGAGTTCCACGCAGCGCAAGGATGGTCCCTTTCTTCATGTTCGAAAATTGCAGCGGGTCAAGGGAGTTGTCTGTACAGGAGATAACCACTGCGAGAGACAACACCATTACCAGAATGAGTTTTAATTTTTTCATACTATTTCTGATAGTTTATTAGTTGAGTTGGTCCGGATTGTTGTCCCAGAATGTCTTTACTACAGCCTGGGCATCCTTCTGCTTGGCATTCAGGTTCAGGTTGACATAAGCAGAAGGGTACACCTGTGTACGGAGCCACACGCCCGGGTTCACCTGCAAGGTAGCCTGCATGTTGCGCGGTGCACTCGTACGGCGATACAGGTTATAGGCTTCAATGCCATTGCCCCATACAGCCTTGTAGAACTCCATTCCGATAACATCCAGTTTGTTGGTAGCTGCACTGTACAAACCATCCACGGCAGTTTTGTAATTGGTAGTGGATGGCGTGTTGGTCGCCGACAGCGTAAATCCTTTCGCTGAAGCAAAGTTTTTGATTTGCGTTATCGAATTGCTGATGCCCGCCTGCATGGCAGTCTGTGCACCGGCGGTATTGCCTGTCCGGGCCAGGAATTCGGCACGGATAAAGTCAGTGTACCAAGACATCCAGATGGGCGCAATACCGGCGCCATTCGCACCATCTCCCCGAATGGTCGACCCGAAGAAGGTGGTTGAAGAAGTGGACGTATTGTCCAGTTTACCGCCAGCCGGGTAAATTCCAAAGCAAGTTTGGACAGGGCCGCTGGGTGGCGTACCTGCTGCATCGCCATGATCGCGTCCATAGAATCCGGGATCGAAAATGCAGAAGATCTCATTCTTTGCCAGGTAGTGCGGCGGTGGCGCTGTCGGCGTACATCCTACGGCCTTAGGGTCAACGGCATACATCTGTGCCGTGCTCCCCACTTGCCGGTACCAATAGTATCGCCAGCGGGGATCCTGCGTAGCAAATGTAAAGTCGGTTGGGTTGTTGGGATCCCAGATACCAAAGGTTTGGTACATGTAGTAGTTCGCAATATACCCTCCCGCACTTCCTTTGGTCGGGGTATAATGGGCGTTGTACATCGGATGTCTGGAGTCCGGCACCGTGACTGTTCCATATTTGTAAGTGAAGTTCTCGGCCTCGGTATCAATGATGTTAGTTGTTCCATTGAGCAGGACGGCAATGCGTGCATTGGCAGTAGCTGCCTGAGCCGGTATCTGTGCAAGGTTCATCTGCATCTTCAACTCCAGCGTATTGGCGAAGGCGGTCCAGTTGGCCACGCTTCCATTGTAATACACGTCGCGTGCAATATTCGGACTGCCTGCTGTCAGGTTGGTTCGCGCATCATTGATCAGGTCAAGCGCATGCTGATAAACGGCTGCTCCACCATCGGCCACCGGGTTAAACTTGCCTGCGGCACCTTGCAGCGCTTCTGTTCCAGGCACATCACCAAATATATCCACCAGCGTGACCCACACGTAAGCTTCCAGCAGCTCAGCCACCGCCACATGCCGCGTCAATCCTTTGGCCTTTGCCAAAGGGATGAGGGTCTCCGCATTGATCAGGACCGATTGGTAGGATGAAAACCACAAACCATCCAACCCTTGTGGCTGATTGGCTGTCTGATAGCGATATCCACCTGTCATCGCATTCATTCGCATCAGCGGATCCACGGCAGATGATGCAGTGAAATACCAATCACCAAAATCGAGTTGAACAGCATTCATGATCAGGGTAACATCTGCACCCGCTACACTCACCTGGTTTGGGTTGCTTAAGTCGCCGTCCAGGTTACAGGCGCCAACCAGCAGAAACGTGAGTACTGCCAGTGTTTTATATATCTTCTTCATGATAATAATCCTTGTTAGAAGTTAATTTTAATCGTTCCACCAAACCTTCTGGCTGAAGGTCCTCCCAAATAGTCAAAGCCAGCACCATTACCCGCCCCAAAAGCAGTGCGATCAAAGTCGGCCTTTGAATATACCGGAGCATTCAATGAACGGAACCACAGGTTGTTGCCCACCAGTGAGATATTGACGCCCGTCAGCTTCAGCTTCTGAACCAATGCCTTCGGCAGGTTGTACGAGAGTGAAACTTCGCGGAAACGGATGCGGGTTGCATCATAGATGCCCCTGTCGAATGGCGAACCACCAATGATGGTGTTGCCAAAGAATACACCGGCGGTTGTCAAAGGAAGCGTGTTCGGGGTATATCCCGTCGTGTTTCCGTTGGCGTCTTTAACTTCAAGTACGCCCGGCAGAATCAAGGGCAGTGTCGGATCAAAAGACTCCAGGTCCTTGCCCACACCACGGCCCACCATCGCAGCTGCCGTGTATGACAGAATCTGTCCACCCTGAACATAATCCCACTGCATCCCAAAGCTCAGTGATTTCCAGCTCAGGTTGCTGATAATGGAACCCATCCAATTAGGGTTAGGATTGGCAATGATGCCGATCTCGTTGGCTTGCTGATAGCTGCCTGTACTGGTAATGATAGGCTGGCCATCCGGTGCCTTGGAAGTATATGAACCCATGATCACATTCAAAGGTTGACCAACGATAGCAAAATTGCCCAGGTTGGAGAATCCACTAATCAGGATTTGCGTTGATCCGGCCGGGAGTGACTCTACCTTGCTTACGTTCTTGGTATAGTTTGCAGTTAAATCCCAGGTCCAGTTACCGCTTTTCACCGGCGTAACCGTCAACGCTACCTCCACCCCTTTATTGGAAATGGTTCCTGCATTGATAAACGTTGATTGGTATCCGGTTGACGGGTCAAGTGGACGGTTGATGATCTGGTCTTTGGCAATCCGGTTGTAGTAGGAAGCATTCAGTTTAATCCGGTTTTCAAAGAGCTGGCTCTCGATACCGAATTCAGTCTCTGTGAGCAATTCCGGTTTCAGGTTGGGGTTTGCCAACAATCCGGGAAGCCTCGACACAGCTACGTTGCTGTTCAATCCATCCACCCTGGCTTGTGCATTCAATGTCAGGTAGGGAGAAGTGGCATAGGGCGAACCAAAGTTTGCCGATGATCCAATTGCGGCGCGCACCTTGAGGAAGTCCAACCAGCCAGAGCCCATATTAGGAAACGCAGCCGTAGGAATGAAAGCGATGGAACCTCCAGGATAGAATTGGGAGCGGTTTGCCTTCTGCAACGTCGATGACCAGTCGTTGCGTCCCGACACGTTGATGTACAACATCTTCTTAAACTCCGCCGTGCCATCAAAGTAGATACCCGCGATCGTACTGTTTTGAACGAAGTTCAACTGGGTACCGCGGAAATCCCGGGGAAGCGTGGACGTAAAGTTTCGGTGCTCAAAAAGTCCATACACCACCTGTCCGAGGCTCTCCAGACCAACTTGCGAATAGCTATTGCTGCGGTAGTTCGCACCGATCACACCATTGATCGTCAGGTCCTGGCTGAAGTCTTTGTTGAAGGATGCCATGGCCGTATGATCAATTACGGTATTGGTGCCATCCACAGAACGATAGGCACCGGGCGTCAGGCTGTTGGTTCCGGGCTCAATTCCGGCACCACCCCCCTTGTTAACCGTGTAAGTCTGGTGTTCACTATAGGTATCATAACCCAGGCGATACTGCAGACTCACCCAATCCTTTAGTTTATACGTCAGGCTTGCGTTAGAGAAGAAACGGTTTACAACGTCCGTCTGCCTGGTGTTATACAACACCCAGTACGGATTGGGAATATCATTACCGTTGCGGTAGTACACATTTGAATGGTCTACCGGATTTTCCCACGGCCAGTTGGTCAGGTCAATGTTTCGCGGGGTATAGAACAAGTTCGCCCAGATGGAAGGACCGCCACTGGTGTTCGATCCCAGACCCGCGCCATTTTGAGGTTGGGTGTTATCTGTTTTAGCGAAGTTGAAAGTACCCGTGAAAGTCAATTGCTTACTAAACTTGGCTGTAGTTCCCAGCGAAAAATTGTCCCGCTTTAGTTTGTTAACCGGAACGAAGCCTGTCTCATCAAGGTGGCTGTAGCTGAAATTCATACTTCCAAAATCATTGGAATTGGACAGCGACAAAGAGGTCGTCGCCGACGATCCATTCTGAAAGAAGTCCTTGACGTTGTTCGGAGCCGCTACAGGGATATAGCCTGGCTTCGTCTGTCCGGGTTGAACAGTAGTAGCAGACACTGCAAATTCAGGGTGATTGGGGAACGTAGCTGCCCACTCAAAGTAGGGATGACGGAATGCGGTGGGCTTTCCATCAAAGAGCGAACCCCAGTTGGAGAAGAACTCACCGTAGGCACCATCGAAGCCATTAGCCCACTTGTTCTGATACTCAGGCAAAATAGCTTGCACCGTAAAGTACGACTGGGTTACTGAGCCGGAAAACTTGTTCTGTGCACCTTTCGACGAACCCGTTTTGGTAGTAACGAGAATAACACCGTTTCGACCCTGAGATCCATAAAGCGTGGTGGCATTCAAACCGCGCAACACAGAGATAGACTCGATGTTGTTCGGATCGATATCAAGAAATCGCGTTGGCGATACCTGACCGTCCATAAAGTTTGAGGTAATACTATTCTGGTCGGTATTCACCGGAACGCCATTGACAACCCACAATGGTTGAGAATTGCCCGTAATGGTGCTGGTACCCCGGATATTGATCTTCGATGCAGAACCTGCCATGCCGGAAGAATTCAGAATCTGAAGACCAGGAGTACGACCTTGTAAGGCCCGACCCACATCGGTTTCTGGTTTGTTGTTCAACATGGTAGCGCCGATGGTTGTTTGAGCATAACCCAACGACTTTTGCTCGCGCTCAATACCTTGCGCTGTTACCACCACTTCTGTCAGTTGCTTCACATCCAGTCCCAGACCGATGTCTATCACCGATCGCTCACCAATCGCAATTTCCTGGGTAGCCAGACCGATAAATGAAAATACCAACGCACTGCCGGACGAGGGTACCGACAGTTTGTAGTTTCCATCGACATCAGTTACGGTACCGATGGTGGTGCCCTTCACCACCACGTTGACGCCGGGAAGGGTACTTCCGTCTTCTGCAGACGTAACCTTTCCGGATACGACTCGCTCCTGTGCCCAGGCCGAGCCGGCCATGAGGAGCGCGCATAACCATAGTACAATCTTCTTCATAGGTAAAAGTTTAGTTTTAACGAGAACTCTATCCTTCAGCATTTCACCGAAAAATATTAATCAAAGCTGCCTTAATCCCTTTCGGCAATAATCACACGATGTGCAGTATTTGGGGAGGAGTTCAGCGGACATTTGCGGTATGTCCATACCCCACGTAATCCGGAATACGTTATGTAACTCCGGCACTGTTGTAAGGAGAATCAGATGAGCTTATCGCGCGTTGCACGATCAATTGCTTCCGACTTACGGTTCACATTCAGTTTGGAGTAGATGTTGCGGATGTGCGTGCGTGCCGTGTCGCGGCTGATAAAAAGTTGTTCGGAAATTTGGGTATACGTTTTGCCTTCTGCGATCAGGTGAAGGACTTCCTTTTCGCGCTGGGTAAGAGGAGACTCCGGGTTGAGGTGAAAGTTGTGGATGACCATCCGCGCTATGCGGCTGCTCATGGGTGCACCGCCCCGTACAATTTCTTCCAGGGCAGCCATCAGCTCTAGGTAATTCGAGCTCTTGGTGATATATCCCGATGCACCTGCTTTCAACGCATTGAAAACCATGTCGTTATCCTCATATACCGACAATATGATGATTTCTGTTTGGGGATATTTCTCTTTGATCCGACGGGTAACTTCAATGCCGCTCAGGCTCGAAAGTTTAATATCCGTCACGACAATATCCGGACGGGTCCGTGGCATTTCAACCAATGCCTCTTCCCCGCAGGTATAGCTGCCTACTACAATAAACTTATCGGAATTGTTAATGATGTACGTAAAACAATCCAACAAAATCTTGTCATCTTCAATCAATAATACCCGCCTCTTGGAAAAATAATTCATCGCACTTTGTGATTGCTTTATGCAAAGTACTCACCTCGCGCAATATGTATTATACCCCAAATAGGAATGGACTATTCAAACGGATGAATTCGTATTTCCAGGTCACCAACCAAAATAATTACACCGAAAAGGGTGATACGCATCCAACATGTGGCCATGTTAGTGAATGTCAATGCGTGCTCCACCCAATACACCGAGGGTCTTCGTATGCTGAACAAAGAGGATGACTTCACTATTCCGTATTTCCAGTCCCTCCGGCCAATCCATGGTGATGGTTCCTTCCGGAGTCAATGCAATTGATTGAAATGCCCGGGCCACATTGTAGTGTCTGAGTACCCGGCTCTTATTTTCTCCCCGTGGAATAAAGTGCTCCACATGACGCTCTACCAATACGGCCGCAATAACAGAACCTGGTGCCCTGCCTTTGGCTTCATACCGGACTTCCACGGATGAGCCGGACTTAACTGCTGACGCCCTGACTTCCACTTTCGATCTTTCCTGTTCCGCAGCGATCACCAGTTCTCTGAATTTGAAAGGATTCGAGCCTACAAACTCTGCTTTACCATTTATAACTGCTTGGGGTGTATATGGCCTGGGAACGTCCAGTAAAGGCAAATACCCCCTTTGCCGCGCAGAGAAGAGAGAATCGCTGTACGGGTCTTTCCAACCCAACTTATCCCAATAAGTAACATGAAATGAAACACCAACTACCTGCCTTCCCTCCTTTTGAAGTATCCCCGTCATCTCTTCCAGCAACTCATCGGCGGGTGGACAGCTGGAGCACCCCTCTGAAGTAAACAACTCCACCAGTACAAAAGCAGGCTCACCGGCTTCCCATCTGGGAGCAAACGAAAACAACATCAGTGTTCCTATCCATATTACAAACCAAGTAACTTTTCTCATGATCTATATTAATTGCTGATGCTTTGTCGGTTAAAAAAGAGAGCCCCGTCTGGACTCTCTTTTATCATGCTGCTTCACGTCGTATTATTTCGCTAACCTAAGCTAAATCATGAAGAGCTTTTTCTCGTCACAAAGCAACATTAAAAGTGCATGGCACCGCATCGCACAAATCGGCTGAATTCTGTCTATAGTTCGCTACCCCAATTCGTATGATTCACCGAACACCAACCATTACACCCAATCATGCTGATTAGGCTTCTTTGCAAAATCAGACCGTCCTCACATCTTTGCGAATATCTCTTCAAATTTCACTCCCCAACACCATGCATAAATTCATAGCTATCATTTTCATGTTGACCCTGATATCATGTTCAGGGAATAAGCCCCTAAGTGAAAACGAAATGAAACGAATTGTGGAACTGCACAATAGGCAACTGGAGCAGGCTTTCCGCAATCAGGATTTGGATGCCCTTGCTAAAATATATGCCCCCAATGCGCGCCTTTGCCCGGATGGTGATCGGTTTTATGTTGGCATTGATGAAATCCTGAAGTTCTGGAGTCAGGATTTTTCAGTCTCGCGGGTAACCCAAATGTCAACCCAAACATGGAGTGTCGCCGGAAATGAAGATGTTATTTATGAAACCGGTATAACTCAGGTCACCAGCGTTAATTCAGGCGCGGTTCATCAGAATTCGGTGAAATATATCAATGTATGGACACGACACACGGATAATACCTACAAACTAACCATTGATTTCTGGAATAATCCGGCACCTGACCAGCCTCTGTTGATTATTCAATGATCAGTTTACGTTGATAATTTCCTGATGCCGTACGGACCTGTACCGCATAAAGTCCTTTAGCAACTCCCTGAACACTCCAGGTTTCCTGATCAATTCGCACCGGCTTCATACCTGACCCGACCAGGCTGGTCAGGGTCACCTCCTCAATGTATTCATCTGACAAAATCCGGACGGTATGAGTAGCCGGATTGGGATACAGTACCAGACTAATTGCCCCCGAGGGCTCCAGGCCCGTGACCACGGGATTGGTAATCTTCACATCCGTATATAAACGGTATTGTCCGGGTAACAATTCTTGCGAAAACGACAAGCTGTTGACAGCCACCGAAGCACCACCTCCATAGTAGTCATACCACGTGCCCGTATGCGGGAAGGAAATCGAAGCGACTTGCTTGACCACATCAAAGTTCGCTACCACGACGGCATTCATCTGATCTGGTGTGGATGGCGATGCATTATAAGGATTACCCTTGATGGCAATCTGCTTCAGCAACGAGCCTCCATCAGAAAATGTGGCTGTACCCTGCGTGAAGACCGGATACGTCCTCCGCAACCGGGTAAGATCAGCTATCCGCGTAAATAATCCCTTGCGCAAGCCTTCTTGCTGATAGGACCACTTTACCGGTTTGGCCGAGATGCGACACGAACTGTTGACCGATCCATCCGCGCAGGTGTTAATGCTAAAGTCATACCCCAACTCCCCAAACTGCCAAATCATTTTTGGGCCAGGAACGGTCAAAAAGAGCACGTTCGCAGCTTCCATTCTTGACAATCCAATGGATACATTCTTTACGGTGTAATCCGGAGTGGCGTTTCCGAACTGCATATTCTTGTACATGAGGCGCTCTTCATCGTGACTCTCCATATACCCTACCGCACCTGGCACACGCCAGCCACGGTTGCCATAATAGATCCCCGAAAAATCGGAATTGGCGGCGTAGCCCATGGTATTTTGGTTATACGCAGCATTGTGATTGGCCCACACCATCATCCCTTTGCCTTCATCCGAACGGTATTCAGCGAGCTCCTTTTCTTCGACATTGTCTGCAAAATGTTCGAGGATAACATACGCATCCGGCGTGTGCGACCAGATGTGATCGGCCATCCTTTTCAGAATGGTAATGCGTGAAGCATCATAGGCTCCCCAGGCACCGACATTGTCTGGATTGTTCTTTTGGGTAAATCCTTTCGATAAATCATACCGGTACCCATCGATCCGGTATTCGTGCAGCCAATAGTAATTGATCGAATCCAGGTACTTTTTCGTATAGGCACTTTCGTGGTTCATATCATAGAACACACTGAAAGGATGCGTGGCCTTCACGTTAAACCATTTGTTGTTGGCCGTTGGGGCCATGGCCGTGAAGTCAAAATCCATCATAACGTATGGATTTGGAAGATCATGGTGATTCATCACCAGGTCCATAATTACCGCAATACCCATTTCATGACACTTATCTACCAATGCCTTCAGTTGCTGCCTGGGGCCATAGTATTTGTCGGGCGCAAACATGAACGTCGGGTTATAACCCCAACTATCATTGCCATTGAATTCCGTAACCGGCATCAGCTCAATAGCATTAACGCCCAACCGCTTGAGGTACGAAAGGGTATCTGCCACCCGCTGGTAGGTACGCGCATTGCTGCCCATGAAATCACGTATCAATAACTCATAGATCACCAGCTTTTCTTTCGGGGGTTTTTGAAAATTGTTGACCTTCCAGGCGTATGATGTCTGGTTGGTTTGCAGGACGGCCACCCGGTTGAAGTACCAACTATCCCGTAACGCCTTGGCCGGGTACGGCTTGAGGCCAGGATAGGAACCCGCTGGTATGCCTGCATCATCCGGGTCCAGTACACGATCGGCATAAGGATCCGCCATCAGCAACGACTCGCCAACCAGGTATTGGAATCCATACTCCTGCCCTGGCGTCAGGCCGGTCAGCTCCAGCCAGAAATGTTCACCATCGCGCTTCATTTGAAAAGAAGCATCCACTTCCCAGTTTGTAAAGTCACCGATCACATACACCGATGACTTGCCCGGTGCCCAGAGGCTCAGGGTCACCTTGGTGGCATCCGAATCATAATTGATACCATCGACAATCCCAGCCGGACGCGACTGGTTTATCACTGCAGTACGGACAGTGTATGAAAATGATGACGACTTGGTCTGACCAGCGGCCGCGGCATCACACGTGACTACCACTGTGCCTGAAGTCTCACCCACACTTCGCGAATAGCTGATGGTTGTAGCTTGTGTTGCAGACGATACAACAACACCATTTACCTTAAGGGTAATGTCTGCTGTCATACTCGCGTTCGCCGTGATCGGCAGGTTGTCACCGCTGTTAACAAATACAAACGGACTTGTTGGCTGTGAAAAGATCAATGTCAGTCCTTGTGAAACATCAAAGAACCTGTCGTTGTCAGTTTGTTTATTGTCGGACCAGTTACGGCTCTTCAGCTTGATGCCGATTTTTGTGATCTGATTGGCCGGCTTGTTGAAGAATATGGTTGGTGTGATGGTGATTTGGTATTTATCGGGATTGGTGCTGATGCGGGTGCACTTCGCACCATCCTGGGCGGACGTCGCCGGATTAACATTGGTCGGTGCATCTACGTCGGTCGTGCCCGTGTTCTTCAGCCAAGCCCAGAGGTATACCGGGTTGGATGTACTGTTCCACGCAAATCCGGCCAGGCTGGTACCTGAAACATCAACCGTTATGGTCACAGGCTTGTCAGGCTGTGGAAGCACGGGGTCAGTAGTAACAACCTGAGCCAACACGCCAGGTGCCGACAGCACAAGGGCTACCAACAAGAAAATTTTCATCGCTGGTCTGTAGTGGGTGTGGCCAAGACAAACCGCGGCTGGAATACGGGACCGACTAACAATTTATTGTGATATACCGCAGCCACCGAAGACGCCGATAGTTCGGATCCATCATTCAGATAGACCGTTGTTTGCACAAATGACCCGTCAGTTTGTGGCACCAGTTTGATGACTTCCGATGGTGATATTTTGGAATCGTCTTTGGCGTGAGAAAGAAACTTCAGCAGCTGCGGATGACAGCCCACCCACAGATTGCCGGCTTCATCAACATCAATGTTATCAACGCCGGTACCCGTGTCTATTTCGTGCTTCAGCGACAGGGAGCCGGAAGATTTATCTCTGTTAAAGACCATAACCACCCGGTCCGTTGTGGCCGCTAGGTAAATTTGAGAACCATCGGCACTCACATTGATTCCATTGGCGTACTTTATTCCTTCCACGGAAGTAATCACCACACGCTCGCCGTTGTAATACCCTATGTTGCCGGTGCCAATGGTGGCCAGGTCCTTCAGCGACCGCATCGTTCCGGGAGGTTCAGCGTGGTCGTTGGTGAAGTAGAACTGCCGCTCACCTACACCCACTACATCGTTGGGGCTGATCATGAGCGAGTCGGTGATACGCTCCACGTGCTCCAGCGTATCGTTTCGGTATTGAAAGACTTCAATGAAATTGCCGGAATCGCGGTGGTTGACAACGAACAACAACTTCTTTCCTTCCGGCGACTGGTAAAATGAAATACCATGCGGATGAAAATCAACCTGATTGAATCCTGCCGTCAGGTTCACGGGTGTTGGCACACTGTCGTTAAGGTTCATGGCATAGATACCACCCTTTACCGGTTGGTGATGAAGGGTCCGTGCCCACCGGTCATCGGAAGAAAGAAATGCAATACCCGTTGAATAGTCGATATCAATGTCTTCCACACCAGGAATTCCTTCTATAACCTGCGTCCTTCCTGAAAACTGATTATGGATTGTCCTGAACGCGCCAGATAACCACACCGTTCGAAGGACAAATGTCATGATGAGGAACAGAACGGATACCCACAGAATAGTTTTACGTCGGAAATTCATGTTAAAAAGATTGATTAATTCCAGTTAACCACCTACCTGTGCCGAATGTCGAAAACAATGCCCTGCTTTGCAATAATTCGTCTATATTCATTGCAAATTCACACCCATGAAAAAGGTTGTTCGTCGCAACCTGCTCGGACTCTCTCTGGTACTGGTGGTATTCTTTGGCGCGGTGCCTGGCTACATAGACCAATCCAAGAACTCCGTCAGCGCTGTACCCCCTCACCCCAGGCCCGACTATTACGATTCCATACCCTTTATCGCCGATTTGCATTGCGATGAATTGCTCTGGGATCGCGACCTGCTCAAGGAAGTATCCCATGGACACGTTGACCTCCCTCGCATGCAACGGGCCAACATGGCATTTCAGGTTTTCACGGTCGTCAGCAAGGTTCCCTTTGGTATTAACATTGAACAAAACGACAGTAACAGCGACCAGATTGCTTTACTCAGCTTCGTGCAATTGCGTCCCCCCTCCAATTGGTTTAGCGTAAAGAAGCGTGCACTCCAACAATGTGAAAACCTCGCCGATTTTGCCGAAGCCGCTGAAGGCAAGCTGCGGGTCATCAAAAGCCGAGGTGATCTCGAAAAATTCATGGCCGACCGGGCCAAAGACCACAGCATCACTTCGGGTATGCTCGGTCTCGAAGGGGCTCAGCCGCTGGAAGGCAATCTCGATAACCTCAAGACATTCTATGATGCGGGTGTCCGATACATCGGCCTGGCTCACTTTTTCGATAATGAGTTTGCTGGTTCTGCACATGGGATGAACAAAGGCGGACTTACCCCATTGGGAAAAGAACTCATCCAAAAGATGACAGACATGCATATCACCATTGACCTGGCACACGCCTCACGGCAAACCATCGACGATGTGCTGACGCTTCACAATGGCCCGGTACTGGTATCACACACCGGAGTAAGGGGCATGTGTGATAACCAACGTAATCTTTCAGATGAACACCTCATGGCCATCGGTCAGCACCAGGGGCTCGTGGGCATTGGCCTTTGGGAGACAGCGGTGTGTGGCACCGATGCAGCCGCCACAGCACGCAGCATCCGTTATGTTGCCGATAAGATTGGCGTAGATAAAGTCGCACTGGGCTCCGACTGGGATGGCGCATTCCGGATGCACTTTGACGTGACGGGTACGCCGCGTATTGTCACCGAGTTGGAGAAACTTAAGTTTACCCGTGCAGAGATCGAAATGATTATGGGCGGGAACGTGCGGGATTTTTTTCTGAGGAATCTGCCGGAAGAATAGGAATTAGGTGTTAGGTGTTAGGTGTTAGGTGCTAGGGATTAGGGATTGGGGATTGGGGAGCCCCAGAAACACGACTCCCATAACCTGGAATATTCTCCACCCGAAATACCAAGAGAAATAGGTAGTTACTTGCTCTTTTTTCCAGGTCATCCATAAAGGTTCTTCGATTCCCCCGGCCTGACATAAGGAATCGCTTCTTCGTAGAAGAATTCCATTCTGAAGCAGTCAGGCACTTACATTAATTGCCATTATCGCAAATCACAATGGGCTCTTCCACATCATCGCTATGGATATCAATATTGAAATCAGGAATTATCGTCGGCGTATTGGATGCCGTCGCTGCCATTATTCATGCTCATTTTTTTAATGGCTCCACCCCTGATGCGGTGTTCCGGTACGTAGCTACTGGACTCTTTGGAAGGCCGGCGCTTAGTGGAGGATTGCCAACAGCCTTTGCCGGACTTGCCTTGCACTTCACCGTGGCCATCAGCTGGACTGCACTGTTCTACGTGCTGTATCCGAAATTGAAATTCCTTTCATCATCTATGATCCTGTCTGGAATGATGTATGGCCTGTTCATTTGGATGATGATGAATTTTATTGTGGTTCCCTTGTCTTCCGTTCCTGCCGGACCTTTTCGGATTCGGGCTGCCACCTTCGTCATGATTGGCATTCACCTATTTGTAATCGGCGTTCCTATCTCCTGGCTAACATCGCGGTTTTTCAAGGGGTCATGATCGCGAACTGGGAACTATTTACCCTTTGCATCATGTACCAGGGCGTCTATCGTTGAAGTATAAAATGATAATTCTCTAGTATTTTATTCATCAGCATTATAGCATGCTCAAAGTCAACCAGGCCGCCAGAATACATAGCATAGATATCCTCCGCGGAACAATCATGATTCTGATGGCCCTGGACCATGTCAGGGAATACTGGAGCCAGACACTCTACCGTCCCGAAGATCTGACGCAGACAGACGAACTACTTTTTTTTACCCGCTGGATCACCTATTTCTGTGCCCCCCTGTTTGTTTTCCTTTCAGGTATAAGCATCTGCCTGCATCAACAGAAATCCCATGACAAGCCTGCCTTAAGTCGATACCTCCTTAAGCGAGGTGTATGGATGCTGGTATTAGAAGTTACTGTAATTTCCTTCTTGCTCCAGTTTAGTTATAACCTCATTATCCTGCAGGTCATTTGGGTTATCGGATGGGGAATGATCGTACTGGCTGGGTTGATATGGCTGCCCGGGCGAGCGGTAGCCTTTGTCGTGTTTATCATAATTGCCGGTCACAATCTGTTGAGCAACATCCAACCAGTGACCTCTGAAAATTTTTACCTGGCTATGCTCCACAACAGCCCGTTTGTTCTTTTCCCGCCAGGGACACCGCCCATCTTGTTTTCCTACGCACCTATTCCCTGGATAGCCGTATTGGCTCTTGGCTACTTAGCCGGCTCATGGTATAAGCTTCCTGCAGAGCAGGCCAGCAAAGCGCTTAGACTAGCCGGGCTTTTCGCCATCGGCATGTTCATCCTATTTAGATTTATCAATGGCTATGGGGATCCAATACCCTGGAGTGTTCAAGACCGCGGATTAACATTTACCATTATGTCTTTCCTCAGTGTTGCTAAATATCCTCCGTCACTTATGTTTCTGCTCCTAACCCTGGGTACTGGCATGGTCATGCTATCTCTGTTTAATGAAGCACCCGGTCACCTGGGTCGCATAATTTCAACTTTCGGACGGGTCCCTATGTTTTACTATTTGCTTCATTTGCCCCTCGTCGTCGGCGGTGCGGTAATCTGGGTATTCATCCAATTTCATGAGCTTACCATCATTGCGTTTGCTTCTGCCAACACACAATTTCCAGTCGGCTACATGCCAAGTTTACTCCGTACATATCTGGTTTGGATACTCGTTGTAATCGCCCTGTATTTCCCGTGTCGTTGGTACGACAATTTCAAACGGGCACATTCTTATAAGTGGCTTACTTATCTATAAAAAACCTGATCATGGAGATACTGCTATTGATTGGCAGAAAATTCTATGCTATCTGCATTGCCTGTTTAGGAATTCAGCAACTATTCTACCTGGATTTTCGCCCCGTATTTGCTCCGGATTCATCGTGGCTACCGGGGCTCCCAATAGTTGCTGCCCTGTTTAGCTTCTGGTTAATTATTTCCGGATTCGCCCTGTTCTTTGAAAGAAGAGGAAAATCATTCGCTTTGATGCTCGGATGGGTATTCCTCGTGCTTTTTGCAGGATACCATGTTCCGCATCTGCTATTTATTAATCCTTACGGCATGATATTCGGTGCCTGGGTGAATGCCCTCAAGGAACTTGCTTTGGCGGGGGGCGCTTTCGCGATTGCACAATCTTATGGTGAGGACAATCCCAAGGAAACACATCCCTATTTTACAAGCTTGTCTTCAATTGCTCCTTGGGGGAAGCTATTCTTCTCCATGGTGATGCTGCTGTTCGGCTTAACGCACTTCGTTTACACCGACTTTGCTGTGAAACTCGTACCCTCGTGGATACCCGGTTCTTATTTCTGGACATATTTCTCCGGAATAGCGTTGATCAGCTCCGGAGCATTGATTATATTAAAAATCCGCGTCAAGGAAATTGCTCTCCTGCTGGGGATTATGATCTTTCTATGGTTTATGTTGTTACACCTGCCCCGCACTTTCGCTGATCCTTGGGGCAATAAGGGAAATGAATTGACCAGTGCCCTTCAGGCGCTGGGGTTTAGCGGTATCGCATTAATCATTTCGGGGCTTGCCGCTCAATCCAATATCACTGCGCAAAATCGGCAAGCCTAATTTCGGCCGACTGGTACGCCGCACAACAAGGTTTCTAATTTATCAAAGGCCCCACTCCAACCCGCCTGATAATCATGTTTTGAATTCGCATTCAGCTTGCTGTGCTCCAATTCAATCTGGGTATAGAGACCGAATTGATTGAATTGGACTTTCACCTCAGACTCACCAGATTCACTCCGCCATTGCCAACTGAAACTTAGTTTTTTGTATTTAGTCACCACCCCATAGGTACCAAAACAGGTGTGCTCTTTTTGATCCGAATCCCTAAAGGTGATTTCAAACGTACCTTCTGGCCAAACATCCAGCCGGGCATGCCGCACTGTACCGTTGGGATCTGATCCAAACCATTTCATCAAAACCTCAGCTTTGGTCCAGCTCATCCATACCACCTCCAGGGGAGCAGCAAAGGTTCGGATGATGCGTACACTTGATCGGTTATTCTTTTCCATATCTCAAACGTTAAATTGTCTCAGGTGATGGTCGGTATGCTTGTATACATGATACCCCACCTCGACAGGTGTCATTTTTCCAAAAAAAGGGTGCACAATTTCCAGGTTGCTGGTTAAGTCGTGCTCCTGCAACAGTTGAATCCAGCGATGACGCTCCCGGGCAAAGTCAGTGGGTGATGAACCAGGTTTCAAAGCGGGAATAGTAGGATTGTTCTTCCGCATGGGCCGGTCATCTTTCACCTCGATTTTCAGCAGCCACTTTCCAAACAGGCGACCTACCCACTGTCGGTCATAGGTTATTTTACCCAGCATCATCTCCTCCCACAATACGCAATGATGAACCATTTGAGCAACATTCATCTTGCCCCATGCAGAAGCGGCGTGCTCAGACAGCAAATTGATTCGGTCAATCAATTCCTGCTTCGTATTCAGATCATATATCGTCTTCATCTGATCATATTAATTGAGCCAGTGAAAACCAATTTCCCGAATCATCATAAAACAGAGCCTCGAGACCATAGAACTCCTTGGTTGGCTTCTTCTTGAAGCGTACTCCCTTGGCCACAAGCTCTTCATAGGTTGCATGAATATCCCGGCACGTAAACACGCCACAACCGAAGGTCCCATTGCTCACCAGGGTAGTCATGGCCCGTACAGACTCTGGCGGAAGTAGTCCACCTTCCGCCACAGGAAAGAGATTTATTTCCAGTTCAGGCTGGTCGGGCGGTGTAACTGTCAGCCAACGGGCATTGTTCCCCATGGGCACATCGAGTTTAACCTTGAATCCTAGCTTATTGATATAGAAATCAAACGCGCTGTCCTGATTCAGGACATAGACACATACGTGGGTCATTCGGGTTATCATGGCATTTGTTGCATTGGTGTTACAAACGTAGAGACATTCCACAGTTGGCATTAATCCGAAATTGCTATTCTTCCCGTGGTACATACTGCTGAAGGAAGCAACCCGGAATAAAACGCAAAGGCGATCGCTCCTGATTGTATCGCTTTCTAAATTGCTCTTTCCGATAGGCAGAAGGCGTCACACAAGTACGCTGTTTAAATTTTCGGGTGAAGGAACTTAACCCTTCGAGCCCAACCGCAAAACAGGCTTCCGAAACAGAAAGACCATTGTCTAATAGCTGCATCGCTTTGTTTACCCTCACCTGAATAAGGTATTGCCGGGGTGTTAGACCGAAAACCGCCTTGAACATGCGCAGGAAGTGATACCTGGAAAGGCAAGACATCTCAGCCATGGCCTGTAAATCCAGTGACGCTGCGTAGTGAAGCTCGATGTGCAACTTTGTGCGCACTAGCCGACGGTACAAGTTTACATCATACCCTTCGGGCCAACGGATAGTCCTTTGTCGATTGATTTTTTTAGTCAAAGAATCAGCATGATTAGTCTGCGCTATTCCGGGACAATCCCGAAATGGACAACGCAGTTCCACAATAGGCCAGGGCCAAACAGGTACTTGCAATTTCACTGTTGAGGTACTCAGGCGGAGAGACTAGGATTCTAGGAATATGCAGTACAAGAATCCAAATGAGAATCATCACACTTAATAATAATGCAATTAATGGCACTTTAATTCTAAACATGATGGATACTCCTGAGCCCAGTAATGCGATCCCAGTGAAGCAGGCCCAAAACAAGCGAAAGGGCACCCACGCCGGCGTATAGGAGGCGACACCCTGGACATACAAAAAATGGTTCAGCGCAAATGACAAGATGGCTATAGCATATAGGATCATCCCAACCAAAATCAACGGGGACTTGACACCAGGTACTTGTGTATTCCGATTTTTTCGGACAAGGCCGGCAATCACGAATGCGCCACCGGCAAGGGCAATCACTTTTAGTACATTCTCCCACGTCAGAAAGGTTGATTTACCATTTCCCAATATCTCATACGGGATATGGCCTATCAGGAGAATGAACAACAAGAACGTGCCGAGAACTGCCGCGCTTATATAGGATCTCCTGCCAAATAAAATCCCGACACCAGAAACAATGAACAGGGTTCCGACAGCATAAACACCAACCCTAAACTCAGGCAACCATAAACCCGTTGCCGGAAACAACATATATGGATAAACCCCGTAGAAAACGGTAAGCAATCCCAACGTGACCATGGCACATACATAAAACCATTTGCCCACATCGACTGCAAATCTCATCATACTGTATTTCCCTATTGAGGAATCAAGCTAATCAATAAAGTAACCCAAGGCATATATTTTAGTCATGCGGAATCGCCACTTTTGTACCGAGCAATCAACTATTGATCGCTGCAATTCTGTGTCCACGTCGGGATACCTATTTTGAATGCCTTATGTCCCCTATTTATCAACTCATTTATAGCGAAAAAAAGGCGATCCGGATTCTGAGGCATGCCTTGTTTTGGGCTGCTGACTTCCTGAGCTATCTGGTCTTTGTTAATGATAACCCAATTACCACCACCATCGTCTTGGGTCTGTTCTCACGTCTTCCGTTAATTGTCACGGTAGTCTGTTTCATTCTGTATTATCTGATTCCTAGGTACTCTAAAGACCAAAGCAAATCCGGTTTATATATCTGGATTCTGGTGATCCTTGTCGTCATTGGATTTGGTTTCAGGCTGTACGGTTATTATCTCGTAGATCCCTGGCTGCACAAAGACCAAACAACACCACTCAATCTGTTCAGCGCCAATCGCATTGTTCGCGAGTTATTGAGCTGGATGGGGGTGATTATGATGGCCATCGCCATCAAATTGATGAAACAGCAAAACAAACTATTGCAGCAAAATGACGAACTACTTCATGAAAAGCGGGCAGCTGAACTCAGCTTTTTAAAAGCCCAAATGCATCCGCACTTTTTGTTCAACACGCTCAACACCCTGTATTCGGATGCATTAAAAACCGACAGCAAGAGCGAGCAAATTGTTCTCCGCCTTTCCAGCCTGATGCGTTTTATGCTCGAAGAGTGCAGCAAGCCATTGGTCACCCTTGCCCAGGAAATCAGGGTCATAGACGATTACATTGAACTGGAGAAGATCCGGCATGGTGATCGCTTACGCATTCACTGGAATCCGCCTGCAGATGACGCAACGGTATACCTTTCGCCGTTGCTGCTGCTTCCCTTTGTCGAAAACAGCTTCAAACACACACTGACCAACCAGCGTGGTGTCATTAACATTCGCATTGCCATCACGATCGATCAGGACTGGATTTTTCTAGAGGTAGAGAATCCAAACCTGAGGTCTTTATCGGGATCTCCGTCAGCACCCGGGTTAGGAATCAGCAATGTGAGAAAACAATTAAAACTACTCTACGATAACCATTTCAGCCTGGACATTCAGGAGGGTGATACCTATCTCGTTCGACTGAAGATTCCCAGGACCCATACACCATGAAAACCATAAACTGCATTATCATAGAAGATGAGAAAGCGGCACAGGAAATTCTGCTTTCTTTTCAGGCTCGCGTCGAATGGCTTCGACTCAAAGGGGTGTTTGAAGATGGCATCAGTGCCCTTGAGTTTCTGCAACAAAACGAAGTTGATCTGGTCTTTCTCGATATTCAGATTCCAGGCCTCACCGGCATTGACTTTCTTAAAGTAATTAAGTTCCCACCGCAGGTTATTATCACCTCGGCCTATTCAAAATATGCCTTGGAGGCCTTCGAGCTCGATGTTCGCGATTACCTGATGAAACCGTTCTCCTTCGAACGTTTTCTGAAGGCCGTGAACAAAATATCTGCCAAACCCGACCCGACCCAAATTCATCAGATCACCACATCCTCCCAACCCGCTTCCAGTTTTGCCTTCTTTAATGTGAACAAGAAAATGGTGAAGGTCCAGTTCAGCGACATACTATATATTGAAAGCATGCGGGAATACATTTGTATTCACACTCCCAAAGAAAAAGTAATCACCAAGCTTGGCATCAGTGAAATAGAAAAAACTTTACAGGTGGGATTTATACGAATTCACCGATCGTTTATCGTGAATACTACAAAGATTACTGCCTACACGGCTGAAGAAGTATTCATCGATAAGATATCCCTTCCCATTGGTCCCAACTATAAGCAGTTTGTCGATTCCGGTCTTGGCAGAAGTTCAGAATTCTGACATCGGCACCTTTGAACCATTTGATACCTGCCAATAAATTTAGCAGTACTACTTTACACGCTCGGAAACATTAATCCAGTTCCACTCCCACGTCTTGCCGTGGTCAGCGGAGAAGGCCTGACTCCACACCGGGTATTCCTTGTTGCGCCTGTCCCAGCGGAACACGACCATGACCTCCTTACCCTTAAAAGTGTCCTTGCAAAAGAAATGACCTATGTCTCCGTCAAAAGATCCAACGACCGGAGGGTCCAATACGCCGGAGTTACTGGCCACCCAATACAAACTCCAAAGCCTGGTTTTGGGACTAAACAATCGCAGGGTAAATCCCTCGAACGGTTTTCCGTCAAAGACTGCTGTATACAGGTCCGTGTTGCCGAGTCCGTTCAGGATAGCCCCATAGTTTACATCTTCTGATTCCAGGTCAATCCACTCATTGTTATTACTCAACCTGGACTTCAGCTTTTTGTGGTACATCTTCCACCGGCCCGTCAGGAAATCAAAATCCTGCCCCGATGACCTGGAGGATGGGTTAATGATCAACTCACCATTGTTATCAAATTTCAAGTCGGGAATCGGAATTGAATGATCAAATGAAAGTAATCGCTTTCGCAATGCCAGCCTTTCATCGATGACACGGGTTTGTGTCATATACCAATTCCACTCCCACGACTTGCCGTTGTCATCAGAAAACGCTTGGCTCCAAATCGCGCGATCCGGATTGGTTTTGTCCCATTGTGCCATAACCAGAATCGGCTTTCCCTCCCACTCATCCCGGGCGTAGAAGCGACCTATTTTTCCGAAAAATGATCCCCGAACCGGATTCTTACTCAATTCGCCATCTTGGCTGTTCGCCCAATAGATCGTCCACAGCCTGGTTTGCGGATCAAACAGAGTCAGGCTCACACCCTCAACAGGTTTTCCATCAATGATCGCCCTGTTGTTGTTGGTATGACCGATTCCGCCGAGCATTTTAACATCCTCGTTGGTACCCTCGTATTCTATCCACTCCGTACTTTTCGTGAGTCTTGACTTTAGTTTTTTGTGATGGATATTCCATTTACCGACAAAAAAGTCGAAATCACCTGGAGATGAATCCGGTGAAGGAGTAACTACCAGTTCTCCCTTTTCATTAATGACTGCTCCCGTCATGCCAGCACCATGGCGGACATCTTGAGCTGGCGTGTTCCCAACAAGCAGCATTAACAATCCTACTGCAAGGCCAGTAGCGGATCGGATCATAAGCATTACAAGTTTTAGTATTCAGGAATCAAAAGAATCCAAAACTAAGAGCCAGCGCCGCAGATTTCGTCATTCAAAAGACTGTGCCGGTTGGGTGAAAGCACGTATCGATGGGGTCGGCGCTAGGCAGGCGAGATTTGCGATTGCTCCACACCATAATAAAAAAAGCGTCCTACACCCACTTGGTGTAGGACCCTACACACCAGTTGAATTACCAATATCTCTTCCGGTGGCAATCTCATCTTCTTTTCTTCCCTTAAACCATTTCCAAATTGCGCCACCAAATCCGGCAACGGCAACGGCAATGATTTTCCAGAACTTCAACAACAAAACGAAGAAGCCGGCCTTGGCAAGCACTTTTCCCGCCACCAATCCTCCTATGGTCCAGGTAGCCACATCATCAACATCAGGCAGGTAATCTGAATATTTGTCGCCTTCCTTGTAGGTTATACTGCCGATAACCTGCTTGATGCTGGACTTTACTTCTGCCATCTCATGCATCGAAGCAACCGCATTCAGAACAAATACTCCTTTGCGACCCAGTATCCGCAGGTTATAGTTCAGTGTGTGGAGCGAGTCATCACCAAATTGAAGTTCCTTGGCCCAATGAAGAATTTTCATATCCGCATCGTAGTAAGGCTTGGAAGCCCAGCCAACAAGGGTAATAGGCTGATATCCTTCCTTCACCCTCGCCTCATTGCCATCCTTGGTCTCTGTCTGCAAATCTTCTAACAAATCGTCGTAGTCAATATCATCCGCATCATCATCCTTTACATATCCGATGTTGTCAAAGCTGATGGTGTATACCCAGCTGTCACCTGCCAGGACGCCCTTGTTCGCGGGTACCAGCAAGCCCAATATGGAACTATCTGCCGGATTGCCCCACAAGTCTGTAAGCACGTACAGACTCTGCTTCTGATCCAGGTACTTGAATCCCTCCGGTACAGTAAGAACCGCATTGTTGGACGACAACTCAATCTTGCCGGTCTGGTAATTGAGGGACCGTTCTATATTGTCAATCATTAGCCGGGCACTGTCAATCTGAGCCAGGGCAGACAGCGAAAAACAACAAGTAAGAATCAACGCAGAAACTGAATTTTTCATAGGTAATGAGAAATAATCCCTCATATTATGATTTTAGGCTCAACTTAGAAATACATCTAAAGTCGTAGCCCTGGGCAGGTTCTACGGAATAATTGTCGATATTAGATATAATACCCAATTCAGAATCAACTTGAACAACGATCAACCCACCTCAAAGACATCCTGGTACGCCCTGGCCATCCTCTTTGGCATTAATACCATGAACTTTTATGACCGGCAGGTCATCGGCGCTGTGGCGGAACCCATCCGAAAGGAATGGATGCTGAGTGATACACAACTGGGTACGTTGGGGACGGCATTCATTTTGATGTATGCCATTGTTGGTCTTCCCCTGGGCCGACTTGCCGACAAGTTCACACGAAAGACAATTCTCGGTTACGGTGTCGCCGCATGGAGTGCCCTCACTGCCGTATCGGGGATGGTTCCAGGTTTCAGCTGGCTATTCGCAAGCCGTCTAGGCGTAGGCATCGGGGAAGCCAGTTGCGCGCCTGCTGCCAACTCCATGATCGGCGATCTCTTTCCAGCACGACGCCGTGCCCTCGCCTTGTCATTGTTCATGATGGGACTCCCCATCGGACTATTTCTGAGTTATCGCGTCAGTGGCATCATTTCACAAGCTTATGGGTGGCGGGAAGCTTTTTACTTCGCTGCGATTCCCGGATTGATTCTCGCTGTACTGGCCTTCACCATCAAAGAGCCCCAGCGCGGCGCCGCCGAACTCAGCGTTCATGCCATGAAACAACGACCCGGTAATTCCTATTGGGTGGTATTGTCCATTCCTACCATGGGTTGGATTATCATTTCTGGTTTGCTACACAATTACAACGCTTACGCCGTAAATACCTTTCTGCCTTCTTTCATGATCCGGGTACATCACCTGGGCATCAAAGATGCTACCAATATTGCCTCTATTGTACTGGGAGCGGTAGGCATTGTCGGTATGTTGTTGGGTGGATGGCTCGGTGACTACTGGAGTCGTCATCGCAAAAACGGAAAAATGCTGCTTGCCGGTATTGCCATTGCTGTGGCTGCTCCGCTGATGTTGTTTGCCTTACTGCTGGAACCCGGTGAGATCATTGCCTTTATGCTGTTGATGGGCACAGCCACCATGCTCACGTTCACCTACTATGCCAATGTGTACGCTTCCATTCAGGAAGTGATAGAAGCACCGTTGAGAGGAACAGCCATGGCACTGTATTTCTTTGCCATGTATCTATTGGGTGGAAGCTTTGGTCCTGTGATCACGGGAATGTTGAGCGATCATTTTGCCAACCAGGCCATGATGGATGCAGGTGCAACGACCATGACCGAGACATTCAAAGCAACCGGACTGCACATGGCTATGTATTCTATGCCGATGGTAGCCGGATTGCTTGCCGTGGTGTTGTTTCTGGGTGCCCGCACCATTACACGTGATGCGAAAAAATTGGAGGATTGGCAAAATGGAAAATGATATTCTGAAGGCAAGAACTCGGGATCTGATCTGTCAATTGAAAGCCGAGATCAGTTACTTCGCCTCAGAAAATCCAATAGCACGGCATTAAACCTTTCCGGATTTTCCTGCGGCTCAAAGTGGGTACCTTCCTTAAAAATGACCAATGATGATCCGCCGATTTTTCTTGCTATCAGTCTCGTGTGCTTCTTTTTGATGATGTCGTTGGACCCTGCCATGACCAACACCGGGCATGTAATACTCTTCAGGTCTTCCGGCTTAATGTTTGGTTCTGTCAAAAGCATACGAATCATCCGGAGTTGATAATCCGTTTCAGGCGTATGCGCATCATCTAATTTCTTTCGTGAGATTCTCAGTTGTTCTATCAGTTTATCATCAACCGACGTGTCATCGCAATACAAGTTGGCCCCCATGACGGCAAGGCTTTTCACTTTGTCAGGGTGCTTCATGGCCATAATTAATCCCGTATTGCCGCCATCGCTCCACCCCATAGTGTTGACACGATTGATTTTCAACAACTCCAGCAACGAATTGACGTCATCTGCCATGAGATCATATGTTATCCCTCGGCCATCGTCCGAGGTGTATCCCTGCGCCCGCGAATCCATTGCCAGTACCGTAAATTCTCTGGCCAATACTGGTATTTGATTTCGCAAGTCTTGTATGGATTGACCGTTTCCATGCAACATCAGGATCGTGTCCTTCCCTTGTCCATGAAATTCGTGGCATATCCTGATCCCATTGACTTCGGCGTATTTTCCAGAAAGGGTTCTTGGGCTACCATCTATCACCAAAGACAGGTCACCATCCTTGGGATCTTCGGATGTGACCGTATGCAGAAATCCGTCGCCTCCGCTAAAATGCCATCCATCACCAACTCCTCCCTTCTGTTCAAAACTGGGGTTAACTACCTTAACTTTTTCCCAATCACCATTTTGCCTTTTGGCGCTTAACTCAAATTTGTCAAAATGATATTTGCCAATCCCATAGTAGTAGGCACCAAACACAAGCTTATCGGCATGCCCGGCTATTGGTCCTTCAATGGTGTAGGCTTTCCAGGGGCCTTGAGCGACTTGTTGGTTTTCCTGGTGCCCATACTGATTTGGCACAGACACAGAAACAAACAGTCGCGCAATAGACATGTTTATGTTTGTTTCCTCTACTCTTGCATAGGCTGTCAGCTTGAATCGACCACCTTCGTAGGCGGAAATATCAACAATCTGATTGAATCCGCTGGTCTGCTCACGCTTCGGCTGTGCCCATGTGAGCATTGAACACAATAAAATTAGGAAGGTTAACTTAATGTATTGCATATGCTGTTGGATGCGGCAGCATCGCAAATAGTTTTATCCACGAGAAACGTTATGGGCAAGTGTTCGGAAAAGTATCTTATCTGTTAATCTGCCTTTTCCATTCTTCTTCAGTCCGCGGGTCCGCAAGCAATTCCTCGTATGTAATTTTCCGCACGTCAAGGCAATACCGTACCAGCATCCAGGCCTCATAATAAGTTCGTGGCGCAACCGTGCCATCATCGAGGGCAACGGCCCACGCATTCGTGTCTGTCTTTTCTAGCCGATCAAGATCAGTGGCGAAGTCGTGTCGGTTCATTCCCTGACGCGCAACATATTCAGCATAGCCCTCCCACTTCCAGTCGGGGATGCTGGCGATCGGTTTCGACTTCCACAGGCCCAGCCGGTCATATTGCATACAGTGCGTCATTTCATGCGCGAGCAGTTGGGTGAGGTTCCACCGGTAGCCATTCAGTTCTACGGTGTTTGCTTCAGCATTCACATTTCCCTGCAACACGATCTTATCATAAAAACCCCAGGCGAAAGCAGGTCCGCGCAAGGTGCGCATGATTGCCGGATAGGTTGAGCCATCATTCAAACAGATCTCCAGGTGGAGCCCGTCACGGTACCAGGGGCTTGTCTTTAGTATCCTAAGTGCCTCGTTCGATGCTGTAACAAAGTCCTTGTCTGGAATTTGATGGCTGTATATCATTACCGGTCCTGCTGACGTCTTATTGGCGTACGTCAGGATCGGATTCAGGATGATGACCAGCAAAAGTCCAGCGATGAGGGCAGTGGTTGTGAGTAGTCGGAGGGTCCAGGTTTTCATAATCATACTGAAATCTTACTTAGTTTGGTCTTTAGACACAATCATGGATGTTCAACGAGGAAATAACGGCTTGAAACGATTTCATCTAATCTTCGGGCTATTGATTCTTTGTCCATCCGGGAATTCAAAGTACATCCGGTCAACCTGACCTTTTCTATTTGAAGAGAAAACGGTACAGCCAAAATAACCATCACCGAGAAAGGTCGAATCGTTCACAGGAAAAAGTTCAGACCCGGTCTCGCTGCCATCTGAAATAAAAAGTCTGCCCTCGAAAACCCTGACTGTATCAACTGTATTTTCACCAGTTCTATATAGGCCGGCATAGCTATCCATGAGACGGCGGTCTACACGCACCCGATGGCGGTATGATACGGGTAGTGGCGCAAAAGACACATATGCCATTTTCCAGGCACCCTCATCCCTGATAAATACCTTAGTTGACCGGGCATTAAAATAAATTGTATCCTTGTTAAATAGTTTGAAGGTCTGTTGAATTGAGGTAACTATTGCGGTATGTTCATAAATCCGATACGTCCTTTCTGTGGGCCGTCTGGAGTAGCCGTCAGCAAGATCGTGAACATAAAAATCCACCGACTGAACGAGGCCGCCATCATCACCACCTATGAACAAAAGGCTGTCATGGCATGTCCCAGCCAGGAGTTTTCTGCCAGCCTCAGTATTAAGATCATAAGCATCTTCCTGTATCCGTAAGACACTGTCGAGCTCAGCCGGCGCATTCCGGTTGTTGATATCTACATTTGTTTTACAACCTATCAGGACTGGATTCAGGATGATGACCATCAATAGTCTGGTAATCAGCTCGACGGTTGCAAGGAGGCGTAGGGTCCAGGTTTTCATGCCTAAGAAGTCAAACCTCTATTAACTTGAGATTAAAGATAACAAAAAGCTTCGCCTCATGGCTTACTCCAGCAATACCTTTTCACGTTTAGGATACCTCACTTCATATTGCAGATGAAATTCCTTCTGTTGTTTCGGATCAATGTTCAATACCCAAGTCACCTTTCCTTCGGTATTTGCCTTTCCACCTGAAAGTTCTATGGTGTTTACGGTAATATCGCTTGCCACCGAAACAGGGATCTGGTCAAAGAGCGTAATCTTAATAGGTTGTGATTTCCTGTTTCTGACAACAATCCGGTATCCCCGGGTTTCCGCCACATTGCTTCCGATCATCCTTCTTTGGATGAATTGTTCATTTTTCTCCCGTCCAATAACAATACGCTTATCGCGTCCCAACGAAATTCCGAGCGTGTCGCGAAGAGATTTCGCATCCAGCACGGTTCTTCCAACATAGGCATCTTCAAAGTAAAGACACGGGATGTTAATCAACAGTCCACCTATCTGGCCTTCATCTTATTTCCCTTTGCATCATGGGTAACTTCGGCAAGCCCCAGCGCTTCCATTAGGGGTGGTATATACATTCCAACTCGTCCACGAAGGCCTTTTTTAAGCCCGTACCAGCCGCCCACAGGATTCTTCTTTGACCGACCCCAGGCTTCCACAGTCCCTTCTTTGGCTGGCTTCTGCTCATCTGCACTTCCGAGTTCCATCCAATCGCCATGCTTCTTCAGCATCTTGTGCAAGTCGTCTATGACATCCAAATTGTAGAGCAGCACCGTTTTGCCAACTGTACAAACCAATACATCTTTACCATCTTTTTGGTCAATGTGCATTGTGTAATCACTGGTCAATGGCGGGGTTTTCAATGCCATTGGCTTGTCTTTTGTTCCAATCTTGTAGGCCATAGTGGTCTGGTTTTATTTGGTTTTTGAAATCACTTCGGCTTCTTGCTTAAGGTCCCTTGCAAATTGCTCAAAGGCCTCATCAAAGGGTGGAATCATTTTGGCAAACAACGGAAAAAGAGGCCCTCCAATTTTTTCAACCATGGAAAAGTTTGTCAGGTTGCCACCGATTGACTTCAGCGAATAGACTCTGTTCCCCATCGCATCGCCCCAAACTAACCTGGCCTCGGGTTCAAATTCCTTTACTTGCAACTTGAATTCCCTTTTGGGATCAAGTTTTGCCTTCAGTTTAATTTTTTCACCAGGTGAAATTGATCCTGCAATGGAAATAACTGTGGAATTCCAACGGGGAAAATCGGCAGCATTTGTCAATAAGGTCCAAATAATACTTTTGTCAGCCTGGATATCAATACTGACGGCTGTCTCACGACTAAAGGTCCTTCTGATCGTAGCAGCTTTTCCGTTTGAAGATGGTGTTGACATATTACAATTTAGATTTGTGTTGACTCCTTTTAGACGATTACGTACGATGCGACGATAGGTTATTCGTCTGATTTTTCGGAATAATTCTGCATGATATCTCTATTGTATTGAATATGATGCAGTTGCAAAGCCGAACCTTTTGAATTAAATGGGTCTACCTCTTTCATTATTTTAAGCCTTAAATCCAAAAGTTCTTCACGATTCGGGTCATTGGCCTTCCTGGCAAACTCAATTTTGTTTTTTTCAATCTCAAAATCCTGCTTCGGATTAAAAATACCATTCAACTCGGAGCACTGGTGACAAGCACCCTGCTTGTTTATCAATGCACAACGTCCGTCATAAATCCTCACCATCTTGGAACGGCCCGTGTGCAGAAAGTATTTCACCATGGCCTCCGTAGTTTGCAGAATTTCGGCTATGTCCAAAACTTTGAATTCATAAATTTCCTTCAGCAGCAAACATATCTGTTGCTCCAACGGCAATGATTTGGCAATACAGGTAAGACAAAACGCAATATGCTCCTTGATTTCAAATTCAGCCTGCGGAGAAGTATGCCTCAGGCGGTCTATTTCAGAAAAGTAGTCCGGACTGGACAAGGCCTTTTCTCTGCAGATGTCTGTCACGGTCTCGGGCCATCTTTTCTTTGCACGCAAATTGTCTTTAGCCAGGTTCGACGCAATACTGAAAATCCAGGTCCGCACCGTACTTTCGGCCCTGAAAGTATCAAGCGCCAGAGAAGCCTTGATGAAAGTCTCCTGAATGATATCGTCGGTATCTTCAACGCTCGCCGTTATTCTCAGCAGGTAAGATTTCAATTGAGGTCTTGCCGCTTCAAATTCTTTTGTGAACTGGTCTATGGTCATTTTATCGTTGGATCAGAGGATTACAAGGTCTGAACAAACCAACCACGTCACAATACAAAATAGAAATTAGAAGTACCCCCCTTTGGTGGATTACACCCACTGCATGTTTAACGATAACTTGGGCGAGGCCCGCCTACGCAAAGCTACGGCGGGTGAGACCCGCCTTCGCGAAACGCTACGGCGGGTAAGAGCGGGAAACGGGATTCGAACCCGCGACTTTCAGCTTGGGAAGCTGACACTCTACCAACTGAGCTACTCCCGCATGACCAGCAAATTACTTCGCTTCCGACAAAAAACAAAAGCCGGCATACACCGGCTTCTGAACCTTATTTACCAATACTATTTCTTCCGGATCTTGATATCGCCATTGTAGTTGCGGATGGTGATCTCTCCACCTCCACCCCCCACGTCACCCTTCTTCCACTCGTCAATCACCAATTTAAAGGCTCCGGACTTCGCATCTTTCTTTTGCACCGGACCGCTTGACGCCACGGCCATATCAAAACCAGTGTAAATGTCGCCCTGCTCTGTTTTCATCTTGAAAGTAGCTTTTAGGTTGGCCGGAAACGTGAGGTCAATATCACCATTGTACGTGGAGTAAGACATCGGTGTCCCTTCCGTCACCTTATCAAAGGTCGCTTTGATCTCTCCATTGTAGGTAGTGGCAACCACCGATCCACTGATGTTCAATGCTGTGATCTCTCCGTTATAGTTGGTTAACTCCACTTCACCCTGGATATTGGTGACCATGATGTCGCCGTCATTGTAGGTACTCACCTTTAGGTCCATCCCGGAAGGTACCTCGATGATAAGAGAAGTCTTGGTGTTCCAGGAATCCGATCCCACTTTTACAAAATTGTTGTTCTCACTCGCTTCAATCTCCATGCCGCCGCCGGAAATCTTCTTAAGTCCATCGGAAGTGCTGTTTGACTTTTTACGATATCCATCCCGACCATGGTCTCGGTCCCGGTCCCTGTCGTCATCGTCATCATCATCATCTTTCTCCTGCTTGTACCCCACCAGCACATCCTTACGGGCAGTGCCCTTAACCGTAATGGAACCATAATTAAGGTGAGCCTTTAGCGTTCCGCGCTTGGAAGGGTCGCTCAATGGAATGGTGAAATCATTTCCACCCTGTGCCCAGGCACTTACCACACTCAAAACCCATACACCGATCATTCCTATTATTTTGTTTTTCATGATTGTTTCAATTTGTAAATCTTATTCGCTTTATATAAACAGGTAGCTACACGTATTTATCACTTTTCTCTCAGGTACACATCCCCATTGAAGGTCTCGAAGTCGAGCAACGGACCGCCATTCCGAACCTTGTATCGGTTGCCATTCACCCGGTATCCCAGTCCGTCTCCTTTGTTGAACTTCTCCACCCGCACCGGCAAGGAAGTGATCTCATCCACCCCGGAATAAAATTCCCCGTTGAAAGACTTAAAGGAAAGCTCCGCCGAAAGGCCCGGGTGAAAGTTGGCGTTGATGTCTCCGTTCAGGGAGTAATACCTCGAATCGCCGGAAGGGTTACTGACATAATTCACATCCACGCTGCCGTTGATGGTCGAGGCATAGGTTTTCCCGGACAGGTCCGTCAACCGGATACTTCCATTAATATTGTCGGCATACACAGCTCCCTGGACTGCCTTCACCTGGATGTCACCATTGTTGATCGTCGAGGCATAAACATGACTGCTTTGAGGTACCTTGATCAGGAATTCCATAGAATAATCATACTCCTTTTCCTGTTCACCGTGGTGTCGGTCCCAGTTGTAACCCCATGACCCCCGCTTGCTGTTGGAGTACTGTTTAGCATTCCGGCCAAATCCTTGCGACAATCCTTCCACATACAGAATGATGGTATCGGCGCGATCAATCACACCCAACTGGATCTCTTGCTTTCCTTTCTCCAGCCGTGCAGTTGTCTTACCCGTGATCTTCTTCTGCACCTCCACAAGAATGGTAGCGCCGGAATATCCCTCCACCTTCACAGCACCATTGATATTAAACACCATGAGCGCATTGGCGCCGGGTTTTTCAAACTTCAGTTCTTTGGTAATTGTTTCGGTGAACGTTTGTGCGTTGGCCCAGCTGGTGGTGAGCATGAACGCAATCAGGATGTTCTTCATGATTATCAAATTAAATCAACACTTCAATGTTCTTCTTTATTTTTTCGCGCACGTCCTTAGGCGTACGTTTATCTTCAATGATCTTCTTCAACTCCGCCACCGACTGCTTAGCCTGAATGGTTACCATCAGGTCGGCCAGGGCTACCTGAACAAGGGGTGAATCCTGAAGGGCAATGGACTGAATCAATCCTTCTCGCACGCGGTTATTTCTGGTGTAGGGTCGCATCGCCTCAATGGCCGCCAGGCGCACATTTACATTAGGATCGCTGTTGAGTGTCTGAAAGAGGGCACCAGACACTTTTTCACTCACGTCTACCATATCGCTCGTCAGACTAACAGCACGTAGGCGTTCAGCTGCTGATTCCTTCTCCAGCAGGGTGAGCATCATCATCTCTTTCATCTCATTAACCTGTTGCGCGAGTTGGCCCACATCAGCGGAAGGCCGTTGTAAGTAATACCCTCCCAGAAATCCAGCCACGGCAAGACTTGCGGCCATGGCCAGTTGAGGCCAAAGTGAAATGGTCTTTTTCTCCACGGGCAAAATTTCTTTCTCGCGGGCCAACATTGCAGCAAACCGGGCATCAAGATCCATGGAGGGAACAGGATCAGTCGCCTGATTCAGCGCACGTTCCAGGTCACTCAGGTTGCGGAGGTCTGTGAGGCTAATGGTTCCTGCCTCTAGCCATTGCTCAATCTGCTTAACCTCTGCCGGGTCTGCGAGGCCTTCGTTGTATTTGGCTAATATTTCATTGACGCGCGTGTTCATAATTCCTATCCTTTTTAGTACCTAGTATTGAGTACTTAGTATTTAGTACAAATCACTTAGTTGCACTCATCTACTCTTCCATCCTCCAACTTCCATCCTCCAACTTCCAACTTACCATTTACTACTTACCACTTACTACTCACTACTTACTACTTACTACTTACTACTTACTACTTACTACTTACTACTTACTACTCACCACCCCATATGCCACCTTCAACTCCTGCAGTGCCCTGAACACTTTCACTTTCACAGCCCCTTCGCTACAGCCGAGGATTTCACCTATCTCTTTGTACTTCTTCTCCTGGTACTTGCTTAGCAGTAATATCTCCCGTTTGTCTTCTGGAAGGTGATCCATGGCGCGTCGCAGCAACTGCTCGTTTTCCAAACGCTCCAGGTCGTGCTGTTTATCCTCGCCACTGCCAAGCCTGTCCTCCCATTGCTCAACATCTTCGGTCCATCTCATCTTATTTTTCCTGAACTGGTCATTGTTCACGTTGCGGGCAATGTGAAACATCCACGTCCGGAAATCGCCATCGCCGCGAAACAAATGCCTGTAGCGAAGAATGCGGAGGAACGTATTCTGCACCAGGTCTTCGCTCAACTCCCCATCACGCGTCAGTCCGTGAAAGAAACCATACAACGGTCGCTTATACCGCTGAAAAAGAAGGGCAAGCCGGTCCAGGTTTCCATCGCGGACCTGAACCATGATGGCGTTGTCAGAAAGCGCTTCCAAAGAGTTCGATGTGGTTTTCAGGAGGGGAAACCTCGTTGGAGGTGAATGGTTACAGGGAAATTACCTTATTTTAAAGGTACCCAATAAATCCCCGCTGCGCGTGAAGAAAACCCTGTTTCTGCTGCTGTTTCTCCCACTTGGAGCCATTGCCCAAAACCCTTTCATCCATGACTTATGCCAGGATAAACTCGCTGCCCGTTGGGATGAAGCCTTACCACTTGGCAACGGAATGGTGGGGAACCTGATCTGGCAACGCAACAATAATGTCCGATTTTCCCTGGACCGCGCCGATCTCTGGGATTCGCGTCCCATGGCTGACATTGAAAAGCTGAACTTCAACATGATCCGGGATCAGGTGGCTAAGAAAGACTACGCCATCATCCAGCAACTTGGCGACGTTCCGTATGAACGCGAAGCCGCGCCCTCCAAAATCCCGGGTGCTGCCCTTGAGTTTGAAACCTCCCATTGGGGAAACGCCAATACCCGACTTTATATTAAAGAAGGTATAGCCGAAATCATGTGGCCCGGCGACAAGCGACTCACCACTTTCATTCATCCCAGCCAGCCAATTGGTTGGTTTAAATTTGAAGGGACTGCGCCATCAATTATTCTCATCCCACCAAAATATGTTGGCGACAACCAGGGGACCGGTAATTCGGTCGAAGGTCAGGGACTCGCACGATTAGGTTATGATGAGGGGAAAGTACTGAAGTCAGATGAGTCAATCACCTACACGCAGCCAGGGTGGAACGGATTTGAATACCAGGTAGCCGTTGTTTGGAAAAAAACAACAACCGGTATGGAAGGAGTCTGGGTAGTTACCTCCAACAGCACATGGAATACATTAAAGCAGTCCGCCTATGACCTGGCCATGCGGAATTTGAAGGAAGGATTCTCCACGAATCTCCGGGATACGAAGACCTGGTGGAATAACTACTGGTCCGAATCATCGCTACAGCTTCCAGATCCAATATTGGAAAGACAGTGGTACCTGGAGAACTATAAGTTTGGATGTATTGCCCGGGCCAATGCGCCACCCATCACCCTACAAGCCGTGTGGACGGCTGACAACGGTAACCTACCTCCATGGAAAGGCGACATTCACAATGACCTTAATACGCAGCTCAGTTACTGGCCATCCTATAGTGGGAATCACCTAACCGGCGCTAAAGGATTTACCAACTGGTTGTGGAATACTCGGCCTGTATTTGAAAAGTACACGAAGCGATTTTTTGGCACGCCTGGATTGGCCGTACCCGGCGTCACGACCCTCAAGGGCAACGATATGGGCGGTTGGGTACAGTACTCCTACTCACCCACTGTAGCGGGATGGCTGGGACATCATTTTTACCTGGAGTGGCGCTACTCACGCGACAAACAGTTCCTGAAAGACCGTGCCTATCCCTGGCTGCGGGACGTGGCAACTTTTTTCGAACAGCTTGCGATCACCAATGACAACGGCAAGAAACAACTTCCACTGAGTGCGAGTCCGGAGTTTTATGACAATAGTCTCAAGGCGTGGTTTACCGACATGACCAATTATGATCTTGCCATCGTGCGTTGGACATTTGAAAAAGCAGCAGAACTTGCCACAGAACAGAACCTGCTACAAGAAGCTGATCATTGGAAAAAGGAATTGAGTCAGTGGCCGGAACTAAGTCTTGATGACCGCGGCGGTCTTGCTCTTTCACCCGGACAACCCTATCCCGAATCGCATCGCCATTTCTCGCACTTGCTGGGGATTCATCCCCTTGGTCTCCTGAAAGACGAGCGGAATTCCGATCGCAAGATCATAGGTGAATCCATGAAGAAGTTGGAAGAAAAAGGGACCTCCTTGTGGGTGGGGTATTCTTTTGCGTGGCAGGGGAACATCTATGCACGGATGGGTGATGGCAAGCGGGCAGCGGAGACCCTGCGCACCTTCGCCACCTGCTTTTGCTCCACCAACAGCTTCCACCTGAACGGTGATCAGTGCACCGGCCAATTTTCATCATTTCGCTACCGACCGTTTACGTTGGAGGGGAACTTCGCATTCGCGTCAGGTGTGCAAGAGATGTTACTACAAAGCCAGGATGGTATCATACAGGTCTTCCCTGCCGTACCGGATGAATGGAAAAATATCTCCTTTACCACCCTGCGGGCTGAAGGTGCGTTTCTGGTTTCTGCCAGGCGCGCCGATGGCCAACTGACCGAGGTGAATATTGTCAGTGAACAAGGGGGATGGTTTGTTATGAAGAATACATTCAAACAATTTGTAGCAGAACAAGTCGATGCCGAACTTACCCCCAAAGGCAACATCCGTATATTAACAAAACCCGGTCAGCATTTCACCCTCAGAACCAAATGAAAAAAATACTCCTCTTACCCATCGTCGCGTGTACAATGATCGCTGTCGTAGCATTCCTTCCGGATAAGAAGCGCAAACTGATCTGGTCGGATGAATTTAACCGTGTTGGCGCTCCCGACTCGACACATTGGGGCTACGATCTGGGCGACGGCTGCAGGGCACCATCCGGATGCGGGTGGGGCAATAACGAAAAAGAATTCTATACCAAAGACTCCAAGAATGTTCGCATCGAAAACGGACACCTGATCATTGAAGCCCATCGCGAACAGCGTGGCGAAAGCCAGTACACATCAACACGGATCGTAAGCAAACACAAGGGAGACTGGAAGTATGGCAAAATTGAAATTCGTGCCAAACTCCCGAAAGGACGCGGGGTATGGCCCGCTATCTGGATGTTGTCCACCGATGAAAAACACGGAGGCTGGCCAGGCAATGGCGAGATCGACATCATGGAATATGTTGGCTGGAAACCAGGCGTAGTGCATGGCACCGTGCACACGGAAGCTTACAATGGCATGAAGGGCACCCAAAAGGAAGGCAAGACCCCCCTGCCCGATTGCTCAGATCAGTTTCATACCTATGCCATAGACTGGACCAAAGACCGAATTGGCTTTATGGTTGACGACAAAGTCTATCACAGCTTTATCCGCAATCCGGCTGACGACTACAAAGGCTGGCCTTTCGATCAGCGATTCCATCTGATCATAAACATTGCCGTGGGCGGTGGTTGGGGAGGTGCAGAGGGCATCGACGAAACCATCTGGCCACAGAAGATGGAGGTGGATTGGGTGAGGGTGTGGGAGTAGTGGGTGGTGAGTAGTAAGTAGTTAGTGGAAGTTGGAGGTTGGAGGAGAGGATGATATGAAAGAACTTCGTTTCGTCTTACTGTCATACCGGACAAGCACGCCGTAGCCTTGCGTAGGCGGGCGCGATCCGGTATCCCCAAGAAGTGAAAGAGGGGATGGTCGTGCATAGTATGTGGTCAGGAGGAAGTTAGAAGTTGGAAGTTAGAAGTTGGAAGTTGGAAGACGAAAGATGGAAGATCAGACACACAGAAACATTTATCTAAATTTGAAACTGCTAAAGTTCTTTCTATGTCCCTGACAAAAATTGGTTTCTCCTTTGTGCTGCTTACTGGAGTCGCGTCATATGCGGATGCACAGATTACCCAGGAGTATGCGAAGTACGACTTCGTGGCAGGAGAAAAAATACTTTTTGAAGACAATTTTACTGCGGATAAGCCGGGCTCGGTTCCCCAGCATTGGAAACTATCAGGCGGTGGAGCAACCGTGGCGCACGAAGAGGCGGGCAACTTCGTATCCATCACACAATATTATACGATCCTTGCGCCGAAGATGAAAACGCCTGCCTACCTGCCTGAAGCGTTCACCCTCGAGTTCGATTATTGGCTGGATGCAGGGTATGAAGGCAACCCGGGTGTATTTATTGCACTGCTGAACGCCGCTGGTCAGGACGCAACGATTACACCGGACAAATCCAGTACCAGTCTTTTCTATAATGGCAATAACGTAGCAGGAGAACATCCCGGTGAGGTGAAGGACGATAACTTCTACAACAAATGGCTGCACATTGCCATTGCTGTCCGGGACAAACAAATCAAAGTGTATATCGATGAGCATCAGGTGCTGGCAGTTCCTGACTTTAACTTCAAGGCTGCTTCCCTCCAGTTTAAGGGCAACTCGAGTAGCAACATGCCGATGTATTTCAAAAATGTTCGATTGGCTGAAGGTGGTGGCATGAACCTGATCGCGAAAGCCCTGGCTACCGGAAAGTTCATCACACATGGTATCCGGTTTGATACGGGCAAATCCAACCTGCGGCCAGAGAGCATGGGTGTGCTTCGCGAGGTAGCCGGTTATCTGCAAGCCAATCCGGCGATCAAGTTTGAAGTGAGTGGTCATACCGACAGCGACGGCGATGACGCCTCGAACCTCACCTTGTCAGAAGCCCGCGCAGCTGAGGTGAAAAAACAATTGCTTTCCATGGGTGTTGCCGACAATCAATTGAGCACGAAAGGCTATGGCGAAACCAAACCCATCGACTCAAACCTGACCCAGGAGGGAAAAGCCAATAACCGTCGGGTCGAGTTTGTCAAGCAGTAATCTTGATAACCTTGGTCGGGCAAGCAGCAGCTACCCGCTCAGAAATACCTGCATCAGCACGGGATGTGCGTTGAAAGATGCCCTTCTTCTCTTCGGCGTGCAGTAATGTCGCCTTGCCATCCTTGCGCGACATGCGCCAAAGATCAGGCTGTTGTTCCACACAGATGCCGCAACCAATACACTTGTTGCGGTAATGGATAATCTTGATCATGCTTCGGAATCCGCGACGATTTTATAAAGCTTATCGTCGGTGCGCACCTTTACCCCAACGGGCAATGTAATCTTGTCGCCTTTCACTGCCTCGGCGGCTTCAAGTCCGTTCACCCGCCAGTCGGACAACACCACCTGATGCACGCCATCACCTTTGCTGATCAGCATCACGGTATCGCCGGTCTTCAGCTTACCGCTTTCAAGAAGAAACTCTCCTACCTTCAGTCGTGGATAGTAGCGGCTTCCCTTGCCAACATATACTTTCTTTTCAATCGCTACCGACCCGGGCTGGTCGCTCCACTCCCCGAGTTTCCGGCCCAGGTAATAGCCTTCCCAGAAACCTCGGTTGTACACTTTTGATAACGCATGACGCCATGCACTGATCTTCTCCGGCGTATACTGTTTGTCCAGCACAGCCTGCGCGGCTTCGCGATAGCACTTTGTCGTAGTCAGAACATAATCAGCGGAACGGCCACGTCCTTCGATTTTCAATACCGACACACCGGCAGCCATCACCTGATCCAGAATATCAATGGTGCAGAGATCCTTCGCACTCATGATATATTCATTGTCAATTTCGAATTCATGTCCGTCTTCCTTGTCGGTGACGATATACTTCCGGCGGCAATTCTGGACACAAGCGCCACGGTTGGCGGATGCAAACTGGGTGTGCAGGCTGAGGTGGCATTTGCCGGAGATGGCCATACACAGCGCCCCGTGGGCGAAGATCTCGAGTTGAACCAGTTCACCGGACGGACCTTTGATCTTTCTTCGCTTGATTTCACGGCTGATATCAGCTACCTGTTTCAGGCTGAGTTCGCGGGCAAGCACCATTACATCGGCAAAGGCCGCAAAAAACTCCACCGTTTCGATGTTAGAGATGTTCAGTTGGGTAGATGCATGGGCTGGCAGGCCAATGGTCTTCGCGTACATCATCGCGGCATGGTCGGATACAATCACGGCATCTACCCTGCTCTTCTTTGCCCGGTCCATGATCCTTCTCATTAACTGCATGTCATGATCATACAGCACCGTGTTGAGTGTGAGGTATGCCTTGACCTCGGAGGCGTGACATTGCTTAACGATCCTATCGAGATCATCAACCGAAAAGTTGTTGGCTGCCCTGGCGCGCATGTTCAGCTGTTCAATGCCAAAATACACCGCCTGGGCTCCTCCCTGAATGGCAGCACTGAGTGCTTCGAATGAGCCTGCAGGTGCGAGGATGGTGGGGAGTGTGCGCATGGGCGCAAAATTAATAAGAAAATCGCGTGAAAAATTTTTCACCGCAGAGGCGCAATGGCGCTAAGAATGATTAAATACATAATACAAAAAAAAGACGCAGGCACCTGCGGTGCGGATACACTTAGCATACGTCGTGCATTTAACCCCCGAAGGGGTGAAATATTGATAGACCAGATCATCAACATTAGCTGCAGCAACCCCAACGGGGTGGCACAGTTTTGTCAAGCGCTATCCGTTGCGAATGCAATTTTTACCCCCGAAGTAGCACAGAGGCGCAATTTTCTTAGCGCCCTTGTGTCTTTGCGGTTAATGCATCTTTATTTCTGCGGAGAATGAAGCCTGGCAGAATCGGGGTGTATATTGCAGTAAAGAACAACACAGACTCAACGATTAGTATATGAAAAACCACACAGCCATTCAACTTTTGTTTTGCGTCTCTCTGTTGCTGTCAGCGTGCAGTTCTCAAAAACAACTTGCCAATCAATCAGCACCCAACAATACTTCCGCAACAGTCACTGCCAACGCCTCACCCGAAGACAGAAACGTGCTCTACATTGTCGATGGCAAACCCGTGTCCAAAGTCGATTCTGACAAAATAGACCCCAACGACATTCTTTCGGTGGAAGTATTTAAAAACAAAGACGAAGTAAAGAAGTACACTACCGAGAACTACGATGGCGTGGTAGTGATTCGTCTAAAGAAATAGCCTCGCAGTCAGATGTCGCCGCAGGACGAATTCAACGAACTCTCCTACTATACCCTCTCCCACAACGGCGATGGATATTTTATTCATCAACTTGCGGTAGATGCTTTTCAGGCACAAACGGCCACCGCAGAAACGAAATCAATTGGCTTGGCGTTTGGATTAATCGGTCTCTATCTCTTCCTGGAAAAAGGATACACCGGCAGACAGGTGCAACTGGCCCATGTGAAACTGTCACAAAACAAAAAACCCTGGCCTCGCCTGCCATTGCCCGGGGAACGAGGAGAAATCACCGTGTCGGATGTGCTAGCCGCCGAACCAGGATCAGCCAGAGATGAGTGTATTAAAGCATGGTGCCTTTCAGTGTGGAAAGCTTACCATACCTGGCACGATGCCATTGCATCCTTTTGCCAGGCAGAACTGAAAGTCTAGCGCTTATTTCCCTTAAGGAGTAGACTTCTTCAATCCGGCATTCAGCATCAGTGATGCCGTATAGATAATAACGCCAATCACCAGCCAACGCAGGACATCCAGCGGCAGTGACTTCACAATAAATACCGCTATCAAAACCCCCAACACACCCGTGATGCTGATGGCATACGAGGCGCGACGGTTGAATGCACCTGCTTTGATAAAGCGATACGACGCCAATGGCATCAACGTGGCGCACGAACCCATCATGATGGGAAACGCCACGGCTGGCGACATGCCCAATGCGAATACCAGCGCCATGCAAGGCGCATACAATCCAATACCAGCTGTCATCAGCGCACCAAGCACAAAATTAGCCGCTACACCAATCGCCAGTTGATATCCTTCGAGGCCGATGGCATTGCCACCACCTTCAATCCAATTCATCTTGGCGGCAATCATGAAGAAACTGGTGATGAGCAGCGCTACACCCATGACCAACCGGATCTTCCGTTCAGACATCCGGGCCACTACCCCTGCACCCAACAACGCACCTGCCCCCGCAGCCACCAACATAGCCACCAGGGTCACGGGTTCCACTTCAATTACCTTAATGAAGAGGACACCCTGCGCAATGGTGGGTATCGCATTGGCCACATTCAATGTGCCAGGGATCAGCCGATCCTCGGACTGCTTCATGAATTTGAACAACATTGTTTCGATCGCGAATGAACCGATGCCCAACGCATCAAAAAAATTCCCGACAAAGCCGATAAGTCCGGTCTTTGCCCAACTGTTCGGCTCGAGTTCGTTGCGGTGAGCCCGATAGTCGCGGACCAACAAGGCTGCATTCCAAAGGGCCAACGCCAAAAAAACCATCCAGATCAGGGTAGTAATCATGCCAGGGGTAGTATTAAAACCGTCCCTAAGAAGAACATAAATTCGTACATTAGTAAGTTAAATTTGAAATTCCCCATGCAAGCAGTTCCCAGCATTTTCAATGATGTGATCGGCCCCGTGATGCGCGGCCCCTCCAGTTCACACTGTGCTGCTTCCCTGCGCATCGGTCGACTTTGCCGCGACCTGATGGGCAGCGACATTAAAACGGTTCGGATTGAATTCGACCCCAACGGTTCGCTGGCCACCACACACAAAGGCCAGGGCTCTGATATGGGTTTGTTCAGTGGTTTTCTTGGATGGGAAGCCTACGATGAACGACTGCCGGACTACCTCCAGGCCATCGATGCGGCGGGGATTCAGATTACCATTGACATCCATCCCATCGATGCTACACATCCGAATACGTATCAGATTACACTCAGCAACGACAACGAAACGCGAAAGATGATCGCCCTCTCCACGGGTGGCGGCATGATCGACGTTATCTCGATCGACGGCGCAACGGTGTCTATGGCTGGCGACTTCTTTGAAACATTGATTTATGTCAAATCACCCGAACGGGTAGTTGCCTTTCTCGAACGCTCAACAACATACGATGAATTAACGGTACACCGCGGTGACACCACTTTTATAGAGATAAAATCCAATCGCTTCTTACCGACAGGTATACTGGAAGAACTCGAAGGCCTCGAAGACGTGCGATTCATCCGGCAACTTCACCCGGTTCTTCCGGTGCTGGCCAGAAAAAATCTGACGGTGCCTTTCATTACGTGCGAAGAAATGCTCCAATACAACGAAGGAAAAAACCTGTCGCTGTGGGAACTGGCCATGCACTATGAAGCACAACGGGGCAACATTTCCCACGAAGAAGTATTTGAAAAGATGCGGGCCATCGTTCGCATCATGCGGAATGCCATTGATGAAGGGTTGAAAGGCACCACCTATCGCGACCGCATCCTGGGCCCACAATCGGTAAACTATAAAAAACGTTTTGATGAAGGAGCCCTCGTGGCGGGTGACGTGATGAATCACGTCACCATGTACACGTCGGCGATGATGGAAGTGAAAAGCAGTATGGGTGTCATCGTGGCGGCTCCCACAGCCGGATCCTGTGGTGCATTGCCAGGTGCCGTGATCGGCACGGCCAAAGCCTTGCAACTGTCGGAAGACGATATGGTCAGGGCGATGCTGGCCGCGGGTATGATTGGTGTATTTATCGCAGCCCACGCCACCTTCGCTGCAGAAGTAGGCGGATGTATGGCGGAATGTGGATCAGGTTCCGGCATGGCCGCCGCTGGCATCGTTGTACTAAAGAATGGTAAGCTTGAACAAGCACTTACCGCCGCATCGCTCACCCTGCAGGCATCCCTGGGCATGATCTGCGATATGATTGCCGACCGCGTTGAAGCCCCTTGCCTGAACCGCAATGTGATGGCTGCCAGCACGGCCATCTCCTGCGCCAACATGGCATTAGCCGATTACAATCAGGTAATACCCCTTGATGAGGTTATTGAGACCATGAAAAAAGTGGGGGACGCAATACCCAGCACCTTACGTTGCACCGGACTCGGCGGACTTGCCATTACCAAAACCGCAAAGAAAATTGAGGCTATGCTCAATAACCAGGAGCCCGTACAGGAAAAGAAATTTTTTAAGGTCTGTTAGGCGCCTACTTCCAGCACGTTACTTACTTCTTCGTGAGGTGACCCAGGCGCTCGCCCATCAACTGATGTTGGTACGAGCCCGCCGGAGTCTTCGGTGCGTCAATGTCAAACTTTACTTTGTCCTGGAAGACTACGATGAAGTCCGAACCGCCAAACAGGAAATAGCCGAGCATATCACCTTTCTTTACCTGGGCACCCTCCACCACACCGGGTTCAAAGTTGACTGAACCAACCGCTGCCATCCCGATCGGTAACAAGGCCACCAGTCCGTACTGTTTTGTCTCTACAATTACACATCCGCGGGTTTCAAGCATCTGCCAGTTTACGGACGAGGGATCAAAACTGTACCGATGGGCGGCAGCATCCCATGTGATGATACCACCAGTCGGGTTTATGCCCTGAATGGTGCGGACTTCCTTAATGGTACCTCCTACCGGAAAATGATATCGGTGATAGTCATTCACATTCAGGAAAGAATGCGTGAAAGTGCCGTTGGCAAATGCATCCTTGTACTTGCTGTCCTCACCGATCAGACTGACAATGTTCTTCACGTTGGCTGACTTCACCGCTACACCCTGTTTCTCAACGATAGTAGAATTGGCATCGATCGCCCATGCCCCTTGCGGCTCGGCATCGGCAAATGACGCCACCACCGCATCATCCTGCGGTGAGGCGATAGGTCGGGCTGACGCCGAACTCAGGTGCCGCGCAAAAAACTGATTAAACGTCTTCCAGTTGGATGGGTCTTCATACCAACCGTTCTGAAGTCCAAACGCCAGATCACCGGCAATTACTTCATAGTAGGCCTGGCTCCAGGATTGCTCTGAGTCCAGGTGCTGCCTCCATGATTTGTTGAAGGTGGTCAGCCATTTGCCGATGGGTTCATAATATTGAAGCGAGTTGTGGTAAGGATTCTTTCCTTCCAGCTCGGGGAGAGGCTGGTCAAGAATAAAATAGAAAGTGCACAGCGATTGAAAGATGTGTTCAAAGGAAGAAGACTTCCTGGTGTTCTCAACATATGCCCAGGGCATGGACGTCTCCATTTTGGAGATGAAATCATAGTACTTTTCCAGCGATTGGGCCGGATTGGTCACCGTGTCTGGGTTGGCTTTTTTGGCCTTCTGAATGGAAGTGATCAGCAGCCGCTTCAGCAACGTATCTTTTTCCACCAGGTCAATCAACTGGGTAGTTGCAGCGCCGTAGGTGCGTGACTGCTCCGGTTGGTCCACCTTGCCGCAAGAGGCGAGCAATGTGATTAACAGGACAAAAAGGGCGGAAACTGAGGCCAGGCTCTTCATTGAGTTATAGTTCGTTAGGTCAAAGATATCATAAGTATTGTGTTACTGCTCTACTGGCGCCAGCTTTGCATTCGGTTGTAGCGCGTACCCTTTACTCAATCGTCAGTGATATTTTCCTCCCCAATCCAAGTTCAATCAATTTGAACAGCGTCGAAAGCTGAATGTCGCTGTGTCCATTTTCAATTCTTGAAATGAAACTCTTCTTAGTGCCAGTTTTATCCGCCAACTCTTCCTGGGTCATGTTAGCCAACCTTCTCTCTTCTTTAATTATTTCTCCAATTGCAAAAGACTTAGCTTTGATCTCAAACTCAGTCCGCTTTCTGGTCCCAATTTTTCCATGTCGGCTCTCAATCAATTCATCAAAATTTGCTATAGTCTTTTTCCTTTTATTTTTTGTTTCCATGTCCTTTGGTTTTAACCTTGTCGATAAAGTATTCGGCCTTAATCTTCAATGCTTTCTCAATTTCTGTGGTGGGTGTTTTCTGTGACTTTTTCTGAAATCCATTAAACAACACAACTAAATTACCTTCGTCAAAACACGAAAAAATTCTGTAAATATTTCCTTGAAACTCGACTCTGACCTCGTAAAGTCCGTCAGTCCCGTTCAGGTGCTGAAAGAACTTGGCTGGAATTCTGTCAGCTACCGATATTACAAATAAGACGTGTTCAATTTTATCCTTGACCTTTTCAGTCTGGTCATTAAAGAAGTCAAGGAAATAGTCCCTGTGAAATATGATCTGCCGGATTTTCTCCACTCCGGCAAAGTTAACTTAAACGTTAACAAAGACAAATTCTAAATAGTTCAAAAATTTGCCCATTAGTCTGTATCCCAGGATCAACTCCTATCAACCGCCATTATGGTATTTAATAAGACATTCACCCCATTGGTCATATCCGCCGTCGTTGAAAACTCTTTGGGAGAATGGCTGATACCCCCGATGCTGGGAATAAAAATCATAGCCACCGGCGCTATATCGGCCATGTGTTGGGAGTCGTGCCCCGCCCCGCTTTGCATGAATTTGGTGGTGAAACCCAACGACTTTGCGGTTTTGTCAATTACTTGCTGAAGGGATTTGTCCGTGAGGGCGGGCATGGACTCATTGGCTTGCCGTGCAAAAGAGATTTTTGTTCCGGAAGCTGAAGAAATGGCTGTTGCGCGCTTCTCCATTTCATTGAAGAGACGTTCGATCTTTTCGGCAGACAAGTCGCGAATCTCCAGACCCAGGATGACTCTGCCAGGGATGACATTATAGGCACCCGGCTGGACCGCCAGTTTTCCAACCGTTCCCACCTGGCTACCAGGTACACTGTTGATCACCTCATTGGCGGCAACAACAAATTTAGACGCCGCAAGCAACGCATCCTGCCGCATGTTCATCGGCGTGGCACCGGCATGATTAGCAAATCCTTCCACGGTGACATCCCATCGCACAATACCAACGATACCTTCCACCACACCAATCTGGATTTTCTCCTTCTCCAGGATACCGCCTTGTTCAATATGCAATTCGAGGAATGCTTTTATGTCTCCTTTCTTCCGCACCGTCTTCGCGATTTCATCAGGGCGACCGCCAATCGCGTTGATCCCCTCGGCCATAGTCAACCCGCTTTGGCTCTTCTGGAGCAGTCCCTCTTTAGTCAATCCCGCGGTCATCGCCCGGCTGCCGATGGTACCGCCTTCTTCGTTGCCAAAAATGATCACCTCGAGCGGATGTTCTGTAATGATATTATTCTCGTTCAATACCTCAATGACTTCCAGTGCTCCGAGCGACCCCAGCGTACCATCGTAGTTGCCGCCATCAGGGACCATATCGATGTGCGAACCAAAGGCGATTGGTTTGAGGGAAGAATTCTTGCCTTTTCGTTTACCGATGATATTGCCACCAGCATCAATGGTGGGGTCAAGTCCCGCCTGTTTCATCAGGTTCATGAACCAGGCCCGTCCTTCGATGTCACCTTGGGTGTAGGCGACGCGATAGCCATGACCATTTGCATCACGACCGAATTTGGCCAGTTCGAGGATACGCTGCTCGATGCGTGCGCTGTTGACAGCCACGGTACCGGCGGCTTCCGCGTTAAGGTGAAACGAATTCAGGAGACTCACCCCAGCGGTGACAAGAGAAGTCTTTTTGATAAAGCTACGGCGATGCATATTGTTCAGATTGAGGTTGATAGAACAAGATAATCATTTCGACGATTACCAATCCAAAATGAAAGAGTGCTTCAACCTCTTTCAGTCATACCGGATTGGCCGTCGCGGACAATTCCGGTATCCTGCAAAAGTGAAAGAGATTTTTCACCGCTAAGGCGCAAGACGCAAAGAATGGTTGCTTACAGAATACAGGAGGAAGACGCGGGAACCTTCGGTGCAAATACCGGGAGCATTTAACCCCGGAGGGGTGAAATATCAATAGACCTGATCATCCACATGAGCAGCAACAACCCCAACGGGGTGGCACCAGTATTTTCACCGCTAAGGCGCGGGGATGCAAAAGATGATTGAATACAAAATCCAAAAAAAGACGCGGGCACCTTCGGTGCGAATACAGAGCGCATTTAACCCCGAAGGGGTGAAATATTAATAGACTTGGTCATCAACATGAGCGGCGGCAACCCCAGCGGGGTGGCACAGTATTATCAAGGGCTATCGGTTGTGAATGCAATTTTTGCCGCGGAGGCGCAAAGACGCAAAGAAAAAAAACAGAATACAAAAAAAAAGACGCGTGCACCTTCGGTGCAAATACCGGGAGCATTTAACCCCGGAGGGGTGAAATATCAATAGACCTGATCATCAACATGAGCAGCGACAACCCCAACGGGGTGGCACCGGCATTTTCACCGCTAAGGCGCAAAGACGGGGAGACACAAAGAATGGTTATTTACTCATACAATAAAGTTGCGGGCACGTACGGTGCGAATACAGAGCGCATTTAACCCCGTAGGGGTGAAATATTGATAGACTATCAGTTGCGAATGCAATATTCACCGCGGCCTGCCCAGATGTAGCGCAGCGAAATCGGGGAGGCGCAAAGACGTGGAGACGTAAAGATGTTACTCCAAACTCATGAATAGTTCAGTTTCCGACGTATTCTCATTCCCTGTCCAGTGCCCGTATATCTCAACGTAGGGGAAAATAGTCTTATGACCGTTTTGCTCAAGTTCATCTCTCATACTTTGCCCGGATTCTTTGATAAGTCTATACGGACCAACATGCTTGAAATAAGCGTATTTGTTCAAGGTAATGGTCTTCTGCTCAAGGCTGCCGGCATCTTGATCGTTCTCAATTTCTACGCCGGCAAAAACCCGATTCCCCGGTTCATAAACCCAGATATTTTTTCCCTTATTCCTTATTCCATGGGCCTTAACTACTTCCCACATCCTGCCGCTTAATTTAAACGCAGTACCACTGTAATCCTGATTAACAGCAACGCCACCAAATCCATGGAGATGGAAACTAATTTTCGCGGTGATTATCTCAATTTGCATTCAAAACACAGTTAACATTCCTGTCAATTAGAGCCACTAACATCCATTCCAAAAACCAATTCATAGCCATTATTGTCAAGTATCGAAAAGTCGCGCATCATATAGTCCCTGTCGGCGAGTGAAGTTTTGATCGTGGCGCGGTCCTTTACTGACTCCCAAAGCCTGTCCACTTCATCCATCGTAATGTAAATACTTCCCGTCAATATTGGCCGTGGGAAAAAGTCGTAATCAGCGGTGTCTTTGCAATCCCCGGGCTCGTCCTCAGGAACAATAAACATGATCTCCACACCATCCCGGGTCAGCGTCGCAAAGTTCGGGAAATTGCTTTTTGCGGTAAAGCCCAGGACTGTTGTGTAAAACGAAACTGTCGCGTTCAGGTCCTTGGTCCACAAGATTGGACTTAGTTTCTTAAGTCGCATGTTGATTCATGTTTATCCAATGCTGAAAATTCCGAGCAACTTGAATGGTCAGAATTCTCTCACCCCTGGCATTTGCTGCTCTATATCCCCCTATTGCCATGACCGGAAACCACTTATGAAATTCTCATTAATTCTCCTTTGACTGGATGGCAATAGGCACCACATCCGTCAGTTCGAGTTCCAGTACAATGTCAGCCACGGCGGCTTTATACTTCCTAAAGTGGACCGTCTCGATATGGGACAAATACGCTTCTTTGCTTGCATAGGTTTCAAAGATGGTAATCCGTTCCGGCCGGTCCTTGTCCGCGACGGCGGTATAAGCCAACACACCCTTCTCATCACGCAGGGCAGCCTCCATTTGGGCTTTCAACGCAACCATGTACTCAGGGAGCCTGGCTTTATCGACGGTGATTTTGGCGATTCGCAGGTAGTTGGAGTTGGGTTGGGAATGGGCAGGTGAGACGTTCATGATCGATAGAAAAAAAATCAACAGCAGGAAAAAACAGCAGGGTGATTTCATAGATCTATTTATAGATAAAACAACATTAGGCTAGAAGACGTTGCCGGGATAGTAACGCTAATGACGCGTAGCGGAATGTTTAGCGTTACCAAGTCGACTCTGTCCCACGTGACCTAACGTAAACCGAAGATACAAATTAATATTAGTTGAAAACCCGGCAATGGCTTTTAGCCAGCGTTAGCGGCTGTGTTCATTTAATCAGGTCAATCACGTTATAGTTTACAGGTAAGAATATCTCGAACTGCGTATCTGTCCTGGGGTCATAAAACATATTGGTCACTGTCATGTACCATCCATGATCATCTAATGCTTTACGATCACTCACATATGTCGTCCTAAGCCAATAATTACCTTTGTATCCGCTATTAATTTGTAACTCGGTCTCGTCAACAATGATTGATTCCTTTTTCTTTTTCTTGAGTGCTTTTTTCAATTTCTCAGGAAACCATAGGGCAAATTTGTCCGCATTTACCATCCGCTTTTCAACTTCCTCTTTTGTCATACCGGTAGACCATGGTTCTAACCTAGCTGCGGTTTGCATTTCGAGAAGTCTTAGTCCTGAGTACCGAACAATAACCACGGTGTCTCCAAGATTTGGCGGCACAATCCTATTTGTACTACCAAGCAACTCCTTAAACTCACGTTTTGTCAGTCGAGCATATTTGTTGCCATCTTGTCCCCACAACTTAGTTGTAGCAACTATGATTAGAAAAGTCAATATGCGCTTCATAGAACATTGCCGCTAACATTAGTGTTTAAGAGACTCCGTCTCCTAAATATTCTTATTCCAGGCATTAATTTACCAATAATAAGTAAACCAGCGGCGCAACAGACGGCAGTGATGGCCCTATTTTATAGCCATCTACCACCAAGGAAGTAGCTGAGAATAACTGGCACTGGAAACGGGTTGATTGGGGTCGGGATTGCAAATCCCGACCAGCGAGAGCCAAATATCTACAGTCATTGCGGACAGCGCCTTCGAGATTTGCGTTGGATTAAGAAATGAAATCATGATCCACCACGTGCTGAACTTTTTGATCGATCCCGATGGCCATCGG